>NZ_CP073078.1:319500-639000 GCF_018135625.1 Phenylobacterium montanum
CTCGCCGAGGCCCAGGCGGCCAAGGCCAAGTTGGAAGCCGCCCTCGCGCGGCTGGCGACGGTGGGCTGACCCGGCGAGGTTTGCATCCGCTCTCAGGTTATGCTTGTTCACTTAGGAACAAGAGCGCGTCGTAAGCGACGCCGCAGTACCGGGAGAGCCGCATGACCGAAGCCGCCGAAACGACCGCGAATAACCCTTCGGCGGCCAAGCCCGCCTGGCCGGCCATGTCGATCGCCCAGGCCCACGCGATCCTGACCGCGCCGGGCATGCCGTTCGAGATGGAGGAGCTGACCATCCGCGGCGTGCCGACGCGCTCGTGGAAGAACGCCCCGCCGGCCTTGCGCGATGTGGTCGAGGCCGCCCGCGCCTTTGGCGACCAGCGCATCTTCCTGGTCTATGAGGACGAGCGGGCCAGCTTCGAGGCCTTCTATCGCGCGGTTTCGGCCTTCGCCCGCGAACTGCAGTCCAAGGGCGTGGTCAAGGGCGACCGGGTGGCGGTGATCATGCGCAACCTGCCGGAATGGCCGGTCGCCTTCTACGCCGCCGCCTCGATCGGGGCGATCGTGACCCCGCTGAACGCCTGGTGGACCGGGCCGGAGCTGGAATACGGCCTGGTCGATTCTGGGACCAAGGTGGCGATCGTCGACGCCGAACGCCTGGGCCGGATTTTCGAGCATCTGCCGAATTGTCCGGAGCTGAAAACGGTCTATGTCAGCCGCCAGGTTGAGGAGGTCAGCCATCCCGAGGTGATCCGCCTGGAGAGCGTGCTGGGCGGGACCAACGACTGGATGAAGCTGCCGGACCAGCCTCTGCCGGCGGTCGAGATTCATCCCGACGACGACGCCACCATCTTCTACACCTCGGGCACCACCGGTAAGCCCAAGGGCGCCCTGGCGACCCAGCGCAACATCAATTCCAACATCATGGCCGCGGGCAGCATCGCCGCGCGGGCCTTCCTGCGTCGCGGCGAGACCCCGCCGGCCCCCGACCCGAACGCGCCGCAACGCTCCTCCCTGCTGTCGGTGCCGTTTTTCCACGCCACCGGCTGCTTCGCCGTCTTGAACCCGACCCTGTTCGGCGGCGGCAAGGTGGTGATGATGCACAAATGGGAGCCGGTGCGCGCCTTCGAGCTGATCGAGCGCGAGCGGGTGACCATGGCCGGCGGCGTGCCGACCATCGCCTGGCAACTGATCGAGCATCCGGCGCGCGGCAACTATGACCTGTCGTCGCTGGAGAGCGTGGCCTATGGCGGCGCGCCCTCAGCCCCCGAGCTGGTGCGCAGGATCGTCGAGACCTTCCCCAAGTCGCAGGCGGGCAATGGCTGGGGCATGACCGAGACCTCGGCCACAGCCACCAACCATGGGGCCGAGGACTACCAGAACCGCCCCGACAGCTGCGGCCCGGCCGTGGCCGTCACCGACCTGAAGATCATGAGCGTCGAGGGCGATCGCGAGCTGCCGATCGGCGAGGTGGGCGAGCTGTGGTGCAAGGGGCCGCAGGTGGTGAAGGGCTATTGGAACAAGCCCGAGGCCACCGCCCAGACCTTCGTCGACGGCTGGGTCAAGACCGGCGACCTGGCGAGGCTGGACGCCGAGGGTTTCTGCTACATCATCGACCGGGCCAAGGACATGCTGATCCGCGGCGGCGAGAACATCTACTGCATCGAGGTCGAGAACGTCCTCTACGACCATCCGGCGGTGATGGACGCGGCCCTGGTCGGCATCCCGCACAAGACGCTAGGCGAGGAGCCGGGGGCGGTGGTGACGCTGAAGCCGGGCGCCGAAGCGAGCGAGGCCGAGCTGCGCGGCTTCGTCGCCGAGCGGCTGGCGGCGTTCAAGGTGCCGGTGCGGATCCTGTTCTGGCACGAGACCCTGCCGCGCAACGCCAACGGCAAGATCATGAAGAACGAGCTGAAGAAGCTGTTCCTGGACGCCTGAGGCGGCTAGAGCGCGTTGAAATCGGTTTGAGAAAGACAATACACCGCTCATCCCGGCGAATGCCGGGACCCAGATCGTATGGCGCAGTCAGCGGGTGCTAGGTCCTATGAAAAGCCCAGAAAGTCGGAGCTTTATGATCTGGGTCCCGGCATTCGCCGGGATGAGCGGAATTATGGGCCTGCCTGCACCTGTCATGGTCTGAAGCCGCGCCATGGAAAGACGGCGCGCGGATCTGTTGCTGGTCGAGCGGGGCCTGTTCGAGAGCCGGGCCAAGGCGCGCGCCGCCATCGAGGCGGGGCGGGTCGCGGTCGATGGGCGGGTTCTGGCCAAGCCGGCCGAACTGGTGGACGCGGGCGCCGAGATCGTCGCGAAGCCGGCCCATCCTTGGGTCGGCCGCGGCGGGTTGAAGCTCGATCACGCCCTGACGATCTGGCCGATCACGGTCGCTGGGCGGACGGTGCTGGACGTCGGCGCCTCGACGGGTGGTTTCACCGAGGTCTGCCTGACGCGGGACGCGGCGAAGGTGTTCGCTGTCGATGTCGGCCACGGACAGCTGCATCCGAAGCTGCTCGCCGATCCGCGAGTCGTGAACCTGGAAGGCGTGGATGCGCGGGCCCTGACCACCGCGGAGATCACAGAACCGCCGACTTTGGTGGTTTGTGACGCCAGTTTCATCAGCCTGGCCAAGGTCTTGGGCGCGGGCCTTCGCCTGGTGGCTGAAAGCGCCGACCTGGTCGCCCTGGTCAAGCCGCAGTTCGAGGTCGGGCCGGACAAGATCGGCAAGGGCGGGAACGTGCGGGACCCGGAGGCGCGCGCCGGAGCGGTTCAGGCCGTCGCCGACTGGCTGGTGGGCGAGGGTTGGATGGTTCGGGCGCGCGAGGAAAGCCCGATCCGTGGCGGCGACGGCGCCGTCGAGCATCTGATCTGGGCCACGAAGGCCTGAACGAGATCACGCCCGGCCTCGCCGAAACGAAACCGAGCGCCTCTGATCCCGATCAGTCCTGGCGGTGGACCAGGTGGTAGCGCCCGTAGCTGTCACGGCAGGCGCGCTGGGGGTGACGCTCGCTGGTGCCGTCCGGGAAATAGATGCGCACCTCGGCCGTGCCGCATTCTTCAGGCGGCGGTGCATAGGCGCCCTGGTCGGCCATGGCTGGCGGCGGGGGCGCGTAGTAGTCGCCCGAGGGCGGCGGGGGTGGGGGCGGCGGCGGGGGCGTATCCTGATAGGTGGCGGACTGGCAGCCGTCGCCGGAATGGGCGCCGACATTGGCCCCGAGGGCCGCGCCGGCGACGCCGCCGATCACCGCTCCACCGGTTCGGCCGCCGCCGCGGGCGACGTTCGAGCCGATCACCGCCCCGGCGATCCCGCCCAGAAGGCCGCCGGCGACCTCCCGGTTGGTCTTCTGCTGCTGGCAGGGGTCCTGGTAGGGCTGGTTGTAGGCTGGCGGGGGCGGTGGCGGCTGGTCGTAGCTCTGCGCCGAAGCCGAGGCGGGGACGATCATGACCGAACTGAGGGTCATGGCGGCGGCGGCTCCGCTGAGGAAGAACTTGCCGATCCTGGTGTTGGTCATGGTTTACTCCTGAAATTCAAACGGTCTGGCGGGGCCAAGGTTCAGTAGTGGTCGCGCCAAGGCCGCCACACGCCGTCCGGGGCGCGGCAGACTTCGAAGCCGTGGCCGTCCTGAACGACCCAGCGGCAGCTGGGGTGCGGGTGGTAGCCATAGGGGTAGGCGACGCAGCGGACGTTGTTGCGGGCGACGTTGGAGCCGACCACGGCGCCGGCCGCGCCGCCGACCACCGCGCCGGCGACCCGGTGGTGGCGGCCGCCAAGGAGCGAGCCGGCCAGGGCGCCCAAGAGGCCGCCGGTGACCACGCCGCGTTCGCCCGCCTCATGCTTGGCTTCGTGGCACGGATCGCGGCCGTAATCGGCATAGGGCCGCCAGGGGCCGGGGCCGTAGCCCTGGGCGAAGGCGGCGCCGATCGGCGTCCCGGCGACGGCGGCGGTGACGGCTAAAGCGAGTAAAGCGCGCATGTTTCTGCTAGTTCCCCTGTTCGATGGAGGCCCATCGACCCTGTCCATGGTCGCAGCATCTCAAGTCAAGCCTGAACGGAACTTGAGGGCGCTGTTCATCTTCGTTCATGTTCGCGCCGCCGGACCTCAGGTTCGGCCGTATTCGGAGCAGCCTGTTTTGACCGTAACCCCGACCGCCGGCCTTCGCGACCTGACCATCGAGGCCATGGGGGCCCAGGGAGACGGCCTGGCCGCCGGACCGGTGTTCGCGCCGCTGAGCCTGCCGGGAGAGACCATAAGAGCGAGGGTGAGCGGCGATCGCGCCGAAATCGAGGCGGTGCTGCAGGCGAGCCCGGATCGCGTCGAGCCTGCCTGCCGCCACTTCGGCCACTGCGGCGGCTGTTCCCTGCAGCATTGGGCGGACGGGCCCTATCTGGCCTGGAAGGTCGATCATATCCGCAAGACCCTGGCCCGCGAGCGGATCGAGACCGACTTCGCCCCGGCCTTCGAGGCGCGGCCGGGGACCCGTCGGCGTCTGGCCCTGCATGCCCGCCGCGAAGGCGGCCGGGTCTCGATCGGGTTCAAGGCGCGCAAGTCCTGGCGGCTGGTCGAGATCGAGGCCTGCCCGGTGGCCGATCCACGGCTGGTCGCGGCCTTTCCGGCGCTGCGGCGACTGGCGGGCGCCTTCTTCGAGCATCCCAAGTCGGCGCCGACCCTGCACGTGACGCTGAGCCAGACCGGCCTGGACATCGACGTCACCGGGGTCGAGCGCAAGAGCGGCGGGCTGTCGGCCGACGCCCGGATGCGGGCGGCCGAGGCGGCGCGAGAGGCGGACATGGCCCGGGTCAGCCTGGCGGGCGAGGTGATCTATCAAGAGCGCCAGCCGATGGTGCGGGTGGGGCCGGCGATCGTCGCCCTGCCGCCGGGCTCGTTCCTGCAGGCGGTGGCGGAGGCGGAGGCCGCCATGGCCGCCTATGCGGTGCAGGCGGTGAAGGGCGCGGGGAGGATCGCGGACCTGTTCTGCGGCGTCGGCGCCTTCACCTTCCGCCTGGCCGAACTGGCGCCGGTCTATGCCGCCGATTCCGCCGCGCCGGCGGTGCGGGCGCTCTCCAGCGCCACCGCCAGCGCACCGGGCCTGAAAGCGATCACCGCCGAGGCGCGGGACCTGTCCCGCCGGCCGTTCCTGGCCAGCGAGATGAAGAAGATCGACGCGGTGGTGTTCGACCCGCCGCGCGCCGGGGCTATGGAGCAGGCGCGCGAGATCGCCGCCTCCAAGGTTCCGCTGGTGGTTGGCGTCTCCTGCAATCCGGCGACCTTCGCCCGCGACGCCCGCATCCTGATCGACGCCGGCTTCACTCTGAGAGAGGTGCTGCCGGTCGATCAGTTTCTCTGGTCGCCGCATGTGGAATTGGTGGGGGTGTTTTCCCGCTGAGCCGCCCTTAAGGTGCGCGGCTCTCACGCAAAGGATGTCGAGCGGATGGGGTTGATGAAGCTTGCCGCGGCCGGGGTCGCGATCAGCCTCGCCATGGCGGCGCAACCGGCCCAGGCCGCGCAGGCGCCGGCCTATGGTTTCGAGGTGGTCCACGCCTATCCGCACGACCCCAAGGCCTATACCGAGGGGCTGCTTTATCTGAACGGCTTTCTCTATGAGAGCACCGGCCAGTACGGGACCTCCTATATCCGCAAGGTCAAGCTGGAGACCGGCGCGGTCGTGCGCCAGGTGACCCTGCCGCCATCGCTGTTCGGCGAGGGGATCGTCAATTTCGCTGACCAGCTGATCAGCGTCACCTGGAAGAACGGGATCGGCTTTCGCCGCGACCTGAAGACCTTCGCCGTCAAGCAGCAGTTCCGCTATTCGGGCGAGGGCTGGGGCATGACCCAGGATGGCAAGGACATCATCCTCAGCGATGGCTCGCCGGTGCTGCATGTGCTCGACCCCAAGAGCCTGAAGGAGGTCCGCCAGATCCGGGTGGCGTCAGGCGACCAGCCGATCGCCAATCTGAACGAGCTGGAATGGGTCGATGGCGAGATCTACGCCAATGTCTGGCAGACCAACTATATCGCCCGCATCGATCCCGGGACCGGCCAGGTGAAGGCCTGGATCGACCTGTCCGGCCTGCCTGAGACATCCGAGCCGCACGACCCGGACAATGTCCTGAACGGCATCGCCTACGACAAGACCGGCCACCGGCTGTTCGTCACCGGCAAGCGTTGGCCGCACCTCTATGAGATCAAGCTGAAGCCCAAGACGGCGGGGTAGGGGCCCTATCCGAACAGGTCCAGCTGGTTGGTGGCCCTGCCGGGGATTTGAAACAGCGACAGATCCATGGTCCGGCGGTTGCGACTGTTCAGGCCCAGTTTCTTGCACGCCAGGTGGAAGCGAGTGCTGATCAGGTCGGCTATGGGCCCGTCGCCCCGCATGCGCAGGTTCCACTGCGGGTCATAGTCCTTGCCGCCGCGCATCTGGCGCACCAGCGACATCACCCGGCCGGCGCGGTCGGGCTGCTCGGCCGCCAGCCATTCGCGGAACAGGTCCTTGATCTCACGCGGCAGGCGCAGGGCCGTGTAGTAGGCCATGGCCGCCCCGGCCTCGGCCGCCCGCTCCAGGATCGATTCCAGCTCGTGATCGGTCAGGCCGGGGATGATCGGCGCCACCCCGACCGCGGTCGGCACGCCGGCGGCGCTGAGCTTGCGGATGGCGTCGATGCGGCGCTCGGGCGTGGAGGCGCGGGGCTCCATGGCCCGGGCCAGCTTGCGGTCGAGGGTGGTCACCGAGACGGCGACCATCGCCAGGTTGTCCGCGGCCATGGGCCCCAGGATGTCTATGTCGCGCGCCACCAGGGCGTTCTTGGTGGTCACCCCCACCGGGTGGCGGAAGCGCGCCAAAACTTCGAGGATCTGGCGGGTGATGCGCAGCTTGGCTTCGATCGGCTGGTAGGGATCGGTATTGGCGCCCAGCTGGATGAAGCTCGGCCGGTAGGCCGGCCGCGACAGCTCCTTTTCCAGCAGCTTGGCGGCCTCGGGCTTGAAGAACAGCCTGGTCTCGAAGTCGAGCCCGGGGGAGAGGCCGACATAGGCGTGGCTGGGGCGGGCGTAGCAATAGATGCAGCCGTGCTCGCAGCCGCGATAGGGGTTGATCGACTGGTCGAAACCGATGTCCGGGCTGTCGTTGCGGCTGATGATCCGCCGCGCCGCCTCGGGCGTCAGGGTGGTGTCCAGCCGGTCCGGCCGTTCGTCGGCGTCGTCCCAGCCGTCGTCGAACGGGGCGCGGGTCAGGGCTTCGAAACGTCCGCTGTCATTGGACTTCGAGGCCCTGCCGCGGAAGCTGGCCGGCATGTCGGGCATGGGGAGAGAATAGGCTTGCGGAACGAACAAAGCAAGAACATATCTTGACGCGAGCTGACTTGGCCGTTTGATGCGCCTGTGATCAGCGCCATTGTTACCGACATATCCGAAACGGACGGCCTCGCCGCGACCCTCGCCAGCCTTACGCCGGCGGCCATAGACGGGTTCGTGCGCGAACTCCTGGTGGTCGGCGTCGGAAACAGCGAGGCGCTCGTCGTGGCCGATGACGCCGGGGCGCGGATTGTCGAGAGCCTGGACGCGGCGACGGCCTCGGCGCGCCAGCCGTGGCTGCTGGTGCTGCCGGCCGGGGTGCGGTTGCAGATGAACTGGGAGGCCGCGGCACGCGGCCACATCAGCCGCCATCCCGAGGCCGCGGGCTGGTTCCGGCTGAACTATGCCAAGGACGGCGCTGGGGCGAGGCTGGCCGAGGGCTGGGCCAATTTCGGCGCACGGTGGCTGGGGCGCGTCACGCCGGAACATGGCCTCTTGATCTCCACCCGTCGCTGGACGGGGCAGGGCGCAGGCGCGCGACCGATCGAGGCCAGGATCCTCGTCGGCGGGGGCTAGGCGCCCGGCCGCTCGGGCCGGTCCAGGCGCTCGGTCAGGGTCAGAAGGTCCGCCCAGGCCTTCTTCTTCGCCGCCGGCTGGCGCAGGAGGAAGGCCGGGTGCAGGGTCGGCAGGGCGGGGATGGCCTGCTGGCCGCCTTCGGGGCGCCAGTCGAACCAGCGGCCGCGTAGGGTCAGGATGCCCTCGCTTCGCTGCAGCACCGACTTGGCCGAGGCTCCGCCGACCAGCAGCAACAGTTTCGGCGACACCAGCTCAATGGCCCGCTCGAGGAACGGGGCGCAGATCATCTGCTCCTGGGGGCTGGGCGTGCGGTTGCCGGGCGGGCGCCAATAGACGGTGTTGGTGATGAACACCCGGCCCTCCAGCCCCGCTGCGGCGACCATGCGGTCCAGGAGCTTGCCGGCGCGGCCGACGAAGGGCGCGCCTTGCTGGTCTTCCTCGGCGCCAGGGGCCTCGCCGATGATCATCACCGGCGCGTCCGGCGCGCCCCGGGCGAACACGGCCTGGCGCGCGCCCTCGCGCTTCAGCGGGCAGCCTTCGAAGGCGGCGATGGCGGCGGCGAGGTCGGCCAGGTCCTTGGCCTCGGCGGCCAGGCGGCGGGCGTCGGCTATGGCCTCGGCGATGTCGGGGGCCGGGGCGGCTGCGGGCGCGGCCGGAGCGGGCGCATGGGCGGGCGTGGCCAGCCGCGGGCGCAGGGCCTCGGCCAGGCGGTCGACCGGCTCGTCGGCATAGGCCTGGTCCACGCCGGCCTCGGCCCAAAAGGCCAGCAGGCTCTCGGCGGCGCGCGGGTCGATGGCGGCGAAGGACAAGGTTTTGACGGGGCTCCGGCGAACTCATTCAAGGGATTGCCCTTGACCGCTCAAACGTCAACTTCGAATAAGACGGGCGAGGATTCAAATGTCCGCGGCAAGCGGGCAAGCTGGGGGACGATGAGGCCATGAGCGACGAGCTCGAACGCGAGGCGATGGAATATGACGTGGTCATCGTCGGCGGCGGTCCCGCTGGCCTGGCGGCCGCGATCCGCCTGAAGCAGCTGGCCGCCGAGGCCGGCTCGGAGATCTCGGTAGCGCTGTTGGAAAAGGGCTCCGAAGTCGGCGCCCACATCCTGTCGGGCGCGGTGATCGATCCCAAGGCGCTGAGCGAACTGTTCCCCGACTGGAAGGCCATGGGCGCGCCCCTGGAGACCCCGGTCACCAAGGACAAGTTCCTGCTGCTGGGCCCGGCCGGCGAACTCAGCCTGCCGATGTTCGCCATGCCGCCGTTCATGCACAACCACGGCAACTACATCGCCTCGCTGGGCAATGTGTGCCGCTGGCTGGCGGAGCAGGCCGAGGGCCTGGGCGTCGAGATCTATCCGGGCATGGCCGCCTCGGACCTGGTGTTCAACGCGGACGGCTCGGTCAAGGGCGTGGTCGCCGGGGTGTTCGGCGTCGCCAAGGATGGCGAGCACAAGCCCGACTATCAGCCCGGCCTGGAGCTGCACGCCAAATATACCTTCATCGCCGAGGGCGTGCGCGGCTCGCTGGCCAAGATGCTGCAGGCCAAGTTCAACCTGACCGAGGGCAAGAGCCCGCAGAAGTTCGGCATCGGCATCAAGGAACTGTGGCAGGTCCCGCCGGAAAACCACAAGCCGGGCCTGGCGGTGCATACCCTGGGCTGGCCGCTGGACGACAAGACCGGCGGCGGCAGCTTCATGTACCACTTCGGGGACAACTATGTGTCCATCGGCTTTGTGGTGCACCTGAACTACAAGAACCCCTTCCTGTCGCCCTTCGACGAGTTCCAGCGCTTCAAGCAGCATCCGTCGGTGAAGCCGAACCTGGCAGGCGGCAAGCGCATCGCCTATGGCGCGCGGGCGATCACCGAGGGCGGCATGCAGTCGATCCCCAAGCTGTCCTTCCCGGGCGGGGTCTTGATCGGCTGCTCGGCGGGCTTTGTGAACGTGCCGCGTATCAAGGGCAGCCACAACGCCATGAAGACCGGCATGCTGGCCGCGGAGGAGGCGTTCAAGGCCGTGCAGGCCGGCCGCGCCAGCGACGATCTGGTGGAATACGAAGCCGCCTATCACGCTTCCTGGGTCGCCAAGGAGCTGAAGCAGGTCCGCAACGCCAAGCCGCTCTTGAGCAAGTTCGGCACCCTGGTGGGCATGGCCTTGGGTGGCTTCGACATGTGGTGCACGACGCTTTTGGGCGGCTTCTCCTTCTTCGGCACTTTGAAGCACGAGAAGACCGACGCGGCTTCGACGGGCCTGGCCAAGGACTACCAGCCGATCGTCTATCCCAAGCCCGACGGGGTGATCAGCTTCGACAAGCTGTCGTCTGTGTTCCTCTCGGCCACCAATCACGAGGAAGACCAGCCGGCGCACCTGAAGCTGAAGGACCCTTCGGTCCCGATCTCGATCAACCTGCCGAAATATGGCGAGCCGGCGCGGCTCTACTGCCCGGCGGGAGTCTATGAGGTGCTGTACGACGAGGCGGGCCAGAATCCTAAGTTCCAGATCAACGCCCAGAACTGCGTCCACTGCAAAACCTGCGACATCAAGGACCCCTCGCAGAACATCAACTGGACAACGCCGGAGGGCGGCGGCGGCCCGAATTACCCGAACATGTGACGCCTGCGTTGCGTGGCGCCGACAGCCAAAGTGGAGGCCGGTTTGGCGTGGAGGCGGCGCCATTTTTGAGTGGGATTCGACCGTTTTGACCGGCTGCGATGCGACAATCGTAGCCGGTCAAAACGGTCGGGGCGCCTTGAAGCCGCCTCGGAAACCGGCGAATTTGCCCGGATGACCAAGACCCGCCTGCTCCTCAACGCCTCGCTGGCCGCCCTGGCGACCCTGTCCCTGGCGGCCTGCGCCAGCGCGCCGTCCTCGTTGCAGGTGGCGGGGCTGAGGCCCAGCGAGACCGCCGAGGCGCGGCCGGCGCCGGTCAGCGACCAGGCCTCGCTCTACGGCCTGTTCCTGGCCGGGCAGGAGGCGCTGAACCACGGCAATGGCGAGCAGGCGGCGGAGTTCTTCTCCAGAGCCGCGGCGCGCGATCCTGTCACCGGCTCGCTGAAGGAACGCGCCTTCACCGCCGCCCTGGTCGCCGGGGACGTGCCCCGCGCCGCCACCTTGGCGCCCGGGCCGGACGAGGGTTCGCTGGGCAGCCAGAGGCTGGGGCGGCTGACCAAGGCGGTCGACGCCCTGGCGCGCGGCGACGGCAAGACCGCGCAGGCGACGCTGGCGGGTGAACCCCTTGGGCCGCCGCATCGGGCGGCCTCGCTCCTGCTGGCGCCCTGGGCTGCGGCCGAGGCTGGCGACTGGAAGGCCGCCCTGGCTCTGCCGGAAGCCCGCGGCGACCGGCTGGTGGACTCGCTCTCGCGCCTGAACCAGGCCCTGCTGCTGGAACGGGCCAAGCACTATGACGAGGCCGACGCCGCCTTCCGCAAGCTGATCGCCGAGGGCGACGGCTCGGGCATCACCACTGGCGCCTATGCCGAGTTCCTGCAGCGGCGCGGCCGCACCGCCGACGCCATTGCGCTCTGCGACGCCTCGCTCAAGGGGGATGCCAACAACCACACCATCAAGCTGATCCGCGACCACGCCGCGGCCGGACAACCGGCGCCGCCCATGCCGACCCTGAACCAGGGCGCGGCCCAGGCCCTTCTGGCGCCGGCGGCGATCCTCTTGGCGGAAAAGCAGCCCGAGCTGGGTCTGACCTATCTGCGCCTGGTGCTGCGGCTGGATCCCCAGCGCGACGAGGCCTGGATCCTGGTCGGCGACGCGATGAACGGGGCGGGGGACGTGGAGGCGGCGCGGGAAGCCTATCAGCACGTGCAGCCCGGCTCGGCCGACTATGTCGCCGCCCGCGGCCGGCTAATCCAGACCTACGACCTGCCGGCCAACGCCGAAAAGGTGCTGGCAATCGCCCAGGACACGGTCAAGGCCGCGCCCAATGACGACGACGCCCTGGCCCAGCTGGCCGATGCGCTGAGGACCTCCGAGCGGTTCGACGAGTCGGCCAAGGCCATGGACACCCTTTTGGCCCACCTGGGGCCCCGGGCCAGCTGGGAAGCCTATTACATGCGCGGCATCGCCCTCGACCGCGCCGGACACTGGGAAGGCGCGGAAAAGGACTTCCGCAAGGCGCTGGAGCTGAAGCCGGACGAGTCCGAGGTTTTGAACTATCTCGGCTATTCCTGGATCGACCGCGGCCAGAACCTCGAGCAGGCCAAGGCCATGGTCGAGAAGGCCGTGGCCAGCAAGCCGGATTCCGGCGCCATGGTCGACAGCCTGGGCTGGGCCTATTACCGCCTGGGCCAATATGGCCCTGCGGTGGAGCAGCTGGAGCACGCCACCGAGCTCGAGCCCTCCGATCCGGACATCAACGACCACCTGGGCGACGCCTATTGGCAGGCCGGACGCAAGATCGAAGCCCGCTTCCAGTGGCAGCTGGTCCTGACCCTGCAGCCCGAGGCCAAACTCAAGACCGACGTTGAGGCCAAGCTGCAATACGGCCTGACCCCCGGCGGCAAGCCGGCCCTGCCGCCCGCCTCGGTGGCCCAGCGTTGACCCACCCGGTAGCGGCCGAGGCCTTCGCGCCGGCCAAGGTCAATCTGTACCTGCACGTGGCCGGGCTGCAGCCGGACGGGTTTCACCCCCTGTCCAGCCTGATGGTGTTCGCCGACGTCGGCGATCGCCTGACCCTGGAGCCGGCTTCGGCCCTGTCTCTGGCCATCGACGGCCCGTTCGGCCAGGGCCTGAGCGCCGGTGAGGACAATCTGGTGCTGCGCGCAGTCCAGGCCCTGATCGCGCGGGCGCGGCGGCCTGTGCAGCCGGTGCGGATCACCCTTTCGAAGAACCTGCCGATCGCGGCCGGGCTCGGTGGTGGCACCGGTGACGCCGGCGCGGCCCTGCGCCTGGTGCGCGATCACCTGGACCTGCCGGTCGATGACGACGGCCTGGAGGCCATAGCCAGCGAGCTGGGCGCCGACGGGGCGGCCTGCTTCCGCTGTCGGCCGGTCGTCGCCGAGGGGCGGGGCGAGCGGCTGTCGCCGGCTCCGACCCTGCCGCGGCTGGACGCGGTGCTGGTCAATCCCCGCGCGCCTTCGCCCACCGGGGCGGTCTATCGCGCCTATGACGAGGCCGGCGCGCCGGGCGCGGACGACCGGCCGGACATGCCCGAGGCGTTCGAGGACGCGGTGGAGGCGGCGGCGTTCTTCGCCGCCTGCCGCAACGACCTGGAGGCGCCGGCCGTGGCCCTGACCCCGGTGATCGGCGACGTGCTGGAGACCTTGCGCGACGAGCCGGAAACCCTGATGGCGCGGGTCTCGGGCTCCGGCGCCACCTGCTTCGCCGTCTGCGCCGGCGACATCGAGGCCGAGACCCTGGCCGAACGCATCGAACGCATGCGCCCGGACTGGTGGGTGCGGCGGTGCCGATTGGGGGATGGGGGTTAAAACCCTTCTCCCCGTTGTGGGAGAAGGAGGGGCCCGCGGCGAAGCCGTGGGAGGATGAGGGGACGCGCGGCGATAGCCGCGCGACTAAGAATCCTCAGTCAAACCATCCGCCGGCAAGACCCCTCATCCTCCCACCCGCTGCGCGGGCGGGCCCCTCCTTCCCCCACAAAGGGGGGAAGGAAAACTACCGCTTCTGCCCGTACCCTTTGAACTGCTGCATCACCTCGGCCATCTGGCCCTCGGACAGCAATACCGGACCGCCGATGGCCAGGGTTCCGCAATAGACGGCGGCCTGTTCCTCCATCTCCTCGGCGATCGCCAGGGCGCGGTCGAGCTTGGGGGCGGCGGCGATCAGGCCGTGGTTGGCCATCAGGCAGGCATAGCCGCCGTCCATGGCCTCGGCAACGGCGTCGGCCAGCTCGACGGTGCCGAAGGTGTGGTAGGGGGCGAGGGGCACGGTGGGCCGGCCGCTGACGCCGACCATGTAGTGCAGCGAGGGGATCGGCCTGCCGGCGCAGGCGAGGATCGTGGCGTGGCGGGCGTGGCAGTGGACCACGGCGTGCACGTCCGGGCGGCGGGCGTAGAGGCCGGCGTGCATGCGCCACTCGCTGGAGGGCTTCAGCGACCCCTCCGGGCTCCCGCCATCGGCGGCGACATAGACCACGCCGTCGTCGGTCAGGTCTTCGGGCGTGACCCCGCTGGGCGTGACCAGCAGGCCCTCGCCGAAGCGCACCGAGACGTTGCCCGAGGTGCCGCGGTTCAGGCCGCGCTGGTCCATGGCCCGCATCACCCGGACGATATTGGCGCGCAGGGCTTCTTCCGAGCGGGTGTCGCTCATTCGACGTTCTCCCGAAGCGGCCCCTCGCGCATCAGCCGCTCGGCGCCCGCAAATCCGTCCAACAGGCCCAGCGTGCCGACGCCCCGGGCGACCAGGGCGGAGACGGCGCTGGCGAGGCGCGCGGCCTCGATGACGCTCCAGCCCCGGTCCAGGCCGGCGATGAAGCCGGCGCAATAGGAATCGCCGCAGCTGGTGGTGTCCACCGGGGTGATGGCGTGGGCGGGCACGCGCCGCAAGCCCTCGGCGTCGATCACGATCGAGCCGTTGGCCCCGTCCTTGAAGATGCAGCCGCCGGCGCCCATCCGGCGGAAGGCGGCCGCGGCTTCGGCCAGGTCATCCTGGCCGGTCAGCTGGCGGGCCTCGACCGCGCTCGGCATGAACCAGTCGACGTGGGGCAAGAGCAGGGCCAGTTCCTCCATCACCTTGCCGCGGGGCGAGATCAGGTCGCAGGTGACCACAGCCCCGGCCGCCTTGGCCGCCGCGACCAGGCTCGCGCCCGGCCCCCCGTTCAGCTTGGGCCCGCCGACGCCGGCATAGTGGACGAAGCGCGCCTCTTGGGCCGCCTCTGCGACCGCCGGGGTGATCTCAGCCTCCATGCTGGCCCCCAGGGCGTGGAAGTTCGGCCGCCGCCCCTGGCTGTCCACCGCCAGGACGGTGGTCGATGTGGTGCGGCCGGGGAGGGCGGGGAGCAGGGCGGTGTCGACGCCGTACTCCTCCAGCACCATGCGCACCAGCCGCCCGGCCGGATCGTCCCCGACCGCCGAGGCCAGCCTGGTCGCTACGCCCAAGGTCCCTGCGACAAGCGCCGCCCCAGCAGCCGTGCCGGCGGGCGACAGGGCGATCCTATCGACCAGAACGGTGGTCTCCTGCTCAGGCAAGGCGTCGATCGGCCGGGCGGTGACGTCGAGCGTGGTGAGGCCGATGCAGAGCAGGCCGTGGGGCATGGGGCGGGTCCTGGGCGGCTATTAAACCCAGTTAGCGCGATTGCGGAGTGATAGTCAAAGCTATCATTTTCATCGGCGGCCGGGGTTTGCAAGGGTTCTATCGAACCGCATCTGCGCTCTTGGGTGGGCAGGCGACATGAAGGCCCCAAACCGAAGAGACGCGCACGTCGTACTCGGGAGTTTGGTCGAATTGAGCTCGGCTTTTTGTTATTTGATCTGGACGAGCCCCGAATGTCTCGATGCGTGCGGTATTGGCAGTGTTGCAATAGGCGTGCCCGTAAGCGACACCGCCAATTTTTCGGGGCTCGCCAACGCGCCATCCATCTGGATCATCGGAAACTACATTCGCAACTGTTTTATCGAATTGATCGAAATCGCCAGAGCCTCGAATAGAAATTGTACAGAAATCTTTTTCGAATGCGATGCAGCCGAATGTGGGATTAAAGCTACAGTATGACGTGGGGCAATCTTGTATATTGCAATTCGTATAACTTTTTAGCTGCTCTTTTCGAACTACCTCTTCGAAAGGAACATGCCTTGAGAGGCGCGGGATGCAAACATTGGTGAGGAAATATTTTATACGTTGATTGTTGTCTGCATCGCTCCGTTCTGTCGTCGGGGGTTGAGAGCAAGCCACTACGCTAGCCAATAAAATTGCCCAGATGGCTATCGGTAGCCGTCGTCCCTTTGCGAACGTTTTGTCATTGCCGTCGATCACTGTCCTGGCGCCCGGACCTGCGCTTGCACTGGTTGAGTAGTTGCCAGTTTCGCCCTTAAAGCAAGAGCCCGGGGTCTGCTCCGCGCCATCAGTTAGATGCTTGGCTTGTCACCACCTCACCGATCCAACCGCGTCGACAGAATGATCGACGAGGTCGTCCGCTCGACCCCCGGCAGGTCCCCGATCTTGTCGATCACGTCGTCCATTTCGGCCACCGAGGGGGCCACGACCACGGCCAGCATGTCGAAGGCGCCGCTGACCGAGTGCAGGGTGCGGACGGCGGGGAGGGCGCGCAAGGAGGCCTCGACGCTGCGGGCGTCTTTGGGGCCGACGGTGATCATGACGTGGGCGCGCACGGCGCCGCGCTCCATCTCTTCGGACAGGCGCGCGGTATAGCCCAGGATCACGCCCTGGCGCTCCAGCCGCTCGATGCGGCCCTGGACTGTGGTGCGAGATAGACCAAGGCGGCGGCCGATCTCGGCCGTCGGCGCCCGGGCGTTCTCGCGCAGCAGGGAGATCAGCCGTTTGTCGGTGTCGTCCATCGTCGTTTCGCCGAAACGCCCCTGCGATTCGACGGATATCTACGCCATTCGCCAGCGGGTTGGCGACTAGGAATCGACCGGTTTCGCCCCGATCCTCCGCGCTCAGCTTTCGGAGGAACACTATGAAACACATCGCCATCATGGGCGGCGGCAAGATCGGTTCGATGATCGCCGATTTTCTGGCCGGCTGCGGCGACTATTCGGTCGAGGTGTTCGACCGTTCGTCCGAACAGCTGGACAAGCTGGAGACCTCGGCCCCGATCAAGAAGACGGTGCTGGACATCACCGACGCTGCCGCTCTGAAGGCGGCCCTGTCGGGCAAGTTCGCCGTGCTGAGCGCTGCGCCTTATCACCTGACCGTGTTCATCGCCGAGGCCGCCAAGGCCGCCAGCGCCCACTACCTGGACCTGACCGAGGACGTGGCCTCGACCCGCAAGGTCAAGCAACTGGCCCAGGACTCCAAGACCGCCTTCATCCCCCAGTGCGGCCTGGCCCCCGGCTTCATCACCATCGTCGCCTATGACCTGGCCAAGAAGTTCGACAAGCTGCAGGACGTACGCATGCGCGTAGGCGCTCTGCCGAAATTCCCGTCCAATGCCCTGAACTACAACCTGACCTGGAGCACCGACGGGGTCATCAACGAGTATTGCGAGCCCTGCGAAGCCATCGTCAACGGCGACCTGCGCGAAACCTCGCCGCTGGAAGAGCTGGAAGAGTTCGCCCTGGACGGCGTGACCTATGAAGCCTTCAACACCTCGGGCGGCCTCGGCACTCTGTGCGAGACCCTGGCAGGCAAGGTGCGCAACCTGAACTACCGCACCATCCGCTATCCGGGCCACGCGGCGATCATGAAGGCGCTGCTCAACGACCTGGGCCTGCGCCATCGCCGGGACGTGTTCAAGGACATCCTGGAAAACGCCCTGCCGACCACCCTGCAGGACGTGGTGATCGTGTTCGTCACCGTCAGCGGCTGGAAGGACGGCATGCTGGTGCAGCACACCTACGCCAACAAGGTCTATGCCGCCCCGATCGGCGGGCGCATGCGCAGCGCCATCCAGATCACCACGGCCTCGGGCATCTGCACCGTGCTGGACATGCTGGCCCAGGGCGACCTGCCGACCCATGGCTTCATCCGCCAGGAAGACATTCCGCTGGACCGCTTCCTCGCCAACCGGTTCGGGCGCTATTACGCCGAAACCGAATCCCACAACGCCGCGGCCTGAGTCATGACCCAGCAAAATTCCGTACCTGCCTCCGCCGCCTCCGAGACGGCGGGCCTCCTGGCGCGCCTCGGCGTTCCGGCTTCGGTCCTGACCGGCGGCAGCCTGGTGGCCCGCTCGCCGATCACCGGCGAAGAGACCGCCCGGCTGAAGGAGGTCTCCCCGGCCGAGGCCAAGGCCGCCATCGACAAGGCGCATGAGGCCTTTCTCGCCTGGCGCAAGGTTCCCGCGCCCCGCCGCGGCGAGCTGGTCCGCCTGCTGGGCGAGGAGCTGCGCGCCCACAAGGCCGAGCTCGGCCGCCTGGTCACGCTGGAAGCTGGCAAGGTGACCTCCGAGGGTCTGGGCGAAGTGCAGGAGATGATCGACATCTGCGACTACGCCGTCGGCCTGTCGCGCCAGCTGTTCGGCCTGACCATCGCCACCGAGCGGTCCGAGCACCGGATGATGGAGACCTGGCATCCGCTGGGCGTCGTCGGCGTGATCTCGGCCTTCAACTTCCCGGTCGCGGTGTGGTCGTGGAACGCGGCCCTGGCCTTCGTCTGCGGCGACAGCGTGGTCTGGAAGCCGTCGGAAAAGACCCCGCTGACCGCCATCGCGGTGCAGGCCCTGTTCGAAAAGGCCGCCGCCAAGTTCGGCCCGGAAGCCCCGGCCGGCCTCTCGACCCTGCTGATCGGCGGGCGCGAGATCGGCGAGGCCCTGGTCGACCACCCGAAGGTGCCGCTGGTCTCGGCCACCGGCTCGACGGCCATGGGCCGCCAGGTGGGGCCGAAGCTGGCCCAGCGCTTCGCCCGCGCGGTGCTGGAGCTGGGCGGCAACAACGCCGCCATCATCACCCCCTCGGCCGACCTGGACCTGACCCTGCGCGGCGTCGCCTTCGCCGCCATGGGCACCGCCGGCCAGCGCTGCACCACGCTGCGCCGCCTGTTCGTGCACGAGAGCGTCTATGACGCCTTCCTGCCGCGGCTGAAGGCGGCCTATGGCTCGGTCACCGTGGGCGATCCGCGCGCCGAGGGCGTGCTGGTCGGCCCGCTGATCGACCAGGGCGCCTATCTGGCCATGCAGAAGGCCCTGGTCGACGCCAGGGACGCCGGCGGCGTGATCACCGGCGGCGAGCGCGTCTCGGCCGACGCGGCGGACGGCGCCTTCTATGTCCGCCCGGCCCTGGTCGAGATGGGCCGGCAGGCCGACGTGGTCCTGCGCGAGACCTTCGCCCCTATCCTTTATGTGATGAAGTATTCGACCTTCGAAGAGGCGGTGGCGCTGCAGAACGACGCCCCGCAAGGCCTGTCGTCCTCGGTGTTCACCAACGACATGCGCGAGGCCGAGCGGTTCATCTCCGGCGAGGGCTCGGACTGCGGCATCGCCAACGTCAATATCGGCCCCTCGGGCGCCGAGATCGGCGGGGCCTTCGGCGGCGAGAAGGAGACCGGCGGCGGCCGCGAGGCGGGCTCGGACAGCTGGAAGGCCTATATGCGCCGGGCCACCAACACCCTGAACTACGGCAAGACCCTGCCGCTCGCCCAGGGCGTCAAGTTCGACGTCTGACGGATTTCGTCAGTGAGCTGAAAATTGGCCGCCGCGGCATGTTCGCGGCGGCCTTTTTTCTTTGGGTGGGTTGGGATTCACCGGAATCGATCATCCCCTCATCCGCTCATCCCGGCGAATGCCGGGATCCAGATCGTAAGGCTCCAAGCGGGCGGATATTTTCTTGTGACCGCTGATCAAAGGCCGGCGCCATAGGATCTGGGTCCCGGCATTCGCCGGGATGAGCGGTTTAAAATTCAGATCAAGCTAAACTCAACCCACTCTATAGCCATAGCACTCAGCAGGTGAAGACGGCGCTGACCTTGGCGTGGCCCTTGCGGGTGACGCCGGAGAACTCGCCGCCGGCGGGGGTCGCCTGGCCGGTGTTGTGCGGCAGCAGATAGGCCTTGCCGCCGTAGTGGACGCTGAGCGCCGCGTCGTTGAATGGGCCGGGCGGGGCGTTGACGGTCAGGCCCACATAGTCCGGCGCCGGGCCGGCCAGGCCCGGGCCGGCGACCACGCCGAGATTGAGGCTGAAGATATTGCCGGAGGTCTCGCAGCTTCCGCCCTTCAGCACGTGTTCGGCGCCGTTGATGGTCAGCTTCACCACCGCCGGCCCGCTGCAGAAGGTGCGCACGACGCCCGGCGACCCGGCCGGATAGGCGGCGCAGGCGGCCGGGATCTGGGCCAGGGTCGTGCCCGGCGCGTGGCTTTCGGCGCTGGCGGCGCCGGCCTTGGGCTTGGGCGCGCGGCAGCCGCCCAAAAGCGCCAGCAGGGCTGCGGACGCGATCAGGCAGGGACGCAAGGCGGTCATCAAGGGCTCCGAGAACCGTGGACTCGCCCGCACGTTGGCACGCCGCGAAGGCTCCAGCTAGACCCTAGGCTGACGGCAGGCGATCGCCGCGGCCGAGCGGGTCGGGCAGGGCGGCGCCGTCCTCGACGAAGCTCAGCGACACCGAGTTGATGCAGAAGCGCAGGCGAGTCGGCGGCGGGCCATCGGGGAAAACGTGGCCCTGGTGGCTGTCGCAACGGGCGCAGCGGGTCTCGATGCGCACCATGCCGTAACTGTTGTCCTGCACCGAGCGGACATGGGCCTTGTCGATAGGCGCATAGAAGCTCGGCCAGCCGGTGCCGCTGTCGAACTTGGTCTGGGCGCGGAACAGGGGCAGGCCGCACAGGCGGCAGCAATAGACCCCACTCGCCTTGTTGTTCAAAAGCCCGCCGCAGAACGGCGCCTCGGTGCCGTGGTGCAGCAGGACGTCGCGTTCTTCGGGCGTCAGGCCGGCTTCCAGGCGGGCGAGGTCGGCGGCGGGGGGCGGGGTCAGGTCGAAGCCCGACTCCGACCGGGCGGGGGCTGAGGCTGTGTCGGTCATGATCGGCTATATGGGCCTTTCCGGTCGCCGGGGCCAGGGGATCGGCCAGGCTTGCTTGGGCCTTTCGCACGGGGCGGCGCGGCCATAGATTCACGTTGCAGGATTCGCCCTATCCATCCGAGGCTTGCGGCATGAACAGCTGGACCATCGACTGGCGCGACCTCTACCTCTCCGGCCAGGGGCGCCTTGCGCGGACGCCGTTCCTGATCGGCGCCGGCATCCTGGTGGTGCTGATGGTGCTGTACGAGGGCGTGTTCACCGGCCTGTTCCGGCACCTTCTGACCGGCTGGCTGGTCTATCCGGCGGCGATCTGGGCCGGGGCCTGCGTGCTCTCCAAGCGGCTGCACGATCGCGGCAAGTCGGGCTGGTGGGCCGCGCTGATCCTGGTGGCGGTGGGCGTGGCCTGGCCGCATCCGAACGGCTTCTTCGACTTCCTCTTGGTGCTGGTGGTGGTTTGGGCGGTGGTGGAGCTGGCCGTCCTGCCCGGCGAGCAGGGCGCCAACCGCTTCGGCCCCAATCCGATGAAGCCGGTCTCGGCCTACCCGTGAGCCGTGGCTAGACCGGCGGTTCGGCCGGTTCCGTTGCGCCGAACACGCGGTGGAAACTCGCCAGCAGCGCGGCGTCGGCGTCGTCCAGGGTGACCGGGCGGCCGAGGTCCACCAGGCTGGTGACGCCGTGCTCGCTGATGCCGCAGGGAACGATGCCGCCGAAGTGCGACAGGTCCGGCTCGACGTTCAGGCTTATGCCGTGGAACGAGACCCAGCGGCGCAGCTTGACGCCGATGGCGGCGATCTTGTCCTCGCGCACAGGCAGGCCCGGCTCGCGCCGCTCGACCCAGACGCCGACCCGCCCGTCGCGGATCTGGCCCTCGACGTTGAAGGCGGCCAGGGCGCCGATCACCCAGGTCTCCAGCGCGGTGACGAAGGCGCGCACGTCTCGCCCGCGCTCGCGCAGGTCCAGCATGACATAGGCCACCCGCTGGCCTGGGCCGTGATAGGTGTACTGGCCGCCTCGCTCGCTCTTGAACACCGGAAAGCGGTCGGGGGTCAGGAGGTCGGCGGGCTTGGCGGTGACGCCGGCGGTGTAGAGCGGCGGATGCTCCAGGAGCCAGACCAGTTCGCCCGCACGGCCTTCGGCTATGTCGGCGGCCCGCGCCTCCATGGCCGCCACCGCCTCGGGATAGCTGATCTGGCGCGCGGAGACCGCCCAGCCACAGGGAGCCGCGTCAGGTCGTCCCATCAATGGGGTCTCGGCTCCCGAGTTTAACCACCGGTCAAGCATGTGCCTGCAATCTGCGTGTCAGCTTCGCCGATATAGTGGTTCGGCGATTCTTTTCGAAGTCGGGGCGCGCGTGAGCCAGGTCAAATCGGTCAATGTGGAGATATCGGTCGTCCTCGGACGTTCGACCCTGCCGATGGCGCAGCTGTTGCGCATGGGCCGGGGCGCGGTGATCCCGCTGGACGCCAAGACCAATGACGAGGTCTGGATCCTGGCCAACAACCACCCGGTCGCCCGCGGCGAGATCCAGATCAACGACGACAAGATCGCCATCATGATCACCCGCGCCGCCGACGTGTACGACTTCCGCGCCGGCGACGCCTAGCTCCCGCCAGTGGCCAGCTTGGCCCGTTCGGCCTGATCCAGCAGGTCCAGCTTGTCCTTGCGAAAGTGCTGGTCGACCTTCACGGCCTGGCCGAATTCCATCAGCTCGTCGCTGTTCGGCTTATAGGCCGGCCAGGCGGGCGCTCCCTGGCATTGCGGCGCGCCGGCCTTGGCGAAGGCGACCCAGCAAGCGTGCATGATCTTGGCCAGGGTGCGGTCCGGGTCGGTGATCTCGCGCGAATAGACCGGGATCTTGTCCTGGCTGTCGAACACATAGGGGATCTCGGAGGCGTGGTTGGCGCCCGGCAGGTTGGCCCTCTGGGCCACCCGCACATAGGAGAAGTAGTAGAGCCAGGAGCGCGCCCCCTCGGCGTTCTTGGCGGCGATCCAGCGCGCCGGCCCGCCCATGAACTCGTCGGTGAACAGGGCGCTGGCCTGGGCCTCGCCGTCGCCCTGGTCGGCATAGGCCGTGCGGATTGGGGCCGGGAAGTTGGCCATGAAAGCGGCCGGCTGCAGCTGGAAGGCCCGCATCAGCGAGGCTTCGTAGCTGTTGGAGCCGATGATCAGGGGCAGGCGCAGCGCCTCGCCCTTGGCGAAGGCCTGGGCTGGTTGCTGGGGCAGGAGCTTGCCGTCGACCACCGGGCCGCTGCGGATACCGGGCAGGGCGACCAGGGTGGCGGCGGGCAGGGCGCGCAGGTCGGCGGCGCTGGCCGTGGGCGAGGCGCCGGCCTTCTGAGCCAGAGACCGCCCTTCGGCCTCGGCCTCGCTCATGGAGGCCGCGGGGAACCAGCCGCCGCCGGACTCGACGATCGCCTTCTGGAACAGGCCCTTGGCGGAGGGGGCGGTGAGCAGGGCGAGGATATCGATGCCTCCGGCCGACTCGCCGAACACGGTGACGTTCCCGGGATCGCCGCCGAAGGCCGCGACATTGCGAATGACCCATTGCAGGCCCGCCAGCTGGTCCATCAGGCCGTAGTTGGCCATGGCCTCGCCAGGCTTGGCGTCCTTGGCCAGGGCCGGGTGAGCGAAAAAGCCGAGCGGACCCAGGCGGTAGTTCAGCTCGACCAGCACGATCCCGTCGCGAGCGAAGGCGGAACCTTCATAGGACGCCACCGAATTGGCCCCATAGGCGTTGGAGCCGCCGTAGATCCACACCATCACCGGCGCTTTATGGGCGACCTTGGGGGCGTAGACATTCACGGTCAGGCAGTCCTCGCTGACCGGGCCGGCATAGCCGCCGCCGTTGATGCGGCCGTCCAGGCGCACAGGCTGCATACAGGCCGGGCCGAACTGGCCGGCGTCCTTTTCTCCACTCCAGGCTGCGACGGGCTGCGGCGGGCGCCAGCGCAGGTCGCCGACAGGCGGCGCGGCGAAGGGCACGCCCTTGAACACCTGGGCCTCGCCCGAGGCGCGGCCGACGATCACGCCGCTGTCGATTCGCGCCTTGACCGGCTGGTCCTGGGCGGCGGCGCCCGTCATGCCGGCCAGCGAAATTGCGGCGGCCAGGGCGGCCCATGCGCGTCTCATCGTCGCTCTCCAGGCGGGTTTCTCTGCAAAACCACTATGGCCGGGCGAGCTTGGCGCTGTCGAGGCGAAGCTCGCCCTTCACAAACCGCATGGGGTTTGCTAACCCCCGCGCCTCACCACGTCGCGGTCGTGGCGGAATTGGTAGACGCGCAGCGTTGAGGTCGCTGTGGGGCAACCCGTGGAAGTTCGAGTCTTCTCGACCGCACCAGTGAAACAGGAACAGCAGCAGCGCCGAGGCGATAAGACATAAGGGGACGGTTCGATGGCTCGATCGACGAGCGACCCCGAGGTCGCGGAGCTGAACGCCCCTGAAATCGCCGAAGACCTGGAAGACCTGGCCCTCAGCGACGACTATGCGCTGAACCCCGAATTCGTCGAGATGGTGGTGGACGCGGCGGATCGTGGCGACATCGCCCGCCTGCGCGAGCTGATCGCCGCCCTGCACCCGGCCGACATCGCCGACCTGATGGGCTTCCTCTCCTCGGCCTATCGCGAGGTGCTGGCGCCGCTGCTGGACACCGACACCCTGGCGGACGTGCTCTCCGAGCTGGAAGGCGCGGTCCGCGAGGATGTGCTCAGCCAGGTGACGCCCGAGGCCCTGGCGGAAGCCATCGGCGAGATGGAGTCGGACGACGCCGCCGACGTGGTCGACGACCTGGGGGACGAGGTGCGTGGCCAGGTGCTGGCGGCCATGTCCGACGTCGACCGGGCTTCGGTCGAGGCTTCGCTGGCCTATGGCGAAGAGACCGCCGGCCGCCTGATGCAGCGCGAGGTGGTCGCCGCGCCGCAGTTCTGGACCGTGGGCCAGGCCCTGGACCACGTGCGGGGCGCGGGCGAGGACCTGCCGGACCTGTTCTTCGACATCTACGTGGTCGACCCGCTCTACAAGCCCCTGGGCGCCGCCCAGGTCAGCCGTCTGATCAAGAGCCGGCTGGACCAGCCCCTGTCCGAGATCATGGAGCCGGTCACCGAGATCCCGGTCGACATGGACCAGGAAGAGGTCGCCTACATCTTCGACAAGTACCACCTGATCTCGGCCCCGGTGGTCGAGGCGGGTGGACGGCTGGTGGGCCAGATCACGGTCGACGACATCGTCGGCGTCATCCAGGAAGAGAGCCAGGAAGACATGCTGGCCCTGGCCGGCGTGTACGACGCGGAAAAGGGCGCCTCGATCTTCGGCGTCACCCGCTCGCGCTTCTGGTGGCTGCTGGTCAACCTCGGTACGGCGATCCTGGCCTCCAGCGTGATCGGCGTGTTCCAAGGCTCGATCGCCAAGCTGGCGGCCCTGGCGGTGCTGAACCCGATCGCCGCCTCCATGGGCGGCAACGCCGGCACCCAGACCCTGACCGTGGCGGTGCGGGCGCTGGCGACCAAGGAGCTGAACGCCGCCAACCTCCTGGCCACGGTCTGGCGCGAGACGGCGGTCGGCCTCTTGAACGGCGTCGCCTTCGCCTTGGTCATGGGCCTGGTCACCTTGGTCTGGTTTCATGATCCGACCATGGCGGTGGTGGCGGGCCTGGCCATGATCATCAACCTGTTCGCCGCGGCGGTGGCGGGGATCCTCTTGCCGCTGGCCATGGAGAAGATGGGATTCGACCCGGCCGCCGCGACCGTCGTATTCCTGACCACCGTCACCGACTGTGTCGGCTATTTCAGCTTCCTTGGCCTGGCGACCCTGCTGTTGCTCCGCCACTGAACAGCCTTTGCTGTCGGCCCCTATCTTGCCGAGTCCGAAGCGCATGCGCCTTGCCACGTGCCAGATTGGGTCAAGCCGAGTGACGATTGCTCAAAGCCAGGTCTCGCAAGCGGGACTCGCGCTCCTGATGGAGTTCGAGGGCTATCGCCGCCGCGCCGCGCGCCTGGCCGATGGGCGCTGGACCATCGGCTATGGCCACACGCTGAGCGCGCGCGAAGGGGCGGAGGTCAGCGAGGAAGACGCCAAAGCGCTGCTGGTCTATGACCTGCGCGGCGTGGCCGCGGTGCTGGAAGACCTGGTCTTTACGCCGCTGAACCAGAACCAGTTCGACGCTTTGGCCTGCTTCGCCTTCAACATCGGCGTCGAGAATTTTCGTCACTCGGCCGTGCTGAAGCTGGTCAACGAGGGCTATCTGCTGCAGGCGGCCTACGCGCTGGAGCACTGGCGCCGCGCCGAGATCGACGGCGAGGTGCTGGTGGTCGACGGCCTGGTGCGGCGTCGTGCTGCGGAAAAGGCCCTGTTCCTCACCCCGATCGGCGGCTGGACTCCGGCCCCCAGCGCGGTCGTTCCGCCGCAGCTGGATCATGAGCCCGGCCACCACGGCCTGAACAGCCACACGGTCGATCTGCACGCCGACTTGACTGGCGAGATCGCCCGTGTCGAGCGCCTCGGCGCCCCGCCGCCGCTCGATCCGACGCCGATCCTGGCCTCGATCTTCTCGCCCGAGGCGGACGCCGTCGAGCCGTTCCCTGGAACCCCGCAGACGGAACCCAGGCCGCTGGCCGAGACGGTCGCCGCGGCCCTTGCCGAATTGCCGCCGATCGCGCCGGCCCCGGCCTTGCCCCCACCCACGCAGCAGGCGCCGCCGCAGCTGGAGGCGGAGCTCCTCGCAGATAGCCGCCGGCCGCCGGTTAGGGCCCAGTTCGCCGAATTCGACTACGCGGTGGCCGAGATCGAGCGCGGGAGCCATTGGTCCTGGATCGGCCTGGGCCTTCTGGGCGTGGCGGTGTTCGCCGTCTCGCTGTTCTGGGCCCTCAGCGCCAGGGGCCAGGCCGGACCGTTCAGCCCGCAGGTGATCGGAACCCTGATGGCGCTAGCCGGGGTCGCCTGCGTGGTCTGCGCCGTCTATTCGCTGGTCCAGGCCTATCTCGGCCGGGACGACTGAGGCTGCGGCTTTCCGCCTGGGCAGGGCGGTGCTAAGTCCCTGGCCATGATCCCAAATCACGGTCCCAACCTGGATTTCGGCCTCGGCGAGACCGCCGACCAGATCCGCGACGTCACCGCCAAGTTCGCCGCCGACCGCATCGCGCCGCTGGCGGCCGAGATCGACCAGTCCAACAGCTTCCCGCGCGCCCTATGGCCAGAGATGGGCGAGCTCGGCCTGCACGGGATCACCGTGGAGGAGGAGTGGGGCGGCCTCGGGCTCGGCTATCTCGAGCACGTAGTGGCGATGGAAGAAGTCTCGCGCGCCTCCGCCTCGATCGGACTGTCCTACGGCGCGCACTCGAACCTCTGCGTCAACCAGATCCGCCGCTGGGGCACGCCGGAGCAGAAGAGCCGCTATCTGCCGAAGCTGATCAGCGGCGAGCATGTCGGCGCCCTGGCCATGAGCGAGGCCGGCTCGGGCTCGGACGTGATCTCCATGAAGCTGCGCGCCGACAAGCGCGGCGACCGCTATGTCCTGAACGGCACCAAGTTCTGGATCACCAACGCCCCGCACGCCGACACCCTGGTGGTCTACGCCAAGACCGAACCGGACAAGGCCAGCCGCGGGGTCACCGCCTTCCTGATCGAGAAGGGCTTCAAGGGCTTCTCCTGCGCCCAGAAGCTGGACAAGCTCGGCATGCGCGGCTCGGACACGGGCGAGCTGGTGTTCGAGGACGTGGAGGTTCCGGAGGAGAACATCCTGGGGCCGCTCAATGGCGGCGCCGGTGTCTTGATGAGCGGGCTCGACTACGAGCGGGCGGTGCTGTCGGCTGGTCCGCTCGGCATCATGCAGGCCTGCCTGGACGTGGTTCTGCCCTACGTCCGCGAACGCAAGCAGTTCGGCCAGCCGATTGGCGCCTTCCAGCTGATGCAGGGCAAGGTGGCGGACATGTATGTCGCCCTGAGCTCCGCCCGCGCCTATGTCTATTCCGTGGCCCGGGCCTGCGACGCCGGCCAGACCACCCGTTTCGACGCCGCCGGCGCAATCCTCCTGGCCAGCGAGAATGCGGTGAAGGTGGCGCTGGAGGCCATCCAGGCCCTGGGCGGGGCCGGCTACACCAAGGACTATCCGGTCGAGCGCCTGTTGCGCGACGCCAAGCTCTACGACATCGGCGCCGGCACCAACGAGATCCGCCGCTATCTGATCGGCCGTGAACTGGTGGGGGGCTGAGGTTTGCATAGGTGGAGCGCGTTGGCGCTGGCGGCGGGGCTTCTGGCGTCGGGGGCGGCTGCCGCCGCGCCGCATCACGGCGCCTGTCAGGTCGGGCAGGCCCGGAGCATGGCCAGCCTCTATTTCGGCCTGTCGATCAAGGGCGCGCCGGACCTGACCGACGAGCAGTTCGCCGACTTTCTGGATCGGGAGGTCTCGAGCCGCTTCCCCGACGGACTGACCGTGCTGGCCGCCCAGGGCCGTTGGCGGTCCGACAGCGGCAAGATGGTCAAGGAGCCGTCCAAGCTGGTGCAGATCGTGCTGTCCGGCAAACCGGACGACCTGGCCAAGCTGGATGCTGTCCGCGAGGCCTATAAGCGCGAGCACCATCAGGAATCGGTGCTGGAAGTGATCGAGAAGACCTGCGCGGCCTTCTGAGGTCAGCTGAGCCGCTCGGTTCCTTCGGCTACGGTGACGATTTCGACGCCCTTCGCGAGCGCGGCTTCGACCAGCCCGGCCAGGGCCTTGGGCGTGCAGCCCCACTGGGAAGGCCGGTCGGCCACATCGTGGGTGTTCAGGATCAGCCAGGCCTTGCGCGCGGCGGCCAGATCCAGCCAGCGGAGCGCCCGCGCCTCTGCGCCGAGGCCCTCGACGCCGATCGACGGCGCCTGGTTGAGGTCGGCGCCGCTTTCTACCAGTCCCGGGTGCAGCGCCCGCAGCAAGGCGAAGCGGCCGCCGAGCGCCCGTTTCGCGGCCAGCGCAACATCGCCATAGGGATAGGCGAAGGTCCGGGGGGCAGGCGCGCCCCAGGCGGCCAGGGCGTCTGCGTTGCGCTCGGTTTCGGCAAGGACCATGGCCGCCTCGGCCTGGCCGCAATCGACGTGGGAGTAGGTGTGGCAGCCCAGTTCATGGCCGGCCTGCGACAGAGCGACCAGCTCACAGGCGCTGGCATAGCGTCCCATCGGTCCCTGTCCCGAGGCGAGCGCGGCCGACACATAGAACGTGCCGCGGGCGCCGTGTTCGGCCAGGATGCGCGCCCCGAGGTCGGCGGCGCTGGCCGGCGCATCGTCGAAGGTGAAGGAGACCATGGCGCGCGGCAAGTTCGCCCGGGCGGGCCGGCGCTGCATCAGACGGACGACACGGCGGCGCAGCTTGCCCTTCAGCGAGGGGTCGGCGCGGTAGGCTTCGGTCTCAGCCATCACACCGCCTCGGCGTAGAGCGCGGCGCGGTAGAGGCGCATGGCCAGGGCGCGGGAAGCCAGCGGCGCGGCTTCGGTCAGGGCGAAGGCCTTGAGCAGGGGGCGCCACAGGCCGCGCAAGGGCAGCCGCTTCAGCGCGCGGGCCGCCCGGTAGCTGGGATAGGCGCTGACGATCTCGCGGTGGCCAGAGACCACGCGGGCGAAATTGGCGGCGGACTGCTCGTATTTGCGGGCCATCGCCGGCGCCGCGTCGAGCCCCAGATGGGTCGCGGTATTGGCGATGTGCAGGATGGGATGGCGCCGGGTGACCCGCATGGCCCATTCGACATCCTCCCAGCCCCAGCCGGAAAAGCTCTCGTCGAAGGCTTCGCTGTCGAACACGTCCCGCCGCACCAGCAGGTTGGAGGTGAAGACATGCTTCTCCGGCGCCTTGCAGCGCGCCTCGACCGGAGCGCAGTCGCTGGCCAGGGCCATCTGGCGGTGCAGGGCGTGCTCGCGGCGGCGGGGAGCCTGATCCAGGGAGAAGCCGCCGAAGGCCACGGCGGGCGCGTCCTTTTCGATCAGCTCCAGGTAGGTTTGCAGGAACAGGGGGCTGTCCGGCAGCATGTCGCTGTCCAGAAACAGCAGCCAGCGCCCGCGTGCGGCCTGGGCCAGCCGGTTTCTTCCCTTGGCGCGGCCCAGGTTGACGCTTGAGCGGACGAAACGGGCGGGCAGGGACGATCCGCGGACGGCCTGTTCGACCCGATGGGCCAGAACATCGTCGCCCGTCCCGTCATCGAGCAGCACCGCCTCGACGGCATCCGCCCTGTCGCGAACCTGATGCTCCAGGGCGGCGATCAGCGCGCAGGGATCGTCGCGCAGGAACGGGATCAGCACCGTTAGCGTCGGGTTGGCGTTGTTCCAGCGCGCGCTGGCGGTCTGCGTCTCGCTCATGGCGTCGCCATTCTGGCCTGGAGCATCCGGCCGACGCGCATGGCCTGGTCGCGTAGCCCGCCGACATCGAGCGCGAGGGCGAGGCCGCCATAGACGACGGCGCCGAGGGCGGCTTTGGCGATCAGCTCCACGAGGCCGCCGCTTTCCGGAACCAGCCGTACGGCCGCAGCCATGCCGAGCGCCGCGAGGGTCGCCTTGGCGAAGGTCGCCCATGGGACCGGCAGGGGCAACACCATACGTCCGAGCGCGAACGAGGCGACGGCGCCGAGGCCGTAGCTGGCCAGGGTGGCCCACAGGGCGCCCTGGAGGCCGAAGCGGGGCACGAGCAGCAGGTTCAGCGCGAGGTTGGCCATCGCCGGCAGGGCCATGGCCAGCATCAGGAGCGGCGTGCGGCGGGCGAGGGTGAAGGCGGTGTGGAAATAGTAGACGGTGACGCCGGACAGGAAGGCGCTGGCGCCGATCCAGGGCGTCACCTGGGCCGCGCCGTCGCGCAGGGCCGGGCCGACCATCAGTCCGGCCAGGGGGCGGGCCACCAGGGCGAGGCCCACCGCCGCCGGAAGCGTCAGGGCGACCATCAGCGAGGCCTGCTCGTGCGCAACGCTGCGCAGGGCCTTCTCGCCGCCGCGTTCCAACGCCGCAACGGCGGCTGGGCCGCCGGCCATGCCCAGCCAGATGAACATCACGTCCAGGGTGCGGTTCGAGAGGCTGTAGCCGGCGTGATAGATCCCGACGCTGGTCTGGCCCAGGCAGGCGGCGAGGACGAAGCGATCGGTCGAGGCCAGCACCAGGGACAGGATCAGCGACAGCGACACGGGCAGGCCGTAGGCGGCGTAGAGATTGATGCGGGCGCGTTCGAACCGGCCGCCGGGCGCCTGGCGCAGCTCTGCAGGCAGCGCCCAGATCAGGCAGACCGCCGCCGCCGCGCCGAGCCCGACCAGGGGCGCCGCGCCGCCCAGGCCGGCCAGGGCGAGGCCCGCGCCGACCAGGAACCCGCCTGCGGTTTGCGCCATGTCGATCATCGCTGCGCCCGAGACATCCCCGGCTGCGCGCCGGCGTTCCTGGGCCAGCTTGAGCAGGCTGCGGACGAGGATGCTGGCGAGGCCGGCGCCGACCGCAAGCTTCAGCGCCGGCGCCATGGGCCAGGCCCAGAGCACGGGAACTGCGACCAGCGGCAGGCCCAGCGCCAGGAGAGCGTAGGTTCGAAAGAGGGTGGCGAAGTGGTTCGGCAGGCGGCCGCCCTCGGCTTCGGCGGCGTAGAACCGGGCCATGGCCGCCTCCAGCCAGGTGAAGCAGAGCGTGTGGACCAGGCTCATTACGGAAAAAGCCAGGGCGTAGGCGCCATAGTCCGCCGGCGACAGCACACGGGTAAAGACCACGATGGTCAGAAGGCCGACCACGCCCTGGACGATATTGACCGGCAGATAGCCGACGACGCCGCGCCAGAACATCGGATGCAGCCTCCCTAGCGCGCGACTTTGCGGTCGCCCAGAAGGCAGGGCAGGGTCATCAGCATGATGTAGAGATCGAACCAGAACGACTGGCGCTCGATATAGGCGATGTCGAGCTCGACCCGCCGGCGCACCAGTTCGGGGGTGTCGACCGGGCCGCGGGAGCCGTTGATCGCGGCCCAGCCGGTCATGCCCGGCTTCATGCGATGGCGGTGGGCGTAGTGGGCCACCAGGGAGGCCGAGGTCGCTTCGCCGGTCTTCATGCCGGGCGCGTGGGGGCGGGGCCCGACGAGGGACATTTCGCCCGATAGCACGTTGAACAGCTGAGGCAACTCGTCGAGGCTGGTGCGGCGGATGAAGCGGCCGACCCGGGTTATGCGCGGATCGTCCAGGCGCACCTGCTTCACGGCTCGCGAGTCGCGCTGGTCGTGACGCATGGAGCGAAACTTCAGGACCACGAATTCCTCGTTGTTGAAGCCCTGGCGCTTCTGGCGAAAAAACACCGGCCCCGGGCTGTCCAACTTCACCGCAAGGGCGATGACCGCCATCAGCGGCGCAGCGAGGGCCAAGGCCAGCGTCGCAAACATCAGATCCTGGACGCGCTTGGCCATGACCCGCCGGTAGCGTATGCGCACGCCTGACAGCCGGGCCAGGGGCAGGTCCACCAGACGGTCCAGTCGCTGATCCGTCACATCGGGAGCGCTCTGGTCGAGCAGCAGGGTGATGTCGTTGGGCAGGATATCAAGGCGCTCGACCAGGCGCCGCACGCGATCCTGGGCGCTCGCGGTGACCGTGATCACCACCCGGTCGACATAGGGCATGATCCGATGGCCGATCAGGGCCTCGGTGTCGCCCAGCACCGGCACGCCGCCGATGGCCGCCGGGGCGCGGGCGTGGCGATCATCGAAGATGCCGAGGACGGCGATGTCGCCGCCAGCCGCGGCGCGCTCGATCAGCAAACGGGCGTTTTCGGTCGCGCCGACCACCACTACGTTCTGAACCAGATGTCCCAGCCGCCGCCAGCGCCGCACCAGGGCCATCCAGACGCTGTGGGCCGCCGGCAGGACACACAGGGTCAGGCCGGCCTGCAGCAGGACCGCCTGGCGCATGTCGGGCGCGGCATGGACAAGGGCCAGGCAGGCCGTGGCGATGGCGGCGGCGAGCATAACGGTCAGAGCGACCCGGGCCAGATGCTCGCGCCGCTTCTCGCGCTTGCGGAACGCGTAGACGCCGCCGGTCGCCAGCAGGGTCGCAGTCATAAGGGCGAAGGCGATCGAGGTCGCGGCCACGCTGAAGGCGACAGCGCCTGCGGGCGTGGACAGGCTGATCGCAGCCGCCGCCAGAACGGCCAGGATCACTGCGTCGACCGCGCGGAAGACGTAGAATACGGCGAAACCGCGCAGCCGCCTGCGCGTGGAGACCAGCCGTTCGGGGCGCATGGGGCCGCGTCGTTCGATTCGGGGCCGGTCGACGTCGACAACCGGGTCGACGGCCGCCTCGCCCGCATCGTGCTCGATCGGCGGACGCTGGTGCAGGGCGGACGGGATCATTCGAACTCAGGCGATACGTTTCCTGGGATTGCAGGGTGTCAGGCCGGGATGAGGCTTCGGTTAACACCGTTTGCGATTTGCGGTCGCGGGCGACGGCGACAGGAATGCTCAAGCCGTGCGTTGCCCCGGCGAAAGGCTTCCGCTATGGAGACCCCACCTGTCGGACTGATTTGCGGGCCGCCTTCTCGGGCGCCGCAGGAAGATCGGCGGCGGTCGGGAGAAAACCCGAGCAAAAACAGATGGTGACGTGGCCGAGTGGCTGAAGGCGGCGGTTTGCTAAACCGTTGTACGGTGTAAAGCCGTACCGAGGGTTCGAATCCCTCCGTCACCGCCAGTTTTTCTCAATGAAATGAGGAGCTTACTGGTTTTCCCGCCGCCGGGGACAATTCGGGGACAATTCCACGCATCACGTCGTTGAGCTTCTCCCGCTCGGTGCCCTTGTCGGCCCCCTCGATCCACCGCGCGTAGGTGTTCAAGGTGGTCGTGACCTTGGCGTGGCCGAGCTGCTTGGCGATGTAGGCGACGTTCACGCCACCCATCAGGGCGAGGGAGGCGAACGTGTGCCTGGCCTGATATGCGTCACGCTGCCTCAGCCCCAGCGCACGGAGGGACGGGTTCCAGTAGCGCCGCCGCTGGACCTGCTCATCAGCCCAGGCGACGCCCGTGTTCGGGTTCTGGAAGATCTCGGCGTCGTCGCCCTTCATGAAGCTGTGCTGCTTCTGAGCCTTCAGCGCCACCAGGGCGGGGTCGGACAGCTCGATGTGCCGCACCTTGTTGGTCTTGGTGTCTTTCTCTTCCCAGTCGACGCGCGCTCGCTCGACACGGATCCCGGTCGCACCAGCGGGTAGAAACCCGCCTTGGTCGGGACTGGAAACTCTTCGATCCCGCCGCGTGGGTTTTTGCGTTTGATGGTCGGTTCATTCCGGCGACGGAATGTGGCACCGCTTTCGAACGTGGCTGCGTCACGTCGAACGGTGCCTGGCGGAAGGCGGACGGATCCTGACGGGTGGCGCGCCGGTGCTCCGCTTGGGCACGTTCTTCGCCCCAACTGTCGTCGTAGGGCTGCCGGCGAACTCAGTGCTGAATAGCGAGGAGACCTTCGGGCCCCTGGCCGGCCTGATCCCCTTCGATGATGAGAGCGAAGCGATACGTATCGCGAACGACACCCGATCCGGACTGGCGGCCTACTTCTACACGCGTGACGCTTCACGGATTTTCCGGATCAGTGAAGCTCTTCACTACGGCATGGTCGGGGCGAATACGGGGGCGGTCTCGTCGGAAACCGCGCCGTTCGGGGGTGTAAAGGAGAGCGGCATCGGATGCGAGGGTTCAAGGCATGGCTTGGACGATTATTTGAACCTCAAACTAACCGCAATTGCCGTTCCCATGTGAGATATTGGCGCCGAAGCTAACCACGCGACGATCGGGCGTCAGGCCACTCGACCCTGTTATGGCAGTATTTGAATCTTCCAAGATAGCTTTACAGATTTATTGAAGGCGTCCTGGCGCTGGCGGTGATCGCCAGCGCCCAGAATTATTGCTGATTCTCAGGCACGCGAACGAGAATGCCGTCGAAGTCGTTAGTAATTTTGATCTGGCATGGCAGCCGTGAACCTGGCCCGGGCTTCATTGGGAGAGCGGGTTTATACTGAGGGAAGACCACCCCGCCTCAAAGAGGCAGAGCCCATCTGACAATCTCCTCCCGCCCGCATCTGGCGCGGGGAGATGCCATAGCGCGTACGAAAGGCGCGGCTGAAGCTGGTCAGGTCGTTGAAGCCCCAACGGAACGCGATCGTAGTCACCGTGTCGCGGGCCGGCGCGCCGTTCAGCAGTTCGATGCGGCAGCGCTCCAGACGGCGATCTCGCAGCCACCCTCGGAAGGTGCCGCCCGAGGCCTGGAACAGCCGGTGCAGGGTCCGCACCGGCACGCCGGCGGCGCAGGCGACCTGTCCCGGCGTCAGATCCGGATCGTCCAACCGCCGCAGGCCCGCCTGCTTGATCGCGTCCAGCGCCTCGGCCTGGCGGGCTGAGAGCAAGTAGCCCACCGGACTTTCCTCGGCCTGGCCCATATGGACGATGGCGTCGACTAGACTGTTTTGCAGCAGCCCGGCCTCTTCCGCGCTCAGGCGGTCGTGGTTGCGGGTCGCGGCGCTGACTAGGGCGCTGATGCAGGCAGCGAGGCCGCTGTCGCCGGCAAACGAACGACCGAGGTCCAGCGGCCGGCCGCAGGCGCGGGCGGCGAGTTGCTGGGCCGGCAGGAACAGGGCGACCGTGACGCCGCCGCCGCGCCCGTGGATGAACTCGACGCTGGGCGCAGGCTCCAGGAACGCCATGTCGCCGGGCGTCAGCGTGGCAGACAGGGTTTCGCTGCGGATCTCCAGCTCGCCCCGCAGCATCAGGTAGAACAGATAGCCGGAACCCAAGACCGGCTCTGTGGTGGTGTGGGTGATCCGGGAGGCATTGGTGCTGAGCAGCGCGCCGGACAGTCGGCCGATTGCCACCGGCTCGATGCTGGCTTCGAGCCGCTACGGCTCGTCGGTCATGACCTCGGCCGTCGAGTCGATGTTGAACGAGGCGCAAAAGCCCTGCAGCGCGCGGCGATAGGCGTTGAGGCGTTCGCGCGGCGGCAGGCTGCCAGTCGAGACGAGCGAATTCACCTGCTACCGTCCATGGCCGACACCGACTTCCGACGTCCTTGAACCTAAAGTGTGCGCAGGCGAGCCGCCTTGGTCAAGGGCGCCCAGTTCGTGGCGCTGGGCGCCAAGTCCCCCTGGCGGTGGGCTCCGAGACTGTCGCCCTACGGAGCATCTAGGGTCGCGACCATTCCCGCAGGCCGAAACACCAAACCAGGGGCGCGGGCGCAGCGACATGGGGGATCACATGGGCTCGACGATCGGATGGCATTCGGCCTTGCTGGCGGGCGGAGCCTTGGGCCTCGCCTGCCAGGTGAGTGCGGCCAGCGCACAGGCGGCGACGCAGGCCGGCAGCCTCAGTGAAATCGTGGTCACAGCAACCAAGCGCGCACATATGTGTGGATGCAGGACGAGTACAAGAGCGTCAACGAAGGGCGCTACACCAATCAGGATGCCGGCTCGATCAGCTACGACCCGGCCTTGCCAGCGAATCCGGCCACCAACGTCGTCAAGCTGCGCGCCGGGGTGGACTGGTCCGGGACCAATGTCTCGGTGTTCGCCGACAACCTGTTCAACGCCCAACCGCGGCTGAACGTGCAGCACGATGTGCTGGGATCGCCCCAATACTACGCGGTCACGCTCAGGCCGCTGACCGCCGGCGTCACTTTAACGCGCCGGTTCTAGTTCACGGCGCGAACAAGGAGTGGATGCAATGCCTGGACAAGGCTCGGTCGGCGACACCACGATGCCGTTCATGACGGCCGGCGGGATGCTGGATCTGCTGAGGCGGCGGCGCATTGGTGCGGTGGAGCTGCTGAAACTGCACCTCGAGCAGATCGAAAAGGCCAATTCGGCGATCAACGCCGTGGTCGCCCCGGATGCCGAGCGGGCTTTGGCGGTCGCTGCGGCGGCGGACGCGATGCGGGTTGACGAGCAGGCCTGCCCGCCATTGCTGGGCCTGCCGATGACGGTGAAGGACGTCTTCGAAACCGAGGGTCTGCGCACCACCTGCGGCATGGTGGCGCTGAAGGACCATGTCCCTACGCAGGACGCCGAGGCCGTGCGGCGGCTGAAGGACGCCGGAGCCATCGTCTTCGGCAAGACCAATGTCCCCGAGGCGGCGAGCGACCACCAGACAAGCAACGCCGTCTATGGCCTGACCCGCAATCCGCACGATCGGGAGCGCACCCCCGGCGGCTCGTCCGGGGGCGCCGCCGCGGCCCTGGCTGCGGGCCTGACGCCCTTAGAGCTGGGCAGTGACATCGGCGGATCGATCCGTATCCCGGCTCATTTCTGCGGGGTGTATGGACACAAGGCCAGCTTCGGCGTGATCCCCATGCGCGGCCACATCCCCCCGGGACCCGGGATGCTCGCGCCTGGGGACCTCGGTGTCGCCGGACCCATGGCCCGCAGCGCCGGGGATCTGGAACTCATGTTCGATATCCTAGCCGCGCCGGATGTCTGGGACCGCGCGGCTTTGTCTCTGAGCTTGCCGCCGAGCCGGCGCGAGCGGTTGGCCGACTTCCGGATCGCCGTCTGGACTAACGGACCGTATGCCGCCGACACCGTGACCCGTACGGTCCTGGCGGGCCTGACCGAATCCCTCACGCGAGCCGGCGCTAGTGTCAGCGAGCCGCCGGCTCCGGTAGATCCGGCGCACAGCTTCGATGTCTATCTGCGCACCCTGTTCGCCATCGTGTCCGGCGGCGCGCCGCTGGAAGCCCTGATCGGGCATGCGCAAGCGAATCTGCCGGCCGACGTGGCGTCCTATGTCCAGATCCTGACCGAGAGCGCCCGGCTGCAGTTCGCCGCGTGGGAGGGGCTGCGCGAGGCGCGCCATCGGATCAGGCGAGCATGGGGGGAGTTTTTCAACAATGTCGACGCAGTGATCTGCCCGGTCGCGCCGACGCCGGCCTTCCGTCATGATCTGGCCGGGGAGGGGTTCGGCTACCAGTTGCGCCGACGCCGCCAGGTGGACGGCCAGGATCTGCCGTACTTGTCGCAGCTCATGTGGCCGAGCCTTGCCACGGTCGCCAACCTGCCGGCCACCGCCGTCCCCGTCGCGCGCTCGCCGGAGGGCCTGCCAGTCGGCGTGCAGATCATCGGTCCCTATCTGGAGGACCGCACCACCTTAAGGCTGGCCGCCCTGATCGAACAGGAGCTGTCCGCCGTTCGACCCGCCTAGGATGATCCCTCGGCCCGCGTCCCGATCGCGCTATATTGCGTCACTCCGGGCCAATCCTTGAGGGGTGTTCCATGACCGACGAACGCAAGCTCGGACAGGTCGCCAACCTTCCGTCTCGCTGTTAGCCGCTGGGCAATTCATCAAATATGACGCCTGTCCCGGAGGGCAGTGTTCGAGGTCATCAAGTCAGCGATTGGTGATGCGCCTGGCCGGACGTTCGATTTGGAAGAAAGGCGCATGCGTTGATCTCCGCCAATGATCCCGCCGCGCGCCTGCTGCGTCCCGTCGAACGGGTTGACGTTAAAGATCATGCCTGGCCGCGCTCGCGGGCAGGTCGCCGCCAGAGACCGTGCCGTTCGGCCGACCAGGGGGCACTGGCTGATAGGCGTATCCTCCGGTTTCGCGCTGAATGCTCTCCAGCTTGAAGGTCGCATGATAGAAGCTGGTCGGCTTCCACTCGAGGCCCACACGATAGTCGAACTCGTCCAGCCGCCCCAGCTTGTCGCAATAGGGGCCGTGGTCGGTGTAGTAGCTGCAGATCAGTATTTGGCGTCGCCGCGCTAAAGGCCTTGTGCGCCGCGCCCGTGCGCTCATCCATTGCTGACCCGGCGGGTCAGTGCTGGCGCAGCGGCAGGCGGATGACAAGCCCGTCCAGGGCGTCATTGACCTTGATCTGGCATGACAGACGCGAATCCGGCCCAACGCCTTGGGCGAACTCGAGCATGGACGCTTCCATCGCGCCTATGTCCGGAAGGCGATCACGCCATTCGTGGTCGACATAGACATGGCAGGTCGCGCAAGCGCAGGCGCCGCCACAATCGGCGTCGACGCCACTGACGGCTGAACCCACGGCGGCCTCCATGACCGAGCGCCCTGGTGTCGCTTCGATCGACTGTTCGGTCCCGTCCGGCTGGATGAATCTGATTTTGGCCATACGAGGTCCCCAGGGTTTGTCGGTGGCGGCACGTGAGCGTTTTCTGCGCCGAGCCGACGACATCGCGGCTTCAATACGCCGCATGCCGAAGCGCCCGCCGCTCCTAGCGTGCTCGCATTTTGAGCATTGGGCTGGCTTGTCGATTCCGGTCAGGCAAGCACAGCGTCGCGGGCTGCGATCATGCGCCGGTGTGCGGTCAGGGGGCCTGCGAGCAGGGCCAGGCTGAGCGCAAAAAAGCCGATGCAGGCCATCTCGACCTGCAGGAAGCCGCCGCCCTGGATGAGGCGGCCGGACAGGATCGGGCCAAGACCCAAGCCGATCATCTGCATGGCGATGGCCGGCCCCATCACCCGGCCGTGCAGGTCCAGATCGCCGACAGCGCTCAGGATGAAGGGCAGGACGAAGTTCCAAAGGAAGTTGAAGCCGCAGACGGCGACCAGGAACAGCAGGGCGCCGGGCTGGCCGGTCAGGAGGGCGATGAAGAGGGCGCCGCCGGCGACTCCGACCGCGATCATCAGCGCCCTTCGCCCCATCCCCGCCAGCGCCACCGACAAGAGGGCGCCGGCCACGGCGATCAGTTGCGACAGGAACAGGTCGTCGGCGACGGTCTGGTCGGCCAGCCGCGCCGCGCCGCCGATCAGGGCCAGGTTCGCCCAGGCGATGCCCTGGGCGATGTTGTAAGCCAGCACCCCGGCCAGGCCGACGACGATAACCCGCGCGCCGAGCTGGACCGCGGTGGGGCTGATCTCCTCGCGGTGCTGGGAGGAGCGAGGAACATAGGGGACCGTGACCAGGCCGATCGCCGTGACCGCGGCGAAGAACAGGAACACCGGCTGGAAGCCGAACCGCGCGAGCAGGCTGGGCAAGGCCCAAAGGCCCACGGCGCCATAGCTCAGCAGCGCGACCAGATAGAAGGCGATGTTGCGGTCGGGGCGCACCGTCAGGCCGACGAAGGTGAAGCTGAGCGAGATTACCGCGCCATGGCCGACGCCTGCGACGAACCTTGCCGCCGGCAACAGGGCGCCATTTGTGGCGAACGCCGAGGCCAGGTCGCCCACGACGCCGATGATGAGCGCGCTCGCCAGCAGCCGGCGCCAGTCGATGCGCTCGCCGATCGCCGCGGTCAGGATCGTGGCCAGGGCCACGCCCATCATTTCGATGCCGACCATGTCGTTCGCACGGGCCTCGGACATGTGCAGCGAAGAAACGAAACCTTGCACTATGCCGGGCTGGACGATGAACGAGATCACCCCGAGCGTGCCCAGGAACACCGCGCTGGCCACCGCGCTGCGGCTGTTGACGTCGAAGGGCGCGCGTTCGCTCATGCCAGTTCTCCCCGCCGCCTAGAGCTACATCGTCCGGACGAGGTCCATTTGACAGTTTCGGCCAAGTGGATGCCGCAATCGGATCCGGGTGCAGGAAAATATCAAATCAACGCAAAATTATGACAAGCCGGGGCGCTGGATCGGTCCTAGCGTTCCTAATCTAGATCAAGCCTTAGGGCCGGATAGGGAAGAAGCGATGCGTGAAGCGACCGTGCGAACCTCGGCCTTGCGCGCCTGGGTCTGCGAGGCGGAGCAGCGCGGCGCAGGGTTCGGCCCCGCCGACCTGGCGCCTTTCGGCAACCGCGGCGTCGACCTTCCCACGGACGGCGAGATTTCGCTCAGGCGCTTTGTCGAGATCACCGAGGCGGTCACCCGGGCCTGCGGCGACGCCTTCCTCGGCTGGTCGTTGGGGCTCGGCTTCGACATCGCCGGCCTGGGCGAGACCGGAGAGGCGGTCGCATCCTCCCAGCGCCTCCGCGGCGCGTTACAGCGGCTAGCCGACTATTTCTCGATCCTGCAGGACGCGGGAGATGTCCGCTTCGAGGTCGCCGCCGAGAGCGTGATCCTCAGCTATCGCATCCTCGACCCCGACATTTGGCCGCGAACCCAGGACGCCCTGTTCACCCTCGGCATTTTCGCCAAGATCATCCGCAGCGCCGTGGGCGCCGACTGGTCCAGCGCCGAGATCACGCTCGAGGCGGACACGCCCGAACTGCGCCGTGACGCCGCCAGGGTGATGGGCGCGCGCTGCCTGTTCAATGGCGAAACCAACCAGATTCGCCTTCCGGCCAGCCTGCTGGATCGCCCGCTGAATCTGGCCGCCGGCCAGCGCGCGCCGAACCACGCGCGGCTCAGCCGCCTGGTGGCCAGCCGTCGTCGGCGCATCTCCACCAGCGTGCGGGTCAAGTGGCAGATCTTCCAGGACTTGAACGAGGTCGGCTTCAGCCAGGAGAGCGTCTCACGCACGCTCGGCATGTCCAGCCGGACCCTGCGCCGCAAACTGGCCGAGGAGGGTCGCTCGTTCCAGTCCCTGCTCGACGAGTGCCGCATGCGCCTGGCGGCCTTCGAATTCCTGGTCCGGCCCGACGTCTCCATCGCCCAGACCGCCCTCAGGCTCGGCTATTCCGAACACAGCACTTTCACGCGCGCTTTCCTGCGCTGGAGCGGCATGCCGCCGCAAAGCTATATCCGCTGTTCCCGCGCAGCCTTCGGCCCGTCGGCCTGAGGCGAGAAGCTCAGGCCGCCGCCGTCCAGCCGCCCTCGGGCCGGTCGAACCAGACGTGGACCTGGCTGGTGCCGGTGGCGTTTTCGTAGTCGCTGAAGCGGCGCCCGCGCCCCTTGCAGTCGCGGCCGCCGACCGCGCCAACCATCATCAGATAGTGGCCGAACCGCCCCTCCGGCCCGAAGGCCATGAAGGCGTCCATGGTGTCGATCACCCGCGCGTGGTCGCCAGCCTCGAACCAGCCGATACGTTCCAGGTCGGCGGCGCGCGCCTCGGGCGTGCGTATGTGGATCGGGTCGGACGCCTCGTGCTTGGGCAGCTCGCTCAGCGGCCAGAACCGGTGGCTCATCGAGCCGCTGGCCAGCAGCACCACGCGCCGGCCGCTCCGGGCGATCGCCGCGCCGACCCCGGCGCCTACGCGCAGGAAATCGGCGGTCTCGCCGGTCTGGCAGACGCCGATGGACAGCCAGGCCTCGCCGCCGTCCAGATAGTGGTTCACGTTCACCGTGGCGTATTCGATCGGCAGGCTTGGATCGTCGATCGCCGTGCAGCGGGTCCCGTGCCGGGTGACCTCCTCGGCGATCAGGCCGGCCAGTTCGGGATCGCCCTTCATGTCATAGGGCACTTGGCTCATCCCGCGCGGCAGTTCGCCCGAGGTGTATTTGCCGGCCCGCCGTTCATGGGCGGTGACCACGAACTCGACCGTGGTGAACCAGTGGGTGTCGAACACGATCACCGCATCGGGCTTCAGGACGTCGAAGATCTCGCGCTTGAGCCGGTGGAACCCAGGCACCAGGCTGATCTCCTTGCCCTCGTTGAGTTCCAGGCGCGTCTCCAGCGGAAGCATCACCGTGGGGACGTGGGAAACCAGGCCGCAGCCGACAATTTCGCCCATGATCGCGCTCCCGCCGTCGATGACGCCTGGTCGATAACCCAGCCAATCAGCCCCCGGTAGCCGGGCGGGCCAGACTGTCCGGTTTTGCTAAGACGCCGCCCGGACGCTGACTTACCGCTTGGGCAGCTACGGTTGATTGGGGCGCAGCGGCCATGACCTATCCATTTTCGTACTCGACCGACTTGCGCCCGGACCTGTCGTCCCAGGACCTGTTCAACGAGGGCGCGCCCTTCGCCGCCTTCGCGCGGATGCGGGCCGAAGAGCCGCTGGCCTGGACGCCCGAGCAGAACGGGCGGGGGTTCTGGTCGCTGACCCGGCACGAGGACATCCTGACCTTGAACCGCAAGCCGGAGCTTTTGAGCTCGGCCCGGGGCATCCGCATGGAAGACCAGACCCCGGAGGAGTTCGAGGCCCGCAAGACCTTCCAGGAGACCGACCCGCCGGTCCACACGGCCTTCCGTTCGGTGGTCAACCACGCCTTCTCGCGCAAGGCGGTCGCGGCCTATGAGGGCCGGATCAGCGAGCTGGTGGGCGAAATCCTGGACTCCGCCCTGACCGAGGGCGAGTTCGATGGCGTCGAGATGATCGCCCGGCGCCTGCCCATGCTGATGCTGGCCCAGATCATGGGCGTGCCGCGGGAGGACGCCCAGTTCCTGGTCGAGCGCGGCGATGCGCTGATCTCCAACGCCGATCCCGACTACACCGACTTCGTCGTCGACAAGGTGGACACCGACGCCTACCGCCTGCTGCCGTTCCGTTCGCCGGCGGCGATCGAGCTGTTCGACTACGCCAACGACCTCCTGGACCGCATGGACCGGGGCGAGAGCCTGGGCGTGCTGAGCCTGGTGCACCAGGCGATGGCCGAGACCAACCTGGTCAGCCGCGACGAGTTCCGCAACTTCTTCTGCCTGCTGGTCGCTGCCGGCAACGACACCACCCGCTACAGCATCGCCGCCGCGCTGCACGCCCTGGCCAACGACCCGGCCTTGCTGGCCCAGATCCAGTCGCCGGATTTCCAGGACTGGGACGCCGCCGCGCTGGAGATGATCCGCTGGGCCTCGCCGACCAGCTATTTCCGTCGCACGGCCACTGCGGACTTCGACCTGCACGGCAAGACGGTGCGCAGGGGCGACAAGGTCATTCTGTGGTTCCTTTCCGCCAATCGCGACGGCGAGGGCGTCTCCGACCCGGACCGGATCGATCTGACTCGTTCTCCCAACCCGAACCTCGCTTTCGGCCAGGGCGGCCCGCATGTGTGCCTGGGCATGTGGCTGGCGCGGCTTGAAGTACGGATCGTGCTGCAGCAGATGGCCCGGCGCGTGCGCGCGGTCGAACAGACCAGCCGCCACGCCTATCTGCGTTCGAATTTCATCCATGGAATCAAGAAACTGCCGCTACGGATGGCGGCTCGCTAGGATATGGCCTTGACCACGTCACCCATCGCCGGCGCCGCACAGCCATCCATGCCCGAGCGCGTGCGGGTCCTGTTCGCCGACCAGCTGAACATCGCTCGCGGCAAATATGTGCCGCTCTCCGAAGCCCGCAAAGGCGTCGCCCGGTTCTGCGCCGGCGTCTATGCCGTGACCTATTCCCGGGGCCTGGTCGATGCGCCCGGCGGCACCCTGTTGGAGGGCTTGCCGGACTTCGAGGCCGTGTTCGACCCGAAGGCCTTGCGACCCGGCTGGGAGCCCAACACCCAGATCGCCATCGCCGACCTGCAGATGCATGGCCAGCCCTTCGCCCTCTGCGGCCGCTCGGCCCTGAAGCGGGCGATCGGGCGCTGGGAGACCCTGGGATATCGGCCGATGGTCGGCATCGAGCTGGAGGCCTATGTGTTCCAGCGCGGCGCCCAGGGCGGCTGGGTTCCCTACGACACCCCCGGCGCGGTGGTCTACGGCACCGGCCCGTTCTGCGATCCCGCCGGCCTGATGAATGAGATCTGGGCCGCGGCGGCGAGCGCGGGGCTGGCGATCGAATCCATGAACGCCGAGTTCGATACCCCACAGTTCGAGCTGACCCTGCAGTTCGCCGATGCGCTGAAGGCTTGTGACGACATCTTTCTGTTCCGCCAGATGGCGCGCGAGGTGTTGTTCAGCCGCGGCTATCTCCTCAGCTTCATGCCCAAGCCCATCCCCGGCAAGAGCGGCAACGGCCTGCACGTCAATCTCAGCCTCACCGACCGGGAGGGCCGCAACGCCTTCTCCCGTGACCATGCGGCGGAGGCCAACAGACTCATGAGAGGCTGCATCGCCGGGCTGTTGGAGCATCACCGGGGGCTGGCCGCGCTCCTGGCCCCGACCGCCAACAGCTACGCGCGACTGAAACCGGAGAGCCTCTCGGGCTATTGGGCCAACTGGGGGCTCGACCATCGCAGCGTCTCGGTCCGGGTTTCGGCCGAGACGAGCGCCGGCGCGCGGATCGAGCACCGCCTCGCCGACGGCGCCGCCAGTCCCTACATCGCTGTGGCCGCCGCTCTGGAGGCCGCCTATGACGGCGTGGCTCGGGGCCTTGAGCCGCCGGCGCCGGAGACCTGCGACGGGCTGAAGAACGTCGGCACCGACCGGCATGCGCCCGACAGCCTGGCAGACGCCCTGGACGCCCTGGCCGGCGACAAGGGCCTGGGCGAGGCGCTCGGCCGCACCCTGGTCGACAACTTCATCGCCATCAAGCGCTCGGAACTCGACGAGCTCGACGGTAAATCGGCTGAAGAGGTGTTCGACTACTATGCTCCATTCCTCTGAGCGGTTCGACGTCGGCGGGGTCGGTGTTTCGCCGGACCACTACATCGGCGGGCGGCGGGTAGCCTCGCCGCGCACCTTCGAGGCGCGCTCTCCGCTCGACTGGTCGATCAAGCTGGCCGATGTGGCGCGCGGGGACGAGGCGACCGCTGACACCGCGGTGTCCGCCGCCACAGCCGCTTTTCCGGCGTGGGCTGCGTTGTCGCCGGCCGAGCGCTCCGCCTACCTGCACCGCCTGGCCGATCTGATCGACGCCAACATCGAGAACCTGGCCGCCGTCGAGTGCCTCGACATGGCCATGCTGCTGGAAAGCCTGCGCGCGCGCGTGATCGCTCGCGGCGCGCTGAACTTCCGCAACTACGCCGACCTGGCCGCTGCCCACGAGGAGCGGGTCTGGTCCTCGCGCGGCACGCTGAACCGCGTGATCCGCAGCGGCGCCGGCCCCACGGTGATCATCACGCCGTGGAACGCGCCGTTCATGCTCTCGACCTGGAAGTGCGCGCCCGCACTGGCGGTCGGCAATACGGTGATCCTGAAGCCCGCCGAATGGTCGCCCCTGTCCGCCTCGGTGCTGGCCGATCTGATCGACCAGGCCGGCTTTCCGCCGGGCGTATTCAACATCGTCCAGGGAATCGGCGAAGAGGTGGGCGCGGCCCTGGTCGCCGATCCGCGCGTGCGCCGGATATCCTTCACCGGCTCGCCGCAGGCCGCCCGGGCGATCGGCGCCGCCGCGGCCCGCAATATCGTCCCTTTCACCGCCGAACTGGGGGGCAAGGGCGCCTTCATCGTCTGCGCGGACGCCGATCTAGACGCGGCGGCCAAGAAGGCTTCGGGCCAGTACGACGACTCCGGCCAGGTGTGCCTGGCGGGCACGCGGCTGCTGGTCGAGGCCAGCGTCAGGGACGCCTTCCTCCAACGCTTTCACCGTTTCGTCGACCAGCACCGCCTGGGAGACAGCCGCGATCCCGCGACCACCATCTCGCCGATGATCCACCCCGATCATCTGGCGCGGGTCGACGGCTTCGTGCAGCGCGCGCGGGCCAATGGCGACCGCATCGTCCGCGGCGGCCGGGCCCTCGAGGCCGGCGGCCTCTGGTACGAGCCGACCCTGATCGAGCCGAAAAGCAATGCTTCCGAAGTGGTGCAGAAGGAGATCTTCGGCCCGGTCCTGACCCTGCAGACCTTTGCGGACGAGGCTGAGGCGATCGCCCTGGCCAACAGCACCGAATACGGTCTTTCCGGCGTGGTCTATACCTCGGACGCCGCCCGCGCCGCCCGCATCGGCCGCGGGGTGCGCGCCGGCACGGTCTGGGTCAACACCTTCCTGGTCCGCGACCTTACCGCCCCGTTCGGCGGCGTCGGCGTCAGCGGCATCGGCCGCGAAGGGGGCGACTACGCCCTGGATTTTCAGGCGGACCTGAAGACCCTGCAGATCCTGGAAGGCTCGGTTCGTTGAACCCGTAACGACGCGGCCCGCACGGTCCGGGCCGCGTCGCTCTTACGTCAGATTGTTGCGCGCCAGAGTGGTCCCGGCTCGCCAGGACACCCCGACCTCGTGCCAGTAGGCGCCGATCTTCTCGATTGGGCGGATATCCATCAGTTCCTCGACCGGCGAGTCGAACAGCTCCAGGTCGAAATCGCCTTGGAAGCAGCGGCCCATCTGGCCGTCATAGCCGGACATGGTGACCACCTCCGACAGGCTGTCGGTCCCGTTAGTCTCGATCGCCGGCAGCCAACGGTTGTGCACCATGGGCAGGCCGTTGACGAAGCCCGGCCGCTCCGCCGGGGCGGTGAGGGTGAAGCAGGCCTGGGCCAGGCGGCGGTCCATGGCGGAGAGGGTAGCGCCAAAGGTTCCGCCAGGCTCCAGCCGCGGCCCGGCCTTGCCGAGGGTGACCGGCCGACTCATATGGATCGAGCCCAGCTTCTTGGGATAGCCCTGGTGCTGGCCGCGCAGCATCGCAAAGTCCTTGTCGACCCAGATGTAGACGCAGCGGGAATAGGTCCTGCCCTGGAACTTGCAGCGGACGACGAAGAACATCTCCTTGTACTGGCCGCGTACGGGGTCGAGGATCTCGGAGAAGTCGTCGGAGCAGCTCTGCCAATCGGCCCAGATGGCCGCGACGGCGCCCGGATCCTCGTCCGCCAGGGTCATGCCTTCCGGCAACAGGGCCGCGACGGCGGCCGGATCGGTGCGGTATTCGAAGGTCAGGAGTTCGCCGGAATAGTGCCAGGGGGGTGGCGGGACGATCGAGGCGCGCCCGGTCGGGGTGCGGGGATAGAAGAGGCCTTTCATCGCGTCATCCTGGTCCTTTGACCGTCAAGCGTCGGATCGGACCGGCACTCTAGCGGCCCTTGGGTCCCCGACCTTGGCCGGAACGGCCAAACCAGCGGCGGCGAGGGCTGGTAGGCTCGCCCTAATCTGTCCAAGGAGGCGCGGGATGGTCCAGGAATATCGGCGTATTCTCTTGAACGGCTATCCGCTGATCGTAACCCCCGACGGCGACGAGCTGGTCGCCCGGGACGGCCGCCGCGTCGCCGTGGCCGAGGCGATCCACCTGCCGCCCTGCGAGCCGCGCAAGATCATCTGCGTGCACCTGAACTATCACAGCCGGGTCAAAGAGTTCATGACCAAGCTGCCGGCCGCGCCAACCTATTTCCACAAGCCGGTGACCGCCCTGAACAGCCACGGCGGCGACATCGTGCGACCGGAGCGCTGCCGGTACCTAAACTACGAGGGCGAGATCGCCATCGTCATCGGCCGGGCTTGCCGCAACATCAGCCCCGCTGAAGCCGCCGGCTACATCGCCGGTTACGCGGTGGCCAACGACTACGGCCTGCACGATTTCCGCGACACCGATTCCGGCTCGATGCTGCGGGTGAAGGGCTCCGACACCCTGTGCCCGATCGGCCCCGGCCTGGTTCAGGGCTGGGACTTCCGCAACAAGAAGATCCGCACCTACGTCAACGGCAAGCTGGTCCAAGACGGCGACACCGCCGACATGGAATGGGACATGCACTATCTGGTCGCCGACATCGCCCGCACCATCACCCTGGAGCCGGGCGATGTCCTTTTGTCAGGCACGCCGGCGGGCAGCCGCCCCGTGCAGCCGGGCGACCTGGTGGAGGTTGAGGTCGAGGGCCTGGGCCGGCTCGGCAACCGCATTGTCGCCGGCCCGGTCGCTGTCCGCGAGGATTGCGGCGCCCAGCCCAGCGCTTCTGAGGAGGTGTTGTCCACCGCCATGGGCGGGGACTGGGAATTCCGCGGCGTTCGCGCGCCGCGCGGGCCCGGCTCCCAGTTTTACGAGTCGACCGTCAAGGCCTAGTCTCTTCGCCGCATGGCGACCGATCCTCCGCGCATCTCCACCCAGATCCTGGTGCACGTGGTCGATCAGATCCGGGCGCGCGGCGTCGATCCGGGCGATCTGCTACGCAGCCATGGCGTCTCGGCCGCGGCGCTGGACGACATCGAGCTGATGGCGCCCCTGGCGACCTATGTCGCCCTGTTCGAAAAGGCCGCCGCGGCCGTCGGCGACCCGCATTTCGGCCTGAAGGCGGCCCAGGCCACCGACGCCGGCGCCCTGGGCGCGCTCAGCTTCATGTTCATGAGCGCGCCCACCCTGCGCGAGGCCCTGGCGGGCTTCACCCGCTTCCTGGACGTGCTGCAGGAAGGGACCCTGCTGGAGGTGAGGCCGCAGGGGACCCAGCTCACCATCGCCTACCAGATCCGGGACAGCCGCATCACCGCCCGCCGCCAGGACGCCGAATATTCGATCGGCTCGACCTATCACCTGATCAAGGAGTACGCCCGCCGCTTCACCCCGATCGAGGTCTATTTCGAGCACGAGCGCGTAGGGGCCTATCAGGTCTATGCCGACTATTTCGGCTGCGACGTCTTCTTCGGCCAGCCGCTCAACGCCATTGTCTTCAATGCCGAAATCCTGGACGCGCGCTCGCCCCGGCTCAGCACCCGGCTCTATCCGATCGTCACCGCGCACCTGCAGGCCGCGATGAGCGAGCGAGGAACGCCGAGCCGTCTCTCCGAGCGGGTCAGCCGCCTGCTGACCGACGCCCGCATCGCCCGGTCGGTGACCGCTGAGGAGATCGCCGGCGAGCTGCAGCTGTCGGTCCACGCCATGGGCCGGCGGTTGGCGGTCGAGGGGATGTCGTTTCGCAAACTCTTGCTGGATCGACGGATGGAGGCGGCTTGCCGCCTGCTGCAGGAAGGCGCGGCGCCGATCGGCGAGGTCTCGCTTCGCCTGGGTTATGGCGAAAACGCCAGCTTCACTCGCGCTTTCCGCCGCAAGTTCGGTCTGACGCCCGACCAGTTCCGCCGTGGGGAGCGCCCCTAGAACCGATAGGTCAAGCTGCCGCCGAAGGTGCGCGGCCTGGCGTAGGTCTGGTTGACGATCCCCAGGAGCCCCGACAAGTCGAGATTGTAGACCCGATAGCGGACGTCGCTGACATTGTTGATGAACAAGGCGCCCTCGATATGGCCGCCGGCAGGCGCATAGCTGAGGCGGAGATTGCCGATGGTGCGGGCCGGCTCGTAGTCGACAGGGGCGTTCCAGGCCTCCAGGAACTGGCGCGAGTCGTATTTCCAGTCCGTGCCGATCGCTGCATCGCCCGGCCCAAGCGGGAACTGGTAGCGGGCCGAAACGCCGACCGAAGTCTTCGGCGCCTGCGGCATTTCCGGATTGATCACGGCGCCTACCGGCGTGACCACATGCGAAATTTTGGTGTCGAGCACGGTCAGGAAGGCCGACATGTAGAGGCCGGGCAGGGGGCGGGTGTTGACTTCCAGCTCGAAGCCCTTGTCCGAGGCGTCGTAGTTGTGCACCACCTGCGACAGCCCGACATTGGTGAAAGCCTGATAGCCATCATAGACGTAGTCGAACACCGACGCGTTCAGGTGGGTGGTGCGGTCGAACAAGGTCAGCTTGAAGCCGCCCTCGTAGTTGGTCAGCACCTCCTGGCGGAAGGGGATGGCCGCGACCGCCGCCTCGGCGAATGGCCCGCCGGACAGGGTGCTGAAGCCCCCGGCCTTGGTGCCGCGGTTGGCGCTCAGATAGACCAGGACGTTGCGGTTCGGCTTGTAGTCCAGCTCCAGCTTGCCCGACCAGTTGCTGAACTCCTCGAACCGTTTGTCAGCGAGCTGCGGGTAGGTGGTGGCGTAGTTGAAGTCTTCGACGCCATTGGTGACGTCGGTATATTCCAGGTGCTTGTGGTCGTAGGAATAGCGCAGGCCGGTGATCAGGCTGAACTGATCGTTCAGCGCATATTCGGTCTGGCCGAACAGAGCCGCCGAGTCGGTGATCAGCGTGCCGCCATAGTTGTTCTTGAAGCCCAGTATCTGGGTGGCGTCGATCTGGTAGGCGTTGTCGCTGTGAATGTTCAGGCCGTACAGGCCGACGATCCAGTGCATCCGGGGTGTCTCGCCCGCAAGGCGCAGCTCTTCCGATGCCTGGTAGAAGTGCTGGTGGGTGTCGTAGGCGAACACCGGGTTGGGCGAGCTGTCAGAATCCTCGCCATAGCCCTTGGTCAGGTGCTGGTAGTCGGTGATCGAGGTCAGGGTCGCGAAGTCGAACCTGTGCTCGTAGCGGGCGGTGACGCCGACATAGGTCCGGTCGAAATAGGGCGTGCGGTTCTCGCTCTGCACGAACGGGCTGCCCGAGGCGTTGCGATAGCCGAACGGATCGCAGCCGTTGCAGCTGTCGAAGGGGTTCTGTCCGGGGCCGACGAAGACGCCCAGGCCCTGGGCGTTGGGCGCCGCCGCGGCCCAGCTGTAGAGGCCGGCGTCACGCTCGTGGTCATTGCGCAGCACCTGGGCCTTCAGCACAAGGGTGTCGCGTGGCGAGAGGGTGATGTCGAACTGCTGGCGCAGGGCGAACGAGGCCGAGTTGCCGATTTTGGGGCCCATCGTGTTCTTGATGTAGCCGTCGGCGTTGTTGGTGGTGAAGGACAGGCGGGCGCGGATGCTGTCGGTCAGCGGGCCGCTGATCGCGCCCTCGGTGGCGAACTGGTCGTAGCTGCCGACGGTCGCCGTGACATAGCCGGAGAGGCTGTTGGTCGGTCGCGCCGACATGAACTGGACAAGGCCGCCAGTGGCGTTGCGCCCGAACAGGGTGCCCTGCGGGCCACGCAGCACCTCGATCCGGTCGAGGTCGAAATTCATGCCGCTGATGGCGCCCAGCGAGGAGACGTAGACCTCGTCCTCATAGAAGGCGATCGGCGCTTCTTGCGCATCCGTAAAGTCGTTCTGCGACACGCCACGGATGTTGAAGACGGTGACGGTCGGGCTGTACTGGTTCACCTCCAGGTTCGGAACCAGGTTGGACAGGGCGGTGACGTCCTGGCGACCGACGGCGGCGAGCGTGTCCTTGCCGAGGGCCGTGATGGCGGCGCCGACGGACTGGATGTTCTGTGAGCGCTTCTGCGCGGTGACGATCACCTCGCCCAACGTGGCTGGCACAGCGGCGGCCGCCGGAGCCGGATCGGCGGCCTGCGCCGTGCTGACGGCCCCCAGCGACACGAGGCCCATCGACGCGCCCGCCATCAGAATTATCTTGGCCCTAGACCCCATGACTACCTTGATTCCTTAAGGCTCGCCCGTCAGCCATGATCCCCTCGGCGGGATTTCGAGCCGGACTCCCGCCGTCATGCTGGCGAGAATTGGTCGCAGTTCTGCGGCCCGCTTGTCATTTCCGGTCAAGCTGCCCCGCGCCATCTGGTGGCCTTGGCTATGCCATGTGAGCGTCAGGCGCCGCCTACGTCTTGGGCGCTATGCTTGCAGGAGCAGATACTGACGATCGATCCGGTGAGAATCGCCGATCAGACGCTGTTTCGCCAGAAGCGGCCCTCCCGACCAGGCAGGCTACACCAGCGCCAGTTCTACAAAGCCGACATTGCAATCGGCTGAGGAGAGGAGGGGGCGATCCTTTCTTTTTTCGCGCATCCTCGCCCATGCTGTCGAAAAGGGCCGCCGTCACCCGACATAGTGTTGCGAGCCGCCCTGGCCGCGATGCCAAGCAAGGTTGATCCGATGCGCTATCTGTTGATGCTCTACGCCGACGAAAAGGCAGGCCTAGCCATTCCGCCAGACGCGATGGCCGGCTTCATGAGTCAGATGTACGCCTATCGCGAAGCCCTGGCCAAGGCCGGCGCCTTCATCGAGACCGCGCCGCTGATGCCCACCACCGAGGCCTGCGTGGTCAAGGTGGTCGACGGCGGGATCAGTGTGCAAGACGGGCCCTATGCCGAGACCCGCGAACAGCTCGGCGGCTATTACATCATCGAGGCGCCCGACATGGATGCGGCGCGCAAATGGGCGGCGCGCTGCCCCGCGGCCACCTGGGGCTCGATCGAGGTGCGCCAGATCCGCGAGTTGCCGCCGCGCTGATGGCCCGGGCTCCGCAAGCGGCGGCCGAGGCGGCGGCGCGCAACAGCTATGGCCGCCTCCTGGCCTATCTGGCGGCGCGCAGCGGCGATCTCGTTGCGGCGGAGGACGCCCTGGGCGACGCCTTCGCCGCAGCCCTGGCGCAGTGGCCGGACCGCGGGGCGCCGGACAATCCTGACGCCTGGCTGCTGGCGGTGGCCCGCCGCCGGCTGGCGGACCAGCATCGCGCGCGAGGAATGGCGGCCGCCGCCGAGCCGCATCTCGTGCTGATGCGCGAGGAGATCGAGGCCGCCGCAGCCGAGCCGGCCGTGCCCGACCGGCGGCTGGCGCTGATGTTCGCCTGCGCTGGGCCGGAGGTCGATCCGTCCGTGCGCGCGCCCCTGATGCTGCAGGCGGTCCTGGGCCTGACGGCGGCGGAGATCGGCTCGGCCTTCCTTGTTCCGCCGGGAACGATGGGCCAACGCCTGTCGCGGTCCAAGGCGCGGCTGCGCGAGGCGGGGCGGCCGTTCACCTCGCCACCACTGGAGGCCTGGCCCGAACGGCTCGGCGATGTGCTGCAGGCGATCTACGCCGCTTTCGCCAAGGGCTGGCGTGAACTGGGCGAGCCCGAGGGCGAGGCCCTGGCGACGGAAGCTGTGTGGCTCGGCCGGCTGCTGACCGCTCTCATGCCCGGCGAGGGGGAGGCCGAGGGCCTTCTGGCCCTGATGCTTTACGCTGAGGCCCGCCGTCCGGCGCGCCGCTGCCCAGCCGGCGACTATGCGCCGCTGGAGGCGCAGGACGTGGCGCGGTGGGACCAGGCCATGCTCGCCGAGGCCGAAGCGGTGCTGTCCCGCGCCTCGGCTCGGCCGGGCGCTTCCGGCCGCTTCCAGATCGAGGCGGCGATCCAGTCAGCCCACATCGCCCGGCGGCTCTCGGGGCTCGACACATGGCCGGACATCTTGGCGCTCTACGACCTGCTGCGACGCCTAGCCCCATCGCCGGTGGTCGAGCTGAATCGGGCCTTGGTGCTGGCGCGCATCGAGGGGCCGGAGGTCGGGCTCGCCGCTCTTCGCTGTTTGAACGATGACCGCCGCATCGCCGACTACCAGCCTTACTGGGCGGCCCTCGGCCGCCTGTCTGCCGAGACCGGGCAAGTCGCCCAGGCCATCGAAGCTCTGATCCTGGCCTGTGGCTTGTCGGACGATCCTGCCGAGAGGCGGTACCTGGAGGGAGAAATCGCGCAGGCTAAGGCGGCGGGGATGCAGTAGGATTGTGTGTCGGGCGGCTCCGGCGGTGCGCCGCAGGAGCCGAGCCATTGATTCACAGTCGCATGCCTGACTGCGGGCTCGCCGCCGCCGTCCACTTGGTCTGTTTGGGCTCGCCAATACCGGTCAAAGCGCACCTGGGCTTCATGGCACAGTTTGCTTCCGCAAAGCTGACACTGCGAGGTCAAACGGGGAGGGCGAATTGGGGCCGCACCAAACGCGTCGCAGAGACGGCGAACTGATTATGGCTACAGTACCATCAGACGGCGGCCGTCGAGATTCGCTGCTGCCAACCGACCGCGCCTTGGCTTTGCGCCAATCCAAATGCACGCGAAAGCAGGGCCTCAGCCTCTCGCGTCGCATTGGGTCCCCCTTGCGTTCGCAAGACCGCGGCCTTCACCCGATAACATTCTGGAGCGCACCAGAAGGCGTCGGCGCCTCGGAACCAGTCGATCGCGTCGTCGATCGTCGCCAGCGCCTTCTCCGGCAGTCCGGCCGCGGCCTCCGCCTGGGCCAACTCGGCTAGAAACAGCGGCGCCCGGTAGCTCGCCATCCGCCGACGCGGCGGGGCCAGAGACGCCTGCAGACGCGGCAATCCCGCCGACAGATCGCCCGATCGGACCTGGATGATCGCCCTGAGAATCTCGCCGCGGATCATCCAGACTTCGAAGCCCACGTTCGCCCCCATCTGGCCCAGGCGCGTGCTGGCGCGTTCGGCGTCCGCGAGGTCGCCACGCAGGATCGCCAGGGTGATCGCCGTGTCGAGTGCGAAGCCGAGGGAACCGGCATGGTCAACGCTCACGGCTTCTGCCACCGCCGCCTCGGCCGCCAGCCGCGCGCCCGTCTCATCCCCCTCGATCCAGGCGATCATGGCTAGGAAGCCCTGGGCGAGCACGAGCTGATCGAACTGAAAACGGGTTGCCGAAGCGCGCTGACCTGGGACGCCATAGGCGTCTCGCGCGCGCTCGAGGGCGATGCGGGCTTCTGCGTGGCGGCCCAGAAGATGCAGGACGCTGCCGTAAATCCGCTCGCCCACCAACCGTTCGGCCGCGGCGGCCGCGCCATCTGCGGCGTCCCGAAGCTGAGCGGCGTGAACCAGGGCCAGCTCGAGTTCGCCTTCGTTCAGCTCGCTGGAGGCCAAGGCCCAAAGGCCTCGGATGGCGTAGTCATGGTTGCCCAGGCTTTGCGCGATATCGATGGTGGCGGCGATGTTGGACCGTGTGACCTGATCGGTCCCGTGCGTGAAGCTGTGTGCAATCCCATAGGCGTGCTGGATTTTCATCTCGGAGGCGTCGGGCGCGGCGCCTTGCGGTCCGGACGTCATGGCCCTGCGGCACCACGACAGGCACTCCCTCACCAGGCCCATGTGGAGCCAGATGGCCGAGAGTTCGGCCGTCAGTTTGCGCGCCAGGCTGCGATCGCCCGCTTCCGAGAAGGCCCATTCCAGGACGGCGCGCGCGTCCTCGAGCCGGGATGCGTGGAGGGCCAGCCAGGCGTCGCTGCCCAGCCTCGCCCACTCGTCGGCCGCGCCCAAAAAGGAGGCCAGCGTCGCCTCTGCGTAGTTTCGGGCCGCCCGAGCCCAATGGCCGGAAACCTGGAGTTTCTCGATCGCATAGACCTTGGTCGATTCCAGAAGCCGATATCGGACACTGCGTCCGCCGCTTTCCACGGCGATCAGTGACTTTCCGCTCAGGGCGCCGACCAGGCTGCGGACCTTGTCCGGGGGTGTGGCGGGATCGTCCGCGACGGCGCAAGCCAGGGCCAGGTCGAAGCCGCCCGCGACAACAGACAGGCTGTTGAGCACCCGCTGTTCCGGTGGGCTCAGGAGGTCGTAGCTCCAATCGTGCGCGGCGCGCAGAGTCTGGTGCCGCGATTGCGCGGTCCTCCTTCCCCCGGTGAGCAAGGCAAGGCGATCATCCAGGCCTTCCGCCACACCCCGCACGCCCAGGGCCGCAACGGTCGTTGCGGCCAGCTCGATGGCAAGCGGCAGCCCGTCGAGACGGCGACAGATTTCGACCACATAGGTGCAGTCCTCTGGACTCAGACGATAGCCGCCCACCGCCGCATCCACCCGATCGACGAACAACTCGACAGCGCTGTACCTGAGGGCCGCGGAAGGTGTCATCTCGGTGGAGGCGGGGGTCGCCAGTGGCGGCAGGCGGTGCAGCCACTCGCCCTCGGCGCGGAGCGCCTCGCGGCTGGTCGCCAGGACGCAGATCCCGGAGGTCGCGCGAAGCATGGCTTCGGCGACCGTCGCTGCGGCCTCGGCCAGACGCTCGCAATTGTCGAGGACGATCAGCAGCCGCTTCCCCGCGAGCGGCTTGGCCAACGCGCCGGGCGAAAGCTCCGACAGGACGGGCAGGCCGAGCGCGATGGCCAGGGCGCCCGGCGCGGTCTCGGGGTCCTCCAAAGTCGCGAGGTCGACGAAGCGCACACCGTCGGCGAATTCATCGGCCAGCCGGCCTGCGACCTCCAGCGCCACGCTCGTCTTGCCGATGCCGCCTGGCCCCACGATGGTGACAAAACGGCGCTCCAGGATCTGGGCGGCGACGCCATCGACGACTGTGGCGCGGCCGATCAGCCGTTCGAGCCGCGAGGGGAGGTGGGGGTGAGCCTGAGGCGCGGACGCCGGCTCCGGCTCGGCGGACCAGGTCACGGGCGACACGAAGATGTAGCCCCGGCCGGCCACGGTGTGGATGTGATCGAGCCCGTCGGCGCTCAAGGCCTTGCGCAGCGAGGACATGTGGACCCGGACGCTGGCTTCGTCCACGAAGATGCCCGGCCATAGGCGCTGCTGGATCTCGTCCTTGGTGACCAGTTCTCCTGGCCGTGAGGCGAGCAGCAGCAGGATATCCATGGCGCGGCTGCCGATGCGGAGGCGGCGGCCCTCACAGGTCAGGGCGCGGCGGCGGGTCGAGAGTTCGAAGGCGCCGAAGCTTAAGATCGGTAAGTCCGACATCGAGGCTGGGCTTCATCCAGGGGTGAGCGGCCCGCGCGCCGCTTGCCTGAGATTGCATCGCACGAGCGGCCGCCAGCAAGGGTTCTAGCCGCTCGCGTACGTCCCTTTGCGAATCTTTACATCAGCTAGCGCGCACCCCGCCGGTTATTGGCGCAGCCTGTCGTCGTGGCCCGCGGCGCCCTTGTCCCCTCCCGCCCCAGGCCGACGGAGACCGCGCATGACCTTCACAAGCTCGTTTCGCCGGCTGATGCTGGCTGGCGCCGCGGCAGCCACGCTGCTTACGCCCTCGGCAGGCCGGGCCGCCGGTTTCGATTTTCCTGCAGGCTTTCGCATCCAGGAGGTCCCCGCCAATGGAACGACCCTCCACGTGCGGGTCGGCGGGAAGGGGCCGGCGGTCGTGCTGCTGCATGGCTATGGCGACACCGGCGACATGTGGGCGCCCCTGGCGGCGGATCTGGCGCGCGACCATACGGTGATCGTTCCGGACCTTCGCGGGCTCGGCCTCTCGGCGCAGGCTGCGGACGGGTTTGAGAAGGCGAACGAGGCGGAAGACGTCATCGGCGTGATGGACGCGCTGCATGCGCCCCGCGCCGACGTGGTGGCGCATGACATCGGCAACATGGTCGCCTACGCGCTGGCCGCGCGGCATTCGGATCGGGTGACGAACCTGGTGCTGATGGACGCGCCGGTGCCGGGTGTCGGGCCCTGGGACGATATTCTCAAGAACCCGCTGCTTTGGCATTTCCGCTTTGGCGGGCCGGACATGGAGCGTCTCGTTGCAGGGCGCGAGCGGATCTATCTGGACCGCTTCTGGAACGAATTCTCCGCCGACCCGGCCCATTTCCCCGAGGCCTCGCGCATCCACTACGCCGAGCTCTACGCGGCGCCGGGCCGCATGCATGCGGGTTTCCGCCAGTTCGCCGCTTTCGACCAGGACGCGGCCGACAACCGCGCGTGGCTTGCGACGCACGGCAAGCTGCCGATGCCGGTGCTGGCGATCGGCGGTGAGAAATCGTTCGGCCCGATGATGGCGGTGGTCGCCCAGGCCGGCGCCGTCAATGTCAAGGAGCGGGTCATTCCCGGCGCGGGGCATTGGCTCATGGAGGAGCAGCCCGCGGCCACCGTCGCGGCGATCCACGACTTTCTCGACGGCCGCCCGGCGCCCGCCGGCGCGGGGCGCCTCGGGCAAACCGCGCTCTCCTTCGATCAGACCCAGGCCTTGCCAATGTCCGGCGCGGGCGCAGGGACTTCAGGGATCAGCGGCATTCGAACGGTGCTGCTCTACGGCGATCCCGCCAAGCCGGGTCCCTATGCGCTCGAGATTCATGTGCCGCCGAACACGGTGATCGCGCCGCACACCCATCGCGATGACCGCTTCGCCACGGTGATCTCGGGCGCCTGGTATTTCGGCTACGGCGCAAGCTCGAAGGACGCGCCGATCAAGCCGCTATCGGCCGGCGGCCTCTACACCGAACCCGGTGGCGCGCCGCACTTCGCATTCACCCGTGACGAACCGGCGGTCGTGCGCCTGACCGGCGTCGGCCCCAGCGACACGACCTTCGTCACCACCGCCTCTCGCTGACTACCCACCTCCAGCCAAGGACTCCAGCCATGACCTCGTTTTCCACGGTCCGCGACCCGCGGACCGACCATCTCCTGACGCCCCAGAACGCGGCCCTTGTGATCATCGACTATCAGCCGGTGCAGGTGAGCTCGATCCAATCGATGGAAAAGCGAACCCTGGTCGCCAACATCACCGCCGTCGCCAGGATCGCAAAGCTATACGGGCTGCCGACGGTCATCGCGACAGTGAACGTCGGGACCGGACGTAACCAGCCCACGATCCACCAGATCGCCGAGGTGTTCCCAGAGGTCACCCCGATCGATCGCACATCGATCAACGCCTGGGAGGATGAGGACTTCGTCGCCGCGGTCCGCGCGACCGGTCGCAAGAAACTGATCATGGCCGCGCTGTGGACCGAGGTCTGCCTGGTGCATCCCGCGCTCGACGCGCTGGCCGAAGGCTTCGAGGTCTATCCCGTGGTGGACGCCGTCGGCGGCACCTCGCTGCACGCCCACCAAGCCGGGCTGCTGCGCCTCTTTCAGGCCGGCGCCCAGCCCACGAGCTGGGTGCAGCTGATCTGCGAGCTGCAACGGGACTGGAACCGGGTCGAGACCGTTCCCGGCTTCTCGGAGATCCTGTTCGCCGTCGAAGGCCATTGATCATGGACAGCGAGACCTCCGAAGAGACGGTCGCCCGGGTCAATGCGGCCGCCAAGCAGCCTGTGATGTTCATCCATGGCCTTTGGCTGACGTCGCGATCCTGGGACGCCTGGGCGGAGGTCTTCGAGAGCGCCGGCTATGTGGCGATGAAACCGCCGTGGCCGTCCGACGAAGCCGGAGAGCCAAGGGCGGAGACCATCGGCCGCGTCGCGCAGCACTACGCGCGGCTCGCCGGCGCGCTTTGCAGCCGTCCCGCGATCGTCGGACACTCGTTCGGCGGCCTGATCGCCCAGATCTTGGCGGGACGGGGTCTGTCCGCGGCGACGGTGGCGATTGCGCCGGCCCCCTTTCGGGGCGTGACCCCGCTGCCGATCTCGGCCCTGCGCTCAGCATGGCCTGTGCTGCGGAGCCCTGCCAATGCGGGCCGGCGGACGGCCCTTACGGCGGCGCAGTTCCGCTATGCCTTTGCGAATGCGGTCAGCCCATCGGAGAGCCAGGCGCTGTTCGAAGCCCAGGCCGCACCGGCGCCGGGTCGTCCGATCTTCCAGGCGGCGGCCGCGAACCTCAATCCCTGGACGGAGGCGCGGGTCGACACCCGCGCGTCGCACCGGGGACCACTCCTGATCGTCGCCGGAGAGCAGGACCATACAGTTCCCCCCGCCGTTGTTCGCGCCGCCTTCCAGCGTCAGAGGTCCAATCAGGATGCGGTCTCGGAATACCTGCAGATTCCGGGACGTGGGCACTCCCTGACCATCGACACGGGCTGGCGGGAAGTCGCCGAAGCCGCCCTGGCCTTCATCCAGCGCTTCGTCTAGCCGCGCGCTTCGCCGTCTTCGATCCCGGCGCCTCACTTCCACCAAGGAAAGGTTCGCAATGCCCATCCTCAAGACCGCCGCGGTCGCGGCCCTCGCCAGCCTCAGCCTGGGCCTTGCGGCCCGCGCTGCGCCGGACCCCGGCAAGCCCACGATCGTGCTGGTGCACGGCGCCTTCGCCGATGCGTCGAGCTGGAACGGTGTCGTCGCCAAGCTCGCCAAGGACGGATATCCGGTGGTCGCGCTCGCCAATCCCCTGCGCAGCGTGAAGGGCGATGCGGCCTATGTCGGCGCCGCGCTCGCGGCGATCGCGGGCCCCGTCGTGCTGGTGGGTCACTCCTATGGCGGCGCGGTGATCTCGGCCGCCGCCGTGGGCCAGCCGAACGTGAAGGCCCTGGTCTATGTGGCCGCCTTCGAGCCGGCGCCGGGCGAGACCAGCCTGGGCCTGAGCGGAAAGTTCCCGGGTTCGACCCTGGGGGAGGCGCTGGCGCCGCCGGTGACGCTGCCGGGAGGCGGCGTTGATCTCTACATTCAGCAGGAAAAGTTCGGCCCGCAGTTCGCCGCCGATGTTCCGGCCGACCAGACCGCGGTGATGGCGGCGACCCAGCGCCCGATCGCCCAGGGCGCCCTCGTCGAGCCCCAAGTGGGCGCGGCTTGGCGGACGATCCCGTCCTGGTCGATCTACGGTGACGCGGACCGCAACATCCCGGCCGCCGCCATGGCCTTCATGTCCGACCGTGCGAAGGCGAAACGCGCCGTCGTGATCAAGGGCGCTTCCCACGTCGTGATGGTTTCGCATCCTGGAGAGGTTGCGACCCTGATCGAGGAGGCTGCGCGCTAGGCCTCACGCATTGAGGTTTTGGTGGTTCAGAGTGACCCCGGGGTCTGGATGCCGCGCCGATGCGGTCAGCCGGGGGCGCGGTCTGCAAACGACGAGGAGTCGCGGTCATGGATCTGAGACTGAATGGGCGTTTGGCCCTCGTAACCGGCAGCACGGCGGGGATCGGCCTTGCTATCGCCGAGGCCTTGGCCCGCGAAGGGGCGCGCGTCATCGTCAACGGCCGCAAGCAGGAGGCCGTCGACGCCGTTACTCAGAAACTCCGCGCGCAAACGGGAGCGGAGGTCCAAGGCTTCGCAGGAGACCTGACTACGGTCGCAGCCGCCGAGGCGCTGTCCGAGCGCTTTCCGAGCGTTGAAATCCTGGTCAACAACCTCGGCATCTTCGAACCGAAAGCATTTGAGGACATACCGGACGCTGATTGGATGCGCTTCTTCGAAGCCAATGTGCTGAGCGGGGTGCGTCTGGCGCGTCTGTACCTGCCGGCGATGCGCCAGGCCGACTTTGGCCGCATCATCTTCATATCCAGCGAGAGTGCGCTGCAGATCCCGGTGGAGATGATCCACTATGGCGTGACGAAGACGGCGCAGATCGCCGTGGCGCGTGGCCTGGCGGAGGCCGTGGCGGGGACAGGGATCACGGTCAACAGCGTCCTGCCCGGCCCGACCCGCTCGCGAGGCGTCGGGGATTTTGTCGAGTCCCTGGCCGCCGCGAAGGGCGAGACCGTCTCGGACTTCGAGGTCGAGTTCTTCCAACGGGTTCGCCCGACGTCGCTGATCAAACGCTTCGCCACGCCGGAAGAGGTCGCTTCCTTGGTCGCCTATGTCGCTAGCCCGCTCGCATCGGCCACCACCGGCGCGGCGTTACGCGTCGATGGGGGTGTGGTCAAAAGCGCTTTCTAGCAAGGTGAAGTAGCTGCTTCCCCGTCAGCTGCCTGGCCGCGGGACAGGTTTCCGCTGCGAAGTCCAAGCACGGCAAATCCCATCAATCGACAGCGCGCACAGGAGAACACGGCATGTCTTATGTGAAGACCAAGGATGGGACGGAGATTTTCTACAAGGATTGGGGGCCGAGGAGCGCCCAGCCGATCCACTTCCACCACGGCTGGCCGCTGAGCTCCGATGACTGGGACGCCCAGATGTTGTTCTTCCTGAGCAAGGGCTTCCGGGTGATCGCCCACGATCGCCGCGGGCACGGCCGCTCGTCCCAGACGAGCGAAGGCCACGACATGGACCACTACGCCGCGGACGCCTTGGCGGTGGCGGAGCACCTTGACCTTAAGAACGCAGTCCATATTGGCCACTCCACAGGTGGCGGTGAGGTGGCGCGCTATGTCGCCAAGTTTGGCCAGCAGCAAAATCGGGTCGCCAAGGCGGTGCTGATTAGCGCCGTGCCGCCGCTGATGACGAAGACAGCCAGCAATCCAGGCGGCACGCCCATAGAGGTGTTCGACAGCTTCCGCGCAGCGCTCGCCGCCAATCGCTCGCAGTTCTTCCTCGACGTGGCCTCAGGCCCCTTCTACGGCTTCAACCGGCCGGGCGCGAAGGTTTCGCAGGGGATCATCCAGAACTGGTGGCGGCAGGGCATGATGGGCGGCGCCAACGCACACTACCTGGGTATCAAGGCCTTCTCGGAAACCGACCAGACCGAGGACCTAGGGGCGATCACCGTGCCGACTCTCGTGATGCAGGGCGATGACGATCAGGTCGTCCCCTACAAGGACGCCGCTGAACTGCAGGTGAAACTGCTCAAGAACGCCAAGAAGATCATCTACCCGGGCTTCCCGCACGGCATGTGCACGACCCAGGCCGACAAGATTAATGCCGACCTGCTGGCGTTCATTAAGAGTTGAGGCTCGCCGCCGACCACCTCTCCGCTCGGCGGGGAGGTGGTCACGGTGATGGACTTGTCAGGGCGTCACCGTTTCGCTGAGTGCGTTCCCAGAACCAGAGACTGAGCGCCGAGGTCAGCTGTTGTCTTAGCCACCGTCAGGCCACCATGGGCCATGGTCGTTCGCAGTCCGTCGGCGTGATCGCGCCTTGGGGTGAGCGCGGAGGTGCGATTCCACTGTTATGGACTCGGAAGACCCGGTCACGGGCAGTTTCAATGCGAGCCTCGCACGATAGCTGATCGGGGCGGGGATAGCGCCAAGCCACTGTCTCGCGAGCTAAGGCACGGTGCTCTGCCGTATCCCGTTGGACAAAGACGACGATGGCATATGGATCGGGGGAGACACTACTAACCGGGTCACCGGGAATGTGCTTTTCTGAGACGCCGAACGGTGGCCGTCGCGCGGTCCCACATGCCTGACAGCGATTACGCCAGGCCTACACATGACATTCGCTTGGCCGAGCAGGACCTCGCCAGAAGCGGTCATTCGAGCGGATCGCCTATTGCAGCGCCAGATCCTCTGAAGCGGACATCGGGATTGGGGATTTTTACTCATCTCTGCCCTTGGGAAAGGCCGCTTCCGGCGCCGGCGCCGGCGCCTGGTTGCCTGGCGGCCGTCATTTTATGGCTCTCCGGTGCGCCCCCTCGTGGCTCAGCGCAAGTATGTAGCGAGAAGCTGTGAACATTTTTGACCCAGCCCTACTGACGTCACGGTGACGACGGTATGTGGTCCCCGCTCATTGGTTGGCCCCTCTGAGCGCCCACTCGGCTGCCAGGACGATGTTCTGGCAGCCCCCTTGGGGCGCTGCTCGCCAAAAGGCGAGATCCCGGAGAGGCTGCCAAAGTCGAGCTTGTTTCCATATTGCCGACATTACGAGGCCAAGGGGGGAGGGAGAGCGTTGACTGAGTCCAGTAAGCTAAACCCCAGTGGAATATCGAGGGGGCCGAAAGTCACTCGGCCTGCGATCTCGCCTGGGCCACCTGGACCAATAGAGGGACGTTCACCACCGCGGCGGGCGCCGAGCCGAAAACCTGGCTCGAGTCGGCGGTGTTCGTCTGGCGTGATGGAGCATGGAAGATCCGCTTCTTTCACTCCACACCGGTCGCAGGTCCAACCTAACGCCAAACCCGACGGGCGGTCGCCAATCGGAGACATTCGCTTGAAGCCTCGCGGACAGGGCTAAGCGCGAGAATCGCTGACCAGCTCAAGTTCGATCAGGTCATCGTCAATGGAATAGAAGCGGCGGGCGGTTTCATAGTCCCGGTGCTTGAATGGCGACAGCCCGGCAGCGACCACCCGCGTTCCGGGTCCTTCAGGTCGTCGACGCTTCTTCTTAGCTGGGCGTGGGGAAGTGTTCGGCGTGGGTCTCGCCGGTCCGGGCGAAATAGAGGGCGCGCCGCCCCAGGAACGAGACCAGATAGCCCGCGCAACCGGCGGCCTTGGCCTTTGCGCTGAAGCCTTTGTAGGTATAGCCGGGCGCCAGGGTCTGGGCCTCGTGAATGGCGCCCTTGAGCGCCTCGGTGTCGAAGGACTCGCCCACGGTCAGTCCGTCGCCATGGGCCGCCAATTCAAGACTTTCGCCACTGGGCAGGTAGTAGGTCGCCGTCGACCGGCGATAGTCGACCGTGTAGCTCTCGAATCCGCCGTGCGTCAGCGCTTCGACGATCTCGGGGAAGGTCATGGTGTCGGCCTCGGCCCCATCGAGGCATGTCTGTGCGAGCGTCTTTTGTTGCGCGTTCACGGCGCGATCCTTTCGTCGTGAAGATTGGGGTGAGGGGTCGGCCGGCTCTCAGGCGAGCGGGATCGTCTTCAAGCCGCGTTGTTCGATGATGGCTTTCAAGACTCGTTCGAGGCTCGCCCGTTCCTGAGCGCTCAGATGATCAAAGAACTCACGATCATTCTCGTCCGCCAGGGCGGATAGTTTCGGGACCAGGTCCCGGCCCGGCGGGGAGAGGCGCAGGCTATGCGCGCGGCGGTCGTCCTGATTTTCCTCGCGGGCGATCAGGCCCTTGGCGATCAATCTGTCGGCCAGCTTGCTGATGGCGCCGCGCGTCAAGCCCATCTGATCCGCCAGACGGCTCGGTGAAATGTCGTCCTCGTCATAGAGCGTCCTCATCACGGTCCACTCCGCGACAGTTACGTCCTCGGCCTCCAGCCTGCGGGCGAAGGCGTGTGACACGTGGTTGGAGACGTATCGCAGCCAGTATCCCAGATGGGATGTCAGGGGGGAGGCGAGCGAATCGAAGGGCATGGGATCCTCTTGTTGACAAGGAAACTAGATTGGTGTGGTTTCCTTGTCAACTACACAGTCCGAGCCATCATTGCCGCGTCGGAATGTCCTGCTTCGGCGTCTGGCGCCTTCAGCCGTCGCGTTCGAGCTTAGGACAGCTTATGGAACCGAGCGGTCTTTAGCCGGTGTCGATGAGGGGCTTGCCAGGGGGGGGCACGAGCTAATCGCCCGACGGGAAGGCGCTCTTCCGTTCTTCTGCCCGAAAGCAGAGACTTTTTGCACTCTGACTGCCAGCGCCGCCAGCCTTTTTCTGCGCAGTGAGGGGTGATCCGACGTGCGGCCTTGGCCGAGCGGGGAAATCCCGCCAAGTCGCCGCCGCCTTGTCAGCGGAGGCGTATTGACGCAGGCCGGCGCTATTAAAGGTAGCATGCGCCGAAAGGTCGGCGCCCGTCTTGCAACTTTAGCAAGAATTCTATTCACATAGAATGGCGGGATTCTCAAATATTGGAGAACTGCGCTACCGTATAGAAGAGACCCTGGCGCTGTTGAACTTCTATTGACTGTGCTCGCGCCAATTCCCGTGCATAGATAGTCTTGGCATTGTTCGCCGGGGCCGCGATGAGCATGGGGCGGGACGCGCTGGACAGGAACGAAACTGATCGCCTTGAAGCTTTGCACAGGCTTCAGGTTCTGGACACCGGCAGCGAGCCGCTGTTCGATGATCTTGCCCGGCTTGCGGCCCTGGAGTTTCGGACCCCGGCGGCCGCCATCTCGCTGGTCGACCGGGAGAGGGCGTGGGCCAAGGCCGCCCATGGGCTGGCGATGAGCCAGGCGCCGCGAGACCAATCCTTCTGCGACCGGGTGGTCCGCGGCGGCGAGGTGTTGGTGATCGCCGACGCCTCCACGGACGACCGCTTCCGCGACAACCCCTTCGTGCGCGGCGAGCCGGGACTGAGGTTCTATGCCGGCGCGCCGCTGGTCCTGGACGACGGCAGCCACGTGGGCACCCTGTGCGTCATCGACTTCGAACCACGGCAGGATTTCACGCCGGAGGCCGTGGAACGGCTCCGCGCCATGGCGGCCACTGTTTCCAGGGCGCTGACCATGAGGGTCGAGGCGATCGAGCGCGAGCGACAGGCGCGCCTTGCAGACGACCGTTTGCGCCTGCTGGGCCTGACAGCCGACATAGCCGGGGTCGGCACCTGGTCGTGGGATGCAGACAGCGACCGCATCGCATGGTCCGAGGAAACCTACAGCATCCACGGCCGCGACCCCGGCCAACCGCCGCCGGACCTGGAAGGCGTGCTGGCGGTCTATCACCCGGAAGATGCGCCCGCCCTGCGCGCCGCGATCCAGCGCTCTATGCGTGAGGGCGTCGGCTACAGTTTCCAGGGTCGCCTGGTGCGTCCGGACGGCGCCGTCCGGCACATCATCACCAAGGCCCAGCCGCGGTTGGACGCCGCCGGCCGCACCGTCGCCCTCTATGGCACCCTGCAGGACGTCACCGAACTCAAGCTGGCGGATTCCGCCCTGCGCGACAGCGAGGCGCGCCTGCGCTTTCTGACCGAGCACATGTCGGACCTGGTCATGCGCTATGACCTGGAGTTCCGCCGCCTGTTCGTCTCGGCCAGCTGCCGCCGCTATGGCTACGAGCCGGAGGACCTGGTCGGCGAACCGGGCTGGTCGCTGAACCACCCGGACGATTCGCCTCGGATGCGCAGGCTGATCGAGGACCTCTTGGCCGGCCGGCTGCGGGACGAGGACGCCCATATCGAGATCCGCCTGAGGACCAAGGCCGGCGAGTGGGTCTGGGTGGACGCGGCGCCCAACCTGGTCCGCGACGCCCAGGGCGAACTGGCCGAGTTCGTCTGGGTCATGCGCGACATCAGCGCCAGGAAGGCGGCCGAAGCGGCCCTGGCGGAGAGCGAGGCCCGCTATCGCATGCTGGCCGAACGGGCCAGCGACATCATCATCCAATACGACGCGGACGGCGTGATCCGCTTCGCATCGCCGGCGGTCAGCCAGCTGGGCTATACGTCCGAGCAGATGGTCGGGACCCATGTCAGCGCCTATGGGCATCCCGAGGACGAGGTGCGCATGGCTGTGGTGCGGGCGGGCCTCAAGGCCGGTCGACCGTTCGCACCGGGCCTGCGCACCGAGCGGCGGGTGCTATGCGCCGACGGCAGCCTGGTCTGGTACGAGGGCAGTCCTTCGACCATTTTCGACGAGCAGGGGCGCATCGTCGGGGCGGTCACGGCGCTGCGCAACGTCAACGCCCGTCGCGAGATGGAGGACGAGCTGCGCCGCCGGCAGGCCGAAGCCGAATCCGCCGAGCGATCGGCGCGCCTGGCGGCTCAGATCGCCGGCATAGGCTATTGGCGGTTCGACCTGGTGAGCCGCGAAAGGATATGGTCGCCCGAGGTGTTCCAGGTCCATGGCGTATCCATGGATTCCGCGCCGCTATACGGCGCTGAGGCCCTGGCGCTCTACCACCCGGAAGACCAGGAGAAGCTTTCCAGCGCCTGGGCGTCGACCATCGAGACCGGCGAGCCGCTGGACTTCACCGGTCGGCTGTTCAGGGCCGACGACGGGCGAATGATCTATCTGCAGACCCGGGCCGAGGCGGTGCGCGAAGCGGACGGTCGGATCGTCGCCCTGTTCGGCGTGGTGCGCGATGTCACCGATGAGGTCGAAGCGCGCCTGCGGATCGAAGAGAGCGAGGCGCGCTATCGGACCCTGGCCGAGCACGCTACCGACATCATCTTCCAGTACGACCACGAAAGCCGCATCCAGTACGTTTCCCCCTCCATCCGGCAGCTCGGCTACGAGCCTGAGCACATGCTTGGGCGGATGATCGGGGACTATTGCCACCCGGACGACTCCGAACGGACCCGCGAGGACCGCCAGCGGCGGCTGCGGGGGGAGGAGATCCCGGAGGATCGCCTGAGCTTCCGCGTGCTGACGGCCGATGGCGGCTGGGTCTGGATGGAAAGCAGCCCGTCTCCAGTCCTGGACGAGGCCGGCCAGATCACGGCCGTGGTGACGGTCATGCGCGACGTCACCGTCCGCCGGGCCATGGAAGAGGAACTGCGGCGCAAGCACGCCGAGGCCGAGGCGGCCGCGGTGGCCAAGTCGGAGTTCCTGGCCAATATGAGCCACGAGATCCGCACGCCCCTGACGGCGGTCTCGGGCTTTGCGGGCCTGCTCTCGGCCATGGACGGCCTGCCGGATCGCGCCAGGACCTTCGTCGATCGGATCATCGCCGGCAGTCAGGCGCTGCTGGCGATCGTCAACGACATCCTGGATTTCTCCCGGATGGAGGCTGGCCAGATCGAGCTGAATCCGCAGCCTTTCGATCCGGACGACTTCGTGCGCCAGACGGTGGAGCTGGTGCGCAACGAGGCTGCGCGAAAGGGGCTTTCGCTCGATCTGGGCACGGCCGGCGCCCTGCCGGCGCAGGTGCTGGCGGACAGCGGGCGCATCGGCCAGGTGCTGCTGAACCTGCTCAACAACGCGGTCAAGTTCACGGATCGGGGCGGCGTCCGCATCACCCTGAGCCATCAGGGCGGGGTTGAGCCGAGCCTGCGGCTGGAAGTCGCCGACACCGGCGTCGGCATCTCGCCGGAGCATTCCCGCCGCCTGTTCGAGCGCTTCAGCCAGGTCGACGGCTCCAACACCCGGCAGTATGGCGGGGCGGGTCTGGGCCTGGCCATCTCCAAGGGACTGGTCGAGCTGATGGGCGGGCGGATCGGCGTCGACAGCGAGCCGGGCAGGGGCTCGGTGTTCTGGTTCGACATTCCGGCGCCGCCCGTCGAGGCGACCGCAAGCGCGCCCGCGGCAGCGGAAGAGCCGGTCGGCGTAGGCGCGGCGCGCGTGCTGGTGGTCGATGACGTACAGGTCAATCGCGAGCTGGTCTCGGCGATCCTGGCCCCGTTCGGCCTGCAGCTGACCGAGGCCGCCAACGGGGCCGAGGCGGTGGAGGCGGCGCGCAGCCAGCCCTTCGACCTGATCGTCATGGACCTGCAGATGCCGGTGATGGACGGGTTCGCCGCGACCCGGGCCATCCGGGCCGATTCGCCGCTCAACCGCGACACGCCGATCCTGGCCCTCAGCGCCAACGTCTTGCCGACCCATGTCGAGGCCTGCCGCGCCGCAGGCATGGACGACCACGTGGCCAAGCCGATCAACCCGGCCGCGCTGCTGACGAAGATCGCCTTCTGGACCGATGGGCAGGGGCGGGCCGTCCCGACGCAGTGAAACGCCGCGGGGCGAAGGGTTGCAAGAGCGGCCAAAATTTGCGCTAATGCGTCAAGTTATCAATGATCACTAAGCCGGAGCCGCCTCCGGACGTAGCGGAAGGAAGCAGGGATGGAGCACGTCGATGTGCTGGTCGTCGGCGCGGGGATCTCGGGGATCGGGGCGGGCTACTACCTGCAGAACCGCTGCCCGGGCCGCAGCTACGCCATCTTCGAAGGGCGCGAGGCGATGGGCGGCACCTGGGACCTGTTCCGCTATCCCGGCATCCGCTCGGACAGCGACATGTACACCCTGGGCTTTTCGTTCCGTCCCTGGAAGGAGGCCAAGGCGATCGCCGACGGGCCCTCGATCCTGAAATACCTGAAGGAGACGGCCGAGGCCTACGGCATCGACCGCCACATCCGCTACCAGCACAAGGTCAAGCGCGCCTCCTGGAGCAGCGAACAGCAGGCCTGGACGGTCGAGTTCGAGCGCGGCCCGGGCGCCGAGCCGGACCGGATCACCTGCAATTTCCTGCACATGTGCGCGGGCTACTACAACTACGCCCAGGGCTATCGCCCGGAGTTTCCGGGCGAGGCCGAGTTCCAGGGCCGCATCGTGCATCCGCAGCACTGGCCCAAGGACCTGGACTATGCCGGCAAACGGGTGGTGGTGATCGGCTCGGGCGCCACGGCGGTGACCCTGGTGCCGGCCATGACCGACAAGGCGGCGCACGTGACCATGCTGCAGCGCTCGCCGACCTATGTGGTCTCGCGGCCGGGCGAAGACGCCATGGCCAACAAGCTGCGCAAGATCCTGCCGGCCAAGCTGGCCTATGACATCATCCGTTGGCGGAACGTCTTGCTGCAGATGTATTTTTTCAACGCCACCCGCAAGCACCCGGACCAGGCCAAACAGCGCCTCTTGGGCCTGGTGCGCCAGGAACTGGGGCCGGACTACGACGTCGAGACCCACTTCACCCCGCGCTACAATCCCTGGGACCAGCGCCTGTGCCTGGTTCCCGACTCCGACCTGTTCGCGGCGCTGAAGAGTGGTTCCGCCTCGGTGGTCACCGACCATATCGAGACCTTCACCAAGGACGGCATTCGCCTGAAGTCGGGCCAGACCCTGCCGGCCGACGTGATCGTCACCGCCACGGGCCTCGACATGCAGTTGATGAGCGGGCTTGAGGTCGTGGTCGACGGGGCGCCGGTCGATCTGACCGACACCTTCTCCTACAAGGGCATGATGTACAGCGGCGTGCCGAACCTGGCCTCGACCTTCGGCTACACCAACGCCTCGTGGACGCTGAAGGCGGACCTGACCGCCGAATATGTCTGCCGCCTGCTGAACCACATGGCCAGCACCGGCGCCGGCGAATGCCGGCCGGTGAACGACGACCCGAACCTTGAGGCCGCCCCCTGGCTCGACTTCAGCTCGGGCTACATCACCCGTGGCATGAAGAAGTTCCCCAAGCAGGGCGTCCAGGCGCCCTGGCGGGTCTACCAGAACTACGCCCTCGACCTGATGGCCTTCCGCTATGGCAAGCTGGAAGACGGGGTGATGCGGTTCTCGGGGAAGCCGAGCCGGGCCGCCACGGCGCTTGTGCATCAGCCCGTCGTGGAGCCGGTGAGAGCCTGACGTTGCGCACCGCGGAGGGGTGGGAGGAGCGGGGGATGTGTATCGGGTCCCCTTAACCCCTGTAGTCTCCGGTCTAAAGCGCGACGCGGTTCATTGAGAAACGTGGCCCGCCCTCAGTTGTCCCCAACATGAAATGATGGGGAAATTCAGACGGATAGCGCTTGCACGGACTCGCCAGTTACGGCAGCTTAGCTAAGATCAAATGCGGAGTGAGATCGCGCGCGGCCTCAAGCAGCGCAAACAACCATCGTTCGCATCGAAGGTGTGGTTGCCGAGAAGCGATCAATACGCAAAGCGAGATGGCGACGCTGGAAATGAATGTCCAACCGACAAGCGTGGATTTCGCCGCAGTTCCCCTTCCTGCTTACGTGATGGCGGTAATATTCACGACCGTCTATATTGGCGGCCTTAGGCAGATTTCATCTCTTTATAGAAGGGGTGGTGGGGTTGTTATTCGTCGATTTATATTTGGAGTCGGAGTTTTTGTGTTTATTGTCGGCGGCGGTATAGAGTCGATAATTATTTGGTCCATTATTCATTTTGCTATATTTCGCGAGCCTATTTCATAAATTGTCATCCGGGACACTTTGGGCGGGATATCAGCCCCCTCGCGCGGCAACCGGTCGCCGGCCCCCTCGGGCCCTGACGTTACGGACCGCTTGTATCGGGCCCGCGTCGGCGCCAAACCTCGCCGTCTTTATAGCGCGGACCCCATTCCATGATCGGCAAACTGAACCACGTCGGCGTCGCCACTCCCTCGATCGAGGAGTCGGTGAAGCTCTATCGCGACATGCTGGGCGCGACCTCGATCGGCGAGAAGTTCTCCATGCCGGAGCAGGGGGTGTGGGTCTGTTTCGTCAACCTGCCCAACGCCCAGATCGAGCTGATCGAGCCCTATGGCGAGGCCTCGCCGATCCACGGCTTTTTGGCCAAGAACCCCAAGGGCGGGCAGCATCATGTCTGCTTCGAGGTGCCCGACATCTACGCCGCCCGCGATGAGATGCGGGCCAAGGGCGCGACCGTGCTGGGTACCGGCGAGCCGCGCATGGGCGCGCACGGCGTGCCGGTGATCTTCGTGCATCCCAAGGACATGGGCGGGGTGCTGGTCGAGCTGATGGCCGAGCCCAAGGCGGCGCACTGATGAGCCTTTCGGTCTCGATCGCCGTCTTCCTGACCGTCTGGTGGGTGGTGTTCCTGTCCATCCTGCCGCTGGGCGTGATCAGCCACGCCGAGGCGGGCATCAAGCCGGAGGGCGGGGGCGATCCCTCCTCGCCGGTGGACCCCAAGATCAAGCGCAAGGTGATCACCACCACCTGGGTCTCGGCGATCGTGTTTTCGGTGATCTGGCTGGTGCTGCATTTCCACCTGATCCAGCTGCCGCCGCTGCGCAGCTTCAGCTGACCAAATTTCGGGCGAAGGGCGAGGGCGGTTCGCGCGCATCGCCCAGAACTTGGGCGCGGCCCTGCAAACCGCGCGTGTGGACAGCGTTATCGTAGCCATTCGGCTCCAACGGGCGTTTGATTTCCTCAGGACGCCGCGAGGCGTTGTTGCTCCTAGCTTTCTTCCCCAAGACTTTCCCGGCCGCCCGATTCCCTCGGGCGGCCGCCTTTTCATGGTCCTTAGGTTTGGAGCGGGGCGCGGGCGGAAAACCGCTTCACACTTTTCCTCACCCCGCTCGCGCGTTGCCAAGCCGGGCAGGCGAGGGGTAATCAGGGGCTTTCGAGTTTCGAGGACCCCGTCGTCATGCGCCTGTCGCGCTACTTCCTGCCCCTTCTGAAAGAGACGCCGTCGGAGGCGCAGATCGTTTCGCACCGGCTGATGCTGCGCTGTGGCATGCTGCGGCAGGAGGCGGCGGGCATCTATGCCTGGTTGCCGCTGGGCCTGAGGGTCCTGAAGAAGATCGAGCAGATCGTGCGCGAGGAGATGGACCGGGCGGGCGCGGTCGAGCTTCTGATGCCGACCCTGCAACTGGCCGACCTGTGGCGCGAAAGCGGGCGCTATGACGACTACGGGGCCGAGATGCTGCGCATCAAGGACCGGCACGAGCGCGAGCTGCTCTACGGCCCGACCAACGAGGAGATGGTCACCGAGATCTTCCGCGCCTCGGTCAAGAGCTACAAGGACCTGCCCAAGAACCTCTACCATATCCAGTGGAAGTTCCGGGACGAGCAGCGCCCCCGCTTCGGCGTCATGCGTGGCCGCGAGTTCCTGATGAAGGACGCCTATTCGTTCGACCTGGACGAGGAGGCGGGGCGACGGGCCTATAACCGCATGTTCGCCAGCTATTTGCGCATCTTCTCGCGCATGGGGCTGAAGGCGATCCCGATGCGGGCCGAGACCGGGCCGATCGGCGGCGACCTCAGCCACGAGTTCCACATCCTGGCCGAGACCGGAGAATCCGGCGTGTTCTGCGACCGCCGTGTGCTGGAGCTGCCGATCCCGCCTGAGGATGTCGACTATGACAGCGACCTCTCGGGCATCGTGAAGCAATGGACCACGCTCTACGCCGCGACCGAGGACGTGCATGACGCCGCCCGCTACGAGGCCGAGGTGGCGCCCGCCGACCGCATGGAGGCGCGCGGCATCGAGGTCGGCCAAGTGTTCTTCTTCGGTGATAAATATTCCAGGCCGATGAAGGCCTTCGTCACCGGCCCCGATGGCGTCGACCGGCCGGCCCAGATGGGCAGCTATGGCGTCGGGGTCTCGCGTCTTCTGGGCGCGATCATCGAGGCCAGCCATGACGACGCCGGCTGCATCTGGCCCGACGCGGTGGCGCCGTTCGGCGTCGCGATCATCAACCTTCGGCCCGGCGATGCGGCCGTGGACGAGGCCTGCGCCGGCGCCTACGCCGCCCTGACCAAGGCCGGCAAGGAGCCGCTGCTGGACGACACCGACGGACGGGTCGGGGCCAAGTTCGCCGCCATGGACCTGATCGGCCTGCCCTGGCAGCTGATCATCGGGCCCAAGGGCCTGGCCGACGGGGTGGTGGAGCTGAAGCGCCGCGCCACCGGCGAGCGCCAGACCCTCAGCCTCGAAGCGGCCCTGAAGGCGATCTGCGCGTGACCGCTGACGCGCGGCCCGCCGCGCCGTTCAGCCAGTGGGAGCGCTCGGTCGCGGCCCGCTATCTGCGCGCCAAGCGCAAGAACGGCGGGGTGGCGCTGATCTCGACCATCTCCTTCGTCGGCATCGCGCTGGCGGTTGCGGTGCTGATCATCGTAATGTCGGTGATGAACGGCTTCCGCGCCGAGCTGCTGACCCGGATCCTCGGCTTCAATGGCCACCTGTTCGTCGCCGGGCAGGTGCTGAACGAGCCCGGCCGCGCGGCCCTGGTCCAGCGGCTGCGCGCCATCCCCCATGTCGTCCAGGCCGCGCCGATGGTCGAGGCCGAGGCTCTGGTGCAAGGGCGCGGGGCGACCTCGGGCGCGGTGGTGCGCGGGATCGGCCCGGGCGACCTGAAGGCGACGCCGATCATCGCCGGCAATATCAAGCGCGGCTCGCTGAACGGCTTTGGCCAGGGCGATTTCGGCGGCGACATCATCCTGGTGGGCGACCGCCTGGCCGCTTCCATGGGGGTCGAGCCGGGGGACACCCTGACCCTGACCTCGCCCTCGTCGTCCTCGACCGCCTTCGGCTCGGCGCCGATCAGCAAGGCCTATACGGTCGGCGGAGTCTTCAGCGTCGGCATGAGCGAGTACGACCAGACCTTCATCTACATGCCGCTGCAGCAGGCCCAGCTGTTCTTCGGCCGAGAGGACAGCATCGACAAGATCGAGATCAAGCTGGACGACCCGGACCGCACGCCGCTGGTGCGGCCTCAGGTGGCCGTCATCGCCGGGAACGAGGGCGTGGTCACCGACTGGCGGGACAACAACCAGGCCTTCTTCAACGCGCTCGAAGTCGAGCGCAACACCATGCGCCTGATCCTGCTGCTGATCGTGGCCATCGCGGCGATGAACATCATCTCGGGGCTGGTCATGCTGGTGAAGAACAAGGGCCGCGACATCGCCGTCCTGCGCACCATGGGCGCGGACCAGGGCGCGATCATGCGCATCTTCTTCCTGTCCGGCGCCGCCATCGGGGTTCTGGGCGCCCTGGCCGGCTTTGTCCTGGGGGTGCTGTTCTGCACCTACATCAAAGAGATCCAGACATTTGTGCAGTGGGTGACGGGCGCCGACGTGTTCAACGCCGACATCTATTTCCTGTCGCACATCCCGGCCAAGCTGGACTGGAACGAGGTGATCGGGGTGCTGTTCTGGGCGCTGCTGGCCTCCTTCCTCGCCACCCTGCCGCCGGCCTTCCAGGCGGCGCGGATCGATCCGGTGGAGGCGCTTCGCTATGAGTAGCGCGGTGCTGGCGCTCCGGGGCCTGGGGCGCACCTACAAGACCGGCGAGGGCAAGCTCGAGGTCCTGCGCGGCGTTGATCTGGAGGTCCATGCCGGCGAGGTGGTTGGCCTGATCGGGCCGTCGGGCTCCGGCAAGTCGAGCCTGTTGCACGCAGCCGGGCTCCTGGAACGGCCGACCGCGGGCCAGGTGATCATCGAAGGCCAGGACTGCTCGAAGCTGTCGGACAAGGCGCGCACGCGCCTGCGGCTAGGCCTGGTGGGGTTCGTCTATCAGTTCCACCACCTGCTGCCGGAGTTCAGCGCCCTGGACAACGTGGCCCTGCCGCAGATGATCGCCGGCGCCTCGCGGCCGGCGGCTCGCGGGCGGGCGGAGGCGCTGCTGACTCAGTTGGGCCTGGGCGCGCGCCTGGAGCACCAGCCAGGCCAGCTTTCCGGCGGAGAGCAGCAGCGGGTGGCCATCGCCCGCGCCCTGGCCAACCAGCCGTGCATCGTCCTGGCCGATGAACCCACCGGCAACCTGGATCCGCACACCTCCGGCGCCGTATTCCAGGCCCTGTTCGACCTGGCCCGGGCTACCGGCGTGGCCCTGCTGATCGCCACCCACAACATGGAGCTGGCGCGGTTCATGGACCGGGTGTTCGCCCTGGAGGACGGGCGCCTGAGCGAGCGCCGGGGCCGGTTCTAGAGCGACGTGTGCGATTCGAGAATCGCGCACGTCGCTCTAGTTCTTTGATGTCGCATCGTTTTTGCGGAAAACCGGTAGCCACTTTTCCGCACGATGCTTTAGGCGAGGCGGCCATGCCCATCACCGCGGTCGTGTTCGATGTCGGCGAGACGCTGGTGGACGAGACGCGGCACTGGGGCGAATGGGCCGACTGGATGGGCGTCCCCCACCTGACCCTCTTCGCCGCCCTGGGCGCGGTGATCGCGCGCGGCCAGCACCATCGCCAGGTGTTCCAGCTCTTGCGGCCCGGCTTCGACGTGGAGGCGGCCGAGGCGTCGCGGCTGGCGGCGGGGTGGCGCTATCGCTTCCTCCCCGGCGATTTCTATCCTGACGCCCTGCCGTGCCTGGCGGCTTTGCGCGCCGGCGGCCTTCGCATCGGGCTCGCCGGCAATCAGCCCGAAGCCGCGGAAGAAGCGTTGCACGAGGCGGGCGTGCAGGCCGACTTCATCGCCTCCTCGGCGCGCTGGGGCGTGGAGAAGCCGTCGCCGGCCTTTTTCGACAAGGTGATCGAAGCGGCGGGCCGCCCGGCCGGGGAAATCGCCTATGTCGGCGACCGGCTCGACAACGACGTCCTGCCGGCCAGGGCGGCAGGCCTGGCCGCCGTGTTCCTGCGCCGCGGGCCCTGGGGTCTGCTGCACGCGCTTGGCCCTGAGGCGGCCCAGGCCGACATTCAGCTCGAAAGCCTGGATGGCCTGGCCGAGATCCTGGCTCAGGCGCCCAGCACGCGGCGCGGGGTGAGGTAGTTCCCAGAACGCGGCTACAGGTGCAGGCTGGCCGCATTCCTCGGCGCTATAGTCACAGCCAAACACAAGATTCGGAGGCGCGGGCATGGGTGATCGGCCAGGGCGAGTGCAGGGCAAGGTGGCGCTGGTCACCGGCGCGGCTTCCGGGCTCGGCGCCGAGGCGGCGCGCCGGCTGGCGCGCGAGGGCGCGGCTGTGGTGCTGAGTGACATGGCGGCCGACGCCGGCGAGGCGCTGGCCGAAGCGATCAGCGGCGCCGGCGGCCGGGCGGCCTTCCTGACCCATGACGTGACCAGCGAGGCCGATTGGGAGCGGGTCGTGGCCGGGGCGGTGGAGCGTTTCGGCCGGCTGGATGTGCTGGTCAACAACGCCGGCGTGTCCGGCGCGGGCGAAGAGCTGATGAGCCACAGCCTGGAGGCCTGGCGGCGTGTGCTGGGCGTCAATCTGGACGGGGTGTTCCTGGGCCTGCGCCATGCCGGCCCGGCCATCGCCAAGGGTGGCGGCGGGTCGGTGATCAACCTGTCCTCGATCCTGGGCAAGGTCGGAATGGCGGGCGCGGCGGCCTATTGCGCTTCAAAGGGCGGCGTCACCATGCTGACCAAGGCCGCGGCGCTGGAATGGGCCCCGGTCAACATCCGCGTCAATTCCATCCATCCAGGATTCATCGACACGCCGATGGTGGCCGACGCCTTCCACCGCGCCGAGAACGGCAACGAGATGCGGCAGATGGTGATTTCGCGCCACGCCCTCGGCCGGCTGGGCGTCGCGCGCGAGATCGCCGATGGGGTGGTGTTCCTGGCCTCGGACGAATCCAGCTTCATGACCGGCTCGGAGCTGGTCATCGACGGCGGCTACACAGCGCAATAGGCCTCAGAGGCCGAGGCGATAGACCCGGTTCGCCGTGCCGAAGAACAGGGCCGCTTTCTCCTCGGCCGAGGCTCCGGCCGCCAGGCGCTTGAAAGCGTTCCACAGGACGTCGTAGCTGCAGCTGCAGACATCCACCGGGAAGTTGCTCTCGAACATGCAGCGCTCGGCCCCGAAGGCTTCGATGCAGGTCTCGACGTAAGGGCGCCATTCCTCCGCCAGCTGGGCCGAGGTCGCGGGCGGGTCGGCCATGAAGGAGGCGAAGCCGGGGAAGGCCATGGCCAGGCCGCCGAGCTTGACCGAAACCTGCGGGCAGGCGGCGAGGGCGCGGATGTTCTCCCGCCAGACGCCGAACCGCTCCGACAGGCGGCCCGCATAGGCGCCGATGCCCAGCGGCGTGCCCACGTGGTCAAGTACGATCGAGGTCTCGGGGAAGGCGCGAGCCAGATCGATCAGCTCCGGCAACTGGGGCTCCAGCAGCCAGGCGTCGAACGACAGGCCGAGCGGCGCCAGCCGCGCGAAGCCTTCGCGGAATTTGCCGTTCAGATAGAGGCCGCCGCCGATCCGGGCCAGGGGACCCAGCACAGCCGGGTCGGGGTCGTAGGAGGCGCTGTTGCGGATGCCGCGGAAACGTCCGCCAGCCACGGCGATATGCTGCTCCAGCACCCCCGCCGCCGCGTCGCCGAGCAGGAGATCGACGTGGCCCACGATCCCGGCGCAGGCCTTCACCGGGCCATAGATCCCGCTGGCGGTCATGGCCGCGACGCCGTTGACGAACTCGGTCTCGCCCAGCGAGCGCAGCTCTTCCGGACCATCGGCCCGGTACATGGCCCCGCACTGCAGATAGACCGTGGCGCGCACGTCGTGCCCGCTCTTCATGTCGGCCAGGAGTTCGTCCAGCAGATAGCGCGGCCGCATGTGCATCACGTTCTCGAACGGGTGCGTCGGCGCGCCGGTCGGCGCCGGCCGGTCCCAGAGGTGGTGATGGGGGTCGATGATCGGCAGGCCGGGTTCGAGGATCGGCTCGCGCGGCGCAGCAGTTACGGCCATCGGTGTCGTCTCCCGGCGTTCCTGAACCTGTTTCAGTTATCTGATGACCGAGCCGCCTGCGCCTGGCAAGCGGGCCGCACGCGATTGTGAGCCGTGACGTCGGCTGGCGCCCTGCTGTGGCGCTCAGGCCCCGACCATCGAGGCGATCGGTTCCGGCTCGGCCTCGGCTTCGACGGGGTCGCCTCCGGAAACGGCCTCGCTGAGCGCCGCCAGCAGAGCGGCGGCGGTGACCGGCTTGGAGATGTGGCCGTCGGCGCCGGCCTTCAGGCCCGCTTCGCGATGCTCGGGCATGGCGTTGGCGCTCAGCATGTAGAGCGGCGTGCGGCCGCGGCCGCCCGTCTGCTCCTCGATGCGGATGATGCGGGTGGCCTCCAGCCCGTCCATCACCGGCATCTGCATGTCCATGAAGATGGCGTCGAACGGCTCGCGGCGCGCCGCCTCGACCGCCTCCAGGCCATTGACCACCGAGACGGTCTCGACGCCGAACTGGTCCAGCATCATGCGAACGACCTTGCGGTTGGTCTCATGGTCGTCGACCACCAGCACGCGGACGGCGCGTTCGGCGGCGGCCTCGATCTCCTCGGCCCGTTCGGCCACGGTCTCCGGGGCGCTCGCAGCGGGGAAGGGGGCTTCGAAGCTGAAGCGCGAGCCTCGCCCCGGCACGCTGGCGCAGTCGAGTTCGCCGCCCATCAGCGCGGCCAGCTGGCGCGAGATGGCCAGGCCCAGTCCGCTGCCGCCGAAGCGGCGGGTGATCGAGCCGTCCGCCTGCTGGAAGCGGCCGAACAGGCGCTCCTTCTCCGCATCGTCGAAGCCGACCCCGGTGTCGATGACCACGAAGCGCAAGCCGTCCTCGCCGGCCGGCTCGGCGGTGATGGTCACCGATCCGGCGTCGGTGAACTTGACCGCGTTGCTGACCAGGTTGGTCAGGATCTGGCGCACGCGCGTGGCGTCGCCGACGAACCAGCCCTCCAGCTGCGGGGCGATCTGGACCAGCAGGTCCAGGCCCTTCTCCTGGGCCTTGACCTGGGACAGGCTGGCCACTGTCCGCACCAGGTCTGCGGCCTGGAACGGCGCCGGCTCGATGGTCATGCGGCCGGCTTCGACGCGGGCCAGGTCCAGGACGTCGGACAACAGCCGCTCGAGCGACTGGCCGGAACTGCGGATGATCTCGACCATCTCGCGTTCGCGCTTGGGCAGGCCCGCGGCGGCCAGCATGTCGGCGACCCCGACAACCCCGTTCAGCGGCGTCCTGATCTCGTGGCTCATATTGGCCAGGAATTCGCTCTTGGAGCGGCTGGCGAGCTCGGCCTTGAGCTGAGCGGCGCGCAGGCGCAGCCCGATCCGGCGCTGCCAGAACACCACGCCTGCGGCGCAGACCAGGAACAGGCCGGCGAAGGCGACGATCCAATGCTGGGAGCGGGCGGCCTGCCGCTGCAGCTCGGCGTCCTTGCGCGCGGTGGAGAGCTGGGTCTGCAGCGCGCCGGTCAGCTGGTGAACCCCGGCGTTGAAGCGGCGGGCGGCGACCACGGCGTGCTGGCGGTCATAGGCGCGTAGGGCCTCGTAGGCGTCCTTGGTCTTGCCCTGGGCCAGCAGGAGTTCGGCGGCGACCTGTCCCTCGCGTTCCAGGCCTGAGGTTTCGATGTCGTTCGAGGCCTTCAGCACGCGGATGGCGGCCAGGTCGTTCTCCGCGCCGGCGATGTCGTTCGTCCGGGCGCGGGCGATGGCGCGCAGGGGCAGGATGTCCGGCGCCAGGAACTCCGCCCCCGACAGCTTCTCGTCCAGGCCGCGCAGGCAGCGGAGCACCTCGGCCGGCGTGCCGAAACTGTCGCCGACCATGGCGCAGAGGTTCTGGTCCCAGATTTTCAGGTGCGGCAGATCCGAGCGCACCGCCATCTGGTGGTGCACGCTCGACAGTTCGCGCGCCAGCTTGGCGTCGCCCAGCATCACGGCCATGTGGGCCATGTTGTAGACGTCGTCGAAGTCCGGGCGCGGATAACCCGGATGGGCGAACTCGATGTCGGCGCGGGTGAAGGCCTGGGCTGCGCCGTCCAGGTCGTCCAGGATCATCAGGGCCAGGCCGATGGTCTCCCAGATGGTCGATTCGGCGTCGTTCGAGGCCGGGTCGCCCGAGGGGATCAATTGCTCCGCTTCCGACAGCCGCTTCAGCGCCAGGCTGGACTGGTCCTGGTCGATAAGCTCCATGGCCTGGACGCTCATGGCGTGCACGCGGACGAACCAGTCGGCCTGGTCCTTGTCGATGCGCGCGATCTGGTCCTTCACGGAGGCGTCGCCGCGGTCGTAGCGGCTCTTCAGCTCGTCGATGCGGGCGATCGCGATGTAACGGTCGTCGTGCTGCTGCTGGGCGTTGCGCAGCAGAAGGCCGTTCCAGTGTTCGAAGCTTTCGAACTCCGATTGGTTCAGCATGATCCAGCCGACATGCTGCAGCCGGTTCAGCGACTCCCGGTCGGTCCCGCGCCCGGCGGCTTCGCCGAAGCGCTGCAGGTCGGCGAAGCTGGACTTGTCGGCGCGCTGTTCGATCTGCCTGGCGAGCTTGACCGGGGCCTCGCTGCCCTGGGCGCGAGCGGTCGGCGCGCCGGCGGTCAGGCAGGCGAGCGCGCACGCAATGGCTGCGAGCCTCGGCGCCCCCCTCATCCCCATTCAAACGCTCCAACCACCTGGGTCTTGAGAATCAGTAACACGACAAAGGTTTCGGAAACGCTATGAACCAGGGCCGTGTGGCGAAGGGGCGCAGCGCTGTCCCCGGGCAGTATTCGCAGCCCGGAAATCCTTTGATCCAGCGCAACGGCGCCGCTCGCAACTGGCGGCATCTTGAGTGTCATGATACCGCCACTCGCCAGCTTGGCCTGCAGCGCCGCGCTCGCGGCGGCCCAGCCTTCCGTGCCCGAGAAGATCGACTGGCGCGTGCGCGAGCTTCCGCAAGCGGCGGCGACCTATGACATCAATTGGCGGCGGCTAGCGGGCGGCGCACCGCCTACGGGATGGGGCGTGTACGCGGCGGCGCGCGGACAGACCTTCGACTTCGAAAGCCAGGCGGCAGGCTGGGTCGAGGATCCGATCGTCGGTCCAGGCCAGATCGAGGCCGGCGTCGGATGGCGTCAGCCCGACATGGCGGTCATGTTCGGCTTCAACCGCCCCGGCTGGCGCCGGGCCCAGGCCAGCTGGCTCGACGCCGGCGGGCGGGCCGCGGCGCCGCGGGGCGACTATCGCCTCGATATCCGGCCCCAGACTGTAGTGGGGTTCAGTCTGACCTTTCACCTTCAGTGAGCGCCTCACCCGGGACGGTCGGCGCCCTGGCGGCCAAGGCCCGGGATCAGCATCGGCGTGCGTCGGCGATAGGCCTCGTAGGCGTCGTCGCCCAGTTCGGACGACAGGAACCGCTCCTCGATCCGGGCCTTGATCCAGAATCCCAGGGCCATCAGGGCCGCCCCGGCGAAGCCCGAGACCGCGCCGCGCAGGAGGGCGGTGGCCGCGCCGGCCAGGATCAGGCCGCTGTAGATCGGGTGCCGCACCAGGGCGTAGGGGCCGGTGTCGACGACGTGATGCCCGGCCTTGCGCGTCACCGTGCCGGACCACAGCTGGCCCAGGTGCAGCCGCGCCCACCAGCAGAAACCGAGGCCCGCAGCGGTGACGGCGACCAGCAGCCATCCCGGCGCCTCGTCCATGACCCAGATGTGCCCAGGCGCCGCCCCGGCCGGGACGCGGACCACCAGCAACAGCCAGATCCCCAGAGCCGTGATCGCCCAATAGAGTCCCTGGTCCCACAGCGAGACCCGCCTTGCGGCCGGCGCGGCCCACAGCGCGGCGATAACCCACGAAAGCGCCCAGGCGTCCCAGATCCAGAAGATGACGTTGAAGGGCGAGATCATCGCGGCCTCACCGGGTCCGGCGGAAGGCGAAGGCGTCTTTCTGCGGCTCCATGCCGATCCGCTCATAGAAGCCCACCGCATCGGGCATGGAGAGCAGGATCACGCTGACCTCGGGCCCCAGCTCGGCCTGGACCGCCGCCAGCAGGCCCCGCCCGACCCCCAGCCCCTGGGCCTCGGCGCCCACCGCCAGCTCGGAGACGTAGGCGCACCACGAGAAGTCGGTGACACAGCGCGCCACGCCCAAGAGCCGCCTGTCGCGCCGTCGCCGTGCGGTCATGATAAGGTTCGCGTGTGCCAGCATGCGGCCGATCCGCACCGCGTCATCCAGCGGCCGTGTCGCGCCCAGGCCGGATTCCGCCAGCACCTGGCTGAACTCGGCGACGGACAGGTCCTGCTCGCGAGCATAGGCCACCTCGGCGTCGGTCATCACGTTCCTCCGACTGCATTCTCTAACCCGGATCGCGCCGGCTTGACAGTGCCACAACCTTTGCGGGATGCTTGGGCCGTCATCGAGCCTGGCGGGCAAGAATTCGCCAATGAACCTCAGGACGAGGCGAATAGAGATCGCCCTGCGTCCAGGTCGAAGCTAAACTTCGGCTGGTTTTCGATGCGGGCGGACCAAGCGCCGATTGTGGGGCGGAAGTCGTGAGCGCAGAAGCTGAAATCCAGGCGGCGCGCCTGCGCTCGGTTTTCGAGCGCCTGGCGGTCACCTCTCTGGTCACCGTGGTCAACGCGGTGCTGATGGCGCTCGTGCTCCAGCGCCGCGGCGCGACGCCGGGCCCCTGGATCTGGCTCTCTCTGGTTTTGCTGCTGGCGGCGACGCGCACCTTCTCGGGGCGCCTGTTCGAGGACGATGCGGATCGCAGCCGGCGCCTCCTGCACTGGACCGCGGTCTCGGTGCTGGGTTCGGCGGCCTCGGGCGCGCTCTGGGGCCTGGGCGCGGCTTTCCTGTTCCCGCCGGACGAGACCGGCCAGTGGCTGTGGATCTTCCTGATCGCCGGCATGTGCGCCGGCGGCGCCTCGCTGCACGCCGCGCATCTGCCGACCGCCCTGGCCTTTGTGGTCCCGGCCTGCGCGCCCCTGGCCGTGCGCCTGGCGCTGGAGGGTTCGGCTTCGCGCATGGCCGCCGCAGCCATGATCGTGGTGTTCATGGTCGCCATCGCCTTCACCGCCGGCCGCTTCGCCCGCCAGTTCGGGCAGGTCCTCAGCCTGCAACTGGACCTCGAGCGCCGCACCGCCGAGCTGGACCAGACCAACCGCCGCCTTCGGGCCGAGATCGAGCAGCACCGCGCCACCGCCGACAGCCTGCACCAGGCGCAGAAGATGGAGGCCCTGGGCCACATCACCGGCGGCATCGCCCACGACTTCAACAACCTGCTGACCGTGATCAGCGGCAGCCTCGACCTGATCAGGAAGCGCGCCGCCGGCGACGAGACCGTGCAGCGGCTCAGCGCCGCCGCCACCCACGCCGCCAAGCGCGGCGCCCAGCTGACCGGCAGCCTGATGGGCTTCGCCCGCAAGCAGTCGCTGCACCCGGCCGTGATCGACGTCGGCGCCCTGATCGTCGAGTTCGCGCCCCTGCTGCGCCGGGCGGCGGGGGAGGCGATCGAGGTGCGGCTGGACCTGGCCGGCGACGTGGCCGACGCCTATGCCGACGCCGCCCATTTCCAATCGGCCATCCTGAACCTGGTCATCAATGCGCGCGACGCCATGCCGAACGGCGGCGTGGTGACGGTCTCCACCCGCAACGCCGCCCTGGGCGGCTCCGACGCGGTGCTGGACAGCGAGGCGCGCCAGGGGCGGGCGGTGGTGGTCAGCGTGCGTGATCAGGGCGCCGGCATGGCGCCCGAGGTGCTGGCCAAGGCCTTCGAGCCCTTCTTCACCACCAAGCAGGCCGGCAAGGGCACGGGCCTGGGCCTGGCCCAGGTGCTTGGGTTCGCGCGCCAGTCGGGCGGCTACGCCACCATCGACAGCGCTCCGGGGCAGGGCTGCGAGGTCAGCCTGGTGCTGCCGGCCCTGGCCTCCACCGGCTCGCAGCCGGCCAACGAAGCGGGCGCGGCCGAACCGGCGGCGCCGGGCGCCCCCCTGACCGTGCTGCTGGCCGAGGACGATGCGGCGGTGGCGGCGATGCTCCGCGAATCCCTGGGCCAGATGGGCTGGGAGGTGCTGACCGCCGCCTCCGGCCGCGAGGCCCTCGACATCCTGGGCCGCCGGCCCGAGGTCCAGATCCTGGTCGCCGACGTGGTCATGGCCGGCGGGGTCAGCGGGGTCGAGCTGGCCCGGGCCGCCGGGCGCCTGCGCCCGGGCCTGCCGGCGGTGCTGATCTCCGGCTATCCGGGCGAAGCCGCCGGCGCCGACGAGTTCGAACTCCTGCAAAAGCCCTTCACCCACCAGGACCTGGTCGACCACGTGCGCGCCGCCCTGGCCGCGCACGGCGCGAGCAAAGACGAAGCCCCCCGCGCCACGGCGTGAGGGCAATGAATGCTCCGCTCTTCCTGGCGAAGGCGCTGAGTTTGGCGGCTTTGCAGAATATCCTCATCCTGAGGCGCCCGCGCAGTGGGCCTCGAAGGACGCAGTGGTGAGGCCGTGCGTCCTTCGAGGCCCGACGCTTCGCGCCGGGCGCCTCATGATGAGGAAGTTTTTGGACTGCAAAAAAGAATCGTCATGGTGAGGAGCGGCCCGAAGGGGCGCGTCTCGAACCACGCACGAGCTTCGCGACGGCGCCAAAAAAGGGTGATTCCATGCGCATCTTTGTGGTCGCGGCCGCGCTCTGCCTCGCCGTCACGGCTCCGCCGCCAGCCTCGGCCGCCGACTCTGCGCCGCAGGCGCCGCCCGAAACGATCTGGCGCGACGCCCCCGACGGCGGGCTCGAGCACCTGCAGTCGGGCCTGGCCTGCCCGCGCAGTCTCGGCGAATATGATCGGCGCACGGCGTTCGTCTTCGACAATTTCGGCCTGGACGTCGGCTGCGACTACCAGGCGCGCGAAGCGAGCGTGACCCTCTACCTCACCCGTCGGACCCAGGGCGGCTTGGACGAGGCCATGGCTGAGGCCAAGCGCGAACTGGTGCAGTTCGGCGCCGCCGACAACCCCCAACTGCTGACCGAGCAGCGCTATGACGAGGCCGGCCACGCCTGGACCACCGCCCTCTACGCTAAGGACGGCGGGCGCCATTCGGGCATCTGGATGACCGACCTCTACGGCTGGACTCTGGAATATCGTGCGACCTATTCCCTGGCCGTGGAATCCCAGGTCCAGGCCGACCTCAAGGCCTTCACCGCCCAGATCGCCTCCACCGCGGGCACACGCCTGGCTCTCTGCGCCAAGCCGGCTCCGCCCGAGCGGCATGGCGCGGCGGCCCCGGCGACCAAGGACGACTCAGCGACGTCGCTGATGGACGCCCTCGTCGGCGCCGCCGCGATCCAGACAGCGGTGCAAGACAAGCACGCCAAGCCAAAACCCGTCCTCTGGTGCGTCGAGCGCCCGCTAAAGATCGAAGGCCATGGCGCCCTCTACTGGCGCGGGGTGGACGAAACCGGCGCCGACGCCCGCACCGACCAAGTCACCGCCCTGACGATCAAGACCACGCCCGGCCTTACCGTCACCCCCGACACCATGGGCGGCCTGATCGAGGCCCTGGGCAAGAAGGACGGCGACGACGCCCCTCCGCGCTGGGTCGCCGTCCTTGAGGCCAAGAGCCAGTCGACCATCTTCGGCTACTTCAATGGCCGTCCGACGCCCGAGGTCCTGGCCGAACTGTTCGGCCGCATCATGGCCGGCAAGGCCAAGCCCCTGGCCAGCTACGACGCCAGCCGCAAGAACATCACCATCACCATGCCGAAGGAGTGAGGGGGAGGGCCGTGGCGGCCGCGAACGAAGCCGTGTGTCCGGCCTTGACGCGGAACAAAACCAGAAATAAGAACAAAAAAGCAACCCGCTTTCCACAGGGGATTCACATGGTTCGGATGGCTTGGGACGGTCTGGCGCTTGCTTCGGTGGCGAGCTTCGTTTGGATGATGCTGGCGGTGGTTCAGCACGTGGGCTGAGTCGCGGCGCGGGCGTCGGAACGGGAGCGCGGCTGATGGCCGAAGGCGGGGACCTGGGCTTTGTGCATCTTCGGGTGCGGTCGGCCTATTCCCTGCTGGAAGGGGCGATCAAGGCCGACGCCATCGGCAAGCTGGCCGCGGCGGCCGACATGCCGGCGGTGGGCATAGGCGACCGGGCCAACCTGTTCGCGGCCCTGGAATTCTCCAGCTACACCAAGGACGCGGGCGTGCAGCCGATCGTCGGCTGCGCCCTGCCGGTGACGGGTATCGGCGACCGGGCCCCCGACAAGTGGGCGCGCATCCCCACGGTGATGCTGCTGGCCCAGAACCAGGCCGGCTATCTGAACCTGATGGCCCTGACCTCGGCCGCCTTTCTGGAGATCGGCCCTACCGACGACCCGGGGGTGGCCTGGAGCAAGATCGCCGAGCACGCCGAGGGCCTGCTCCTCCTGTCCGGCGGGCCGGACGGGCCGATCGATCCCCTGTTCGCGCTGGGCCGGGCGGCCGAGGCCAAGACGGCGCTGGCCGAGATGCATCGGGTGTTCGGCGAGCGCTTCTACGTCGAGCTGCAGCGCCACGGCCAGCCGCGCGAGGCCCTGGCCGAGCCGGGCCTGGTGGCCTGGGCCTATGACCAGGACGTCCCCCTGGTCGCGACCAACGACGTCTATTTCGCCACCCCCGACATGCACGAGGCGCACGACGCGCTCTTGTGCATCTCCGACGGGGTGTTCGTCGGCCAGGAAGAGCGGCGGCGGATCACCGGCGAGCACTATTTCAAGTCCTCGGCCCAGATGCGCGCCCTGTTCGCCGACCTGCCCGAGGCCTGCGACAACACCCTGGACATCGCCCGCCGCTGCGCCTTCCTGGTCAAGAAGATCGACCCGATCTTGCCGCGGTTCGACACCGGCGCCGGCCGGTCGGAGGCCGAGGAGCTGGCCCACCAGGCGCGTGAGGGCTTGGCCGCCCGCCTGGCCGTGCATCCGCTATCGGCCCCGCGCGAGGCCTATGACGAGCGGCTGGAGCGGGAGATCGGGGTCATCACCCAGATGGGGTTCCCCGGCTACTTCCTGATCGTGTCGGACTTCATCAAGTGGGCCAAGACCCACGGCATCCCGGTGGGGCCTGGCCGCGGTTCGGGCGCCGGCTCGCTGGTGGCCTGGGCCCTGACCATCACCGACCTGGACCCCCTGCGCTTCGGCCTGCTGTTCGAGCGCTTTTTGAACCCCGAGCGGGTGTCCATGCCCGACTTCGACATCGACTTCTGCCAGGAGCGGCGGGAGGAGGTGATCAGCTACGTCCAGCGCAAGTACGGCGACGACCGGGTGGCGCAGATCATCACCTTCGGCACCCTTCAGGCCCGGGCTGTGCTGCGCGACGTCGGCCGGGTGATGCAGCTGCCGCTGGGCATGGTCGACCGCCTGGCCAAGATGGTGCCGAACAACCCAGCCAACCCGACCACCCTGGCCAAGGCCATCGAGATCGAGCCACGCCTGAAACAGGCCCGCGACGAGGACGACAACGTCCGCCACCTCCTGGAAGTCGCCCTGCGCCTGGAAGGCCTCTACCGCAACGCCTCGACCCACGCCGCCGGCGTGGTGATCGGCGACCGGCCCCTGACCGAGCTGGTGCCGCTCTATCGTGACCCGCGCTCCGAGCTGCCGGCCACCCAGTTCAACATGAAGTGGGTCGAGAGCGCCGGCCTGGTGAAGTTCGACTTCCTGGGCCTGAAGACCCTGACCGTGCTCGACCGGGCGGTGAAGCACCTGGCGCGGCGCGGGGTGTCCCTGCACCTGGACCAGCTGCCCTTCGACGATGCGCCCACCTACGAGCTGATGACCCAGGGCCAGACCGTGGGCGTGTTCCAGCTGGAAGGGCAGGGGATGCGCGACACCCTGCGCAAGCTGCGCCCCGGCTCGATCGAGGACATCACCGCCCTGATCTCGCTCTACCGCCCGGGGCCGATGGACAACATCGACGCCTTCGTGGACTGCAAGTTCGGGCGCAAGCCGATGGACACCCTGCACCCCTCGCTGGAGCCGGTGCTGAAGGAGACCTACGGCATCATCGTCTACCAGGAACAGGTGATGCAGATCGCCCAGATCCTGGCCGGCTATTCCCTCGGCGAAGCCGACCTTTTGCGCCGCGCCATGGGCAAGAAGAAGAAGGAGGAGATGGACCAGCAGAAGGTGCGGTTCGTCTCCGGGGCCAAGGAAAAGAACGTCCCCGAAAAGCAGTCGGGCTCGATCTTCGACCTGGTGGCCAAGTTCGCCGGCTACGGCTTCAACAAGAGCCACGCCGCCGCCTACGCCCTGGTCGCCTACCAGACCGGCTGGCTGAAGGCCAACTGCCCGGTCGAGTTCTTCGCCGCCTCGATGAGCCTCGACATCTCCAACACCGACAAGCTGGCGGTGTTCTACCAGGACGCCCGCCGCGGCGGGGTCACCATTCGCGCGCCCGACGTCAACCGCTCGGGCGCCGACTTCGAGGTCGAGGAGGGCGAGGTGCTCTACGCCCTGGGCGCGGTGCGCAACGTGGGCCTTGAGGCCATGAAGCACCTGGTGGCCGTGCGCGAGGAGGGCGGGCGCTTCCGCGACCTGTTCGATTTCGTCGAGCGGGTCGATCCACGCCAGGTCAACAAGCGGGCGATCGAGAACCTGGCCCGGGCCGGCGCCTTCGACAGCCTGCACCCGAACAGGGCCCAGATCGTCGACAACGCCGACGCCCTGATCGCCTATGGCCAGAGCATGGCCGCCGAGCGCGCCTCGTCCCAGACCTCCCTGTTCGGCGGCGAGCAGGTCGAGGCCGGCCGCCCGCGCCTGATGGCCCGCGAGCCCTGGACCGCCACCGAGCAGCTGGACGAGGAACTTGCCGCGGTCGGCTTCTACCTGACCGGCCACCCCCTGGAAGGCATGCTGGAGATGCTGCGCCGCAAGCGCACCACGCTTCTCACCGACGCCCTGGTCCAGGCCGAGGCCGGGTCCGAGGCCTTCCGCATGGCCGGCGTCGTGCGCCGCCGCCAGGAGCGCGCCTCGGCCAAGAGCGGGGAGAAGTTCGCCTTCGTCACCCTCTCCGACCCCACCGGCGAATACGAGGTGCTTTTCCCGCCCGAATCCCTGCGCCGCTGCCGCGAGGCGCTGGAACCGGGCCGGTCGGTCTCGGTGCGGGTGCGGGCCAAGTCCTCCGACGGCGAGGTGCGCTTCTTCGGCGACGACGCCGAGCCCCTAGACAAGGCTATCGAGAACATCCAGGCCAGCTTGCGCGTCTATCTCTCCTCCGCCTCGGCCGACATGGAGGCGCTGAAGAAGCGCCTGCAGCCTGTCGGCGGCGGCGGGCCCAGCGGCCCCAGCGGGGAGGTGGTGCTGATCGCTGGCATGGGCGCCGGCCGCGAGGTCGAGATCAAGCTGCCCGGCCGCTTCATGCTCGACTCCGCCGTCCGCGGCGCGCTGAAGACCGCGCCGGGGGTGAGCTATCTGGAGGAGGCGTAGGCCGTTACTACCGGTCCCCGGATAGCGCCTTGAGGATCTCGGCCTCGCCGCAGACGCCCAGCAGCCGGCCGTTCTCGACCAGCAGCACGGGATGGCGGTTGGCCTCGCAGATCTTGATGATGGCGCTGAGCGGCAGGCCGGCTTCGGCCAGGATCATGCTGTCGGGGCGGATCGGGCCGCCCTGGGGCTCGTGGCGCAACAGCACCCGCTCCTCGCCCTCGACGTGGCAGGCGAGGGGGTGGCGGTCGGCGTCGAGCTCGAGGCGATAGCGGCGGCGGCTGTCGAGCCACACCCCGCCGGCCTCGGCTTCCAGGTCGTCAACGCCGCGCATGACCGTGGCGCCGGTCAGGACCGACAACGGATTCATGTGCCGCACGAACTGGGCGACATAGTCGTTGGCCGGCCTGAGCACGATGTCCTGGGCGTCACCCGTCTGGACGATGCGGCCGCCTTCCATGATGGTGATCTGGTCGCCGAGCTTCAGCGCCTCGTCCAGGTCGTGGCTGACGAAGATGATGGTCTTCTGCACGCTCTCCTGCAGGCTGATCAGCTCGTCCTGCAGTCGGCTCCTGATCAGCGGATCGAGGGCCGAGAACGGCTCGTCCATCAGGAGGATGTCGGCGTCGGTGGCGAAGGCCCTGGCCAGGCCCACGCGCTGCTGCATGCCGCCACTGAGTTCCTGGGTCTTGCGGTCGGCCCATTCGGCCAGGCCCACCAGCTCCAGCTTCTCGTCGACGATCCTGCGCCGCTGGGCCTTGTCCATGCCCTGGAATTCCAGGCCCAGGCCGACATTGTCGCGCACGGTGCGCCAGGGCAGCAGGGCGAACTGCTGGAACACCATGGCGATCGACTTGCGGCGCACTTCGCGCAAGGTCGGCGCGTCGCAACTGGCCACATCGACCACGCCGCCCTGGTGGCGAACCAGCACCTGGCCGCGGGTGACGCTGTTCAGGCCGTTGGCGGCGCGCAGCAGGGTGGACTTGCCTGAGCCGGAAAGACCCATCAGCACCGAGATCTCCCCGGCCCTGACGGTCAGGTTGGCGCCGGCGACGCCCAGAACCACCCCGGTCTCAGCGGCGATCTGGCTGCGGGTGGAGCCGGCCTCCATCAGCGAGATGGCCTTGGCCATGGCCGGGTCGCGCGCGCCCTTGCCGGCCTTGCCGAACAAGATGTCGACCTCTTTGAACTCGACCGCGGTGGTCACGTCGCCGGCTTCCTGGCGAGGGGGCTCATCGGTGAGGGCCGCCGCGTGAACGTTCATCAGACCCCTTTCAGCGCCAGGTTCTCGGGATCATAGGGCGAATCCGGGATCACTGTCGCGCGGTGTCGTTCCCCGAGGATGCTGATCTCGAGTTCTGTGCCGATCTCGGCCAGATCCGGCCGCACCATGGCCAGGGCCAGCGACTTGTTCACCCGCCAGCCATAGCCGCCCGAGGTGGCGCGGCCGACCAGCGCCTCGCCCAGATAGATCGGCTCGGAACCGCGCGCGTCGGCGTCGGTGACGCCATGCACTTCCAGGGTGACCGCCTTGTTGGCGAAGCCGCGCGCCTTCCAGGCGGCGAGGGCGTCCTTGCCGTGGAAGGTCTGCTTCTTCATGGCGATGAAGCGGCCGAGGCCGGATTCCAGCGCTGCGTATTCGATCGAAAGCTCGCGCGGGATCAGCTTGTAGGTCTTTTCCAGGCGCATGGAGTCCATGGCGCGGATGCCGAAGGGCTTAAGGTCGAATTCGGCGCCGGCCTCGAACAGCTTGTCGAAGATGTAGTTCTGCATCTCGATCGGGTGGTGCAGCTCCCAGCCCAGCTCGCCGACGAAGTTGACGCGCAGGGCCTTGGTGTGGGCCGCGCCGATGTCGATGTCCTTGCCGGTCAGCCAGGGGAAGGCCTCATTCGACAAGTCGGCGTCGGTGACCTTGGCCAACAGCTCGCGTGAGCGCGGGCCGGCCAGGACCAGCACGCCATATTGCGTGGTGATCTTCTCGATCCGCACCGAGCCGTCGGTCGGCATCGCCTTGAGCAGGTAGTCGTAGTCGTGCCGCTCCAGGGCGCCAGCCGAGACCAGGTAGAAGCTCTGCGGCGCCTCGCGATAGACGGTAAACTCGGCCCGCACCCCGCCCTTGGCGGTAAGCAGGTAGGTCAGGCTGACCTTGCCGACGTCCTTGGGGATGCGGTTGGTGAAGAGGTTGTCCAGCCACGCCTCGGCGCCCGGCCCCGAGACCTGGAACTTGGCGAAGGCCGACATGTCCAAAAGGCCGACCTTTTCGTGCACATGCCGGCACTCGGCGCCCACATGCTCGAAATAGTTGGAGCGGCGGAAGCTCCACTTTTCGCGGATCGGATCGCCTTCCTTGGCGGGTTCGGGGTGGTTCTCGTTCAGGATCACGTCCGGCTTGTCGAGGTCGGCCTCGGTCAGGGCGTAGCCGGCGGGGGCGAACCAGTTGGGCCGCTCCCAGCCAAACACCGAGCCGAACACCGCGCCGAGGGCCTTCATGCGGTCATAGCAAGGGGTGCGGCGCAGGGGCCGCGCACCCGTGCGCTCCTCGTCCGGATAGTGGACGGTGAAGACCTTGGCGTAGGCCTCTTCGTTCTTTTGGCGGAGGTAGCCTTTGGAGGCGTAGTCCCCGAACCGGCGCGGATCGACACCCATCATGTCGATGGTCGGCTCGCCCTCGACGATCCAGTGGGCCAACTGCCAGCCGGCGCCGCCGGCGGCGGTGACGCCGAAGCTGTGGCCCTCGTTGAGCCAGAAGTTCTTCAGCCCGTTCCAGGCCGGGCCGACGATCGGGCTGCCGTCGGGGGTGTAGGCGATGGCGCCGTTGAAGATCTTCTTGATGCCGACCTCGGCGAAGGCCGGCACGCGGGCGATGGCCGCCTCGATGTGCGGGGCCAGGCGGTCCAGGTCCTCCTGGAACAGCTCGTATTCCGATTGCGGGTCCGGCCCATCAACATAGCAGCAGGGCGCGCCGACCTCGTAGGGGCCGAGCAAGAGACCGCCGGCCTCCTCGCGCATGTAGTAGGAGGCGTCGCTCTCGCGCAGCACGCCCATTTCCGGCAGGCCGGCCGCCTTGCGCGCCTGGATCGCCGGGTGGGCCTCGGTGACGATGTACTGGTGCTCGACCGGGATCACCGGCACGTCGAGGCCGACCATGGCCCCGGTGCGGCGGGCGAAGTTGCCGGTGGCCGAGACCACGTGTTCGCAGGTGATGTCGCCCTTGTCGGTCGAGACCACCCACTCGCCGTTCGGCTTCTGGGTGACGCCCGTGACGGTGGTCTGGCGATGGATGGTGGCGCCGCGGCTGCGGGCCCCGCGGGCCAGGGCCTGGGTCAGGTCGGCCGGCTGGATGTAGCCGTCGTCGGGATGCTGGATGGCGCCGATCAGGTCGTCGGTCTCGCAGAGCGGCCAGATCTCCTTGACCTGCTCTGGGGTGAGGAAGCGAACGTCGACGCCGATCGTCTTGGCCACCCCGGCATAGTACTTGTATTCGTCCATCCGGTCAGGGGTGCGGGCTAGGCGGATGTTGCTGACGCGGGAGAAGCCGACGTTCAGCTCGGTCTCGGCTTCGAGCGTGGGATAGAAGCCGACCGAATACTTGTGCATCTGGCCGACGGAATAGCTCATGTTGAACAGGGGCAAGAGGCCCGCGGCGTGCCAGGTGGAGCCCGAGGTCAGCTCCTTGCGCTCGATCAGCACGCAGTCGCTCCAGCCGAGCTTGGCCAGGTGATAGAGGGTGCTGACCCCGACGACCCCGCCGCCGATCACCACCACGCGCGCATGCGAATTCATGAACCGTTCCCGACGGAAGTCTTCCGCCGCAGGGGATCTACGGCGCCTGGAACGATAGGTCCGGGGCGTGTGCTGTCGAGAGAATGTTTACGCCGCTGGATTGGAACGATTGCGACGCGTTTTCGTCGCTCGCGTTCAAGAACCGCAGCGCCGGGCTGAAACCGGCGCTGCGGCTTCCGGCCTGGTTCAGAGGCCCTGCCAGAGCGCGGCTTCCACGGTCTCGGTCACGAACAGGCCCCGGTCCTGGGCGATCTTGAGCATACCCTGGTATTCGGAGTCTTCGAGGAGGGCGTGCGAAGCCTTTTCCCACTGGGCGAGGCTGTCGTAGCGGGTCACCCAGACGATGTCCTGGGTGCCGGCCAGGCGCGTAGCGACATCGGTATGGATCCCGGTGCGCTTCTCGACCAATTGCGCCACCTGCTTGGCCCATTGTGCGGGTTCGCTGCCAGCCTTGGCTGAACGGGCGCGGATAGAATACATAATCATGGTCGTCTCCTGTCGCTCTATGGCGTCGGCCATTATCCAGGCGAGCAAAAGCACTTGCGGCGCTTGCGCCGGAAACGTCCTTGCGACCCTCGGAGACTCGATTGCGAACGAAAACCAAGTCGTTCGAAATTGCGCGGAGCGCTAATTTTACATAACTTTACTCGAAAGGGCGCCAATGCACGCGTTATCCGAGAGCATGGACCTGAATTTTCAAGCCGACGCTTGCTGAATACAGTCTGCACCCTGGCCGTAGAGATTCATAGCCGAATCGAAGCTTTGCTTTCGAAAGCTCTGGCGCGGCCAAAAAGCCGCGCCAGAATGCCAGGGCCTACTTCAGGATCAGCTCGCGGGTGATGATGTCGCCACGCTGGGTGCGAATGGTTTCCCGGTCGACAGCGGCCTTGGCCGAGGCGGTGACGGAGCCGAACTCCTTCTTGGCCATGGCGTCGAAGTCATCGAGCGGAACGTCGAACGCCGCCATATTCTTGTACTCGACCATCAGGAACAGGTCGGGCTCGTTGTCGCGTTGGTCCTGGACGGTCAGCACCTTGTAGTCGAGCACCACGCCCTTGGCCTTCAACGCCTCCTGGCGGGCCTTCCACACCGTGGCGACGAAACGCATGTAGTCGTCGAAATGACCGGGCTTGGTCTGGATGGCGGCGACGTCCCAGACCGGGCCGTTGTCGTAGGGGCGCGCCGCGTCCTGGGCCGACGCGGCCATGGGCGCCGCGAGCAGGGCGGCCGAAGCGAGCAAGCCAGTGAGAACGATCTTCATGTCCGGATCTCCGGTTTTCCGCGCCCCGGTCGCCGCCGACATGGCGGACTTGTCCCCCTTTGGACGCGGCGGGAGCTTCCGCCTGGCGCGCGGCAGCACAACTGGACATTTTTGATCGAACGGCGTTCGGCGAAGTTTCGCCGGCGTTCAGGGCGCGTGGAGCGGGGGCGGCGCTTCGGGTTCGTGCGCCGGCGGCGGCATGGCCAGAGGCGGATCAGCCCGCTGCTCGAGGGTGGCGAGTGCCGATTTCGCCGCGCAGATGATGAAACCCATCAGCCGGGTGGCGAACACCAGACGCAAGGGCGCCGCCGCCGGCGCCTGGAACAGGATCGCCCCGTCCGCTTCGCGGCGCACCCAGCCCTGGCGCTCGAAGTCGTCCAGCATCCTCATGATGTGGGCGCGCGAGACCCTCAGCTGGCGTGCGACGTGGGCGACGGACAGCCGGGCCGGCCCCCTGGGCGGGAAATGACCGTCGAAGGGCGCCGAGGTCAGCAGCATGTGGGTGAGCTGCGCGCCTGCATGGCGATGATAGAGCAGCCGGATGATGGGGGCCTCGGTGTCGGCGCGGCTGCTTGAAAGGAAGAAGCCGACGCCCTGGTGCCGCAGCCAGACCTCGAGCACGGCGTCGTCTTCCAGCGCGATGGCCACCGGCGCCGTCGCCGGCTCGATCAGGCTGGCGGCCTCCAGGGCCTGCTGCAACTGGATGCGGAACGCCCTCATCAGCGCGGGGGTGGCCGCATAGCGGCGAGCCTCTCCGCGTTGCGAGGGGACCGGGCGGACAAAGCCCAGGAACTGCAGGTAGAGCAGCATGGCGCGAGCCCGCCCCGGGCTGAGCAGCCCGCTAGCCGCGCACAGCTCCTTCAGCCGTGGCAGGGTCAGGCCGCCTGTGAGGTGCAGATAGGCGGCCCATACTCCCGACACGTAGCGGCCAAGGTCCTTGGCCAGGCCGTCGAAGGTCGCGTCGTGCTCCGCGGCGGCGATCATGCGCAGGGAAAGCTCGCGGCATGCCGCCGCGAAGTTCGGGTGGGCGAACACCCAGGCGTAGCGGTCATCCGGGATCCGGTCGTCGATATCCCAGGCTCTCAGCGCCCGGATGTGCCCCGGCTCCGGCAACCCCGCCTCCAATGCGCTTGGGCGACCCTCGCGTTCTGACGGGGCGCCGACGTCGCGAAACTAGGGAAACTGCGGCGCAGTCTTATGTCACGCCGAGCGCGCCGCAAGCGCAATCTCTACGGTCGCCTTCAGTGCGCGCCACGCTCCGTACGCGGACGGGTCATGCGGTCGAGGATGATGGCCAGCAGCACGATGGCGAAGCCGGCTTCGAAGCCCATGCCCACCTGCACCGTATTCAGCGCCCGAACCACCGGCACGCCCAGGCCGCCGGCGCCGACCAGGGCGGCGATCACCACCATGGACAGGCTCAGCATGATGCACTGGGTGATCCCGGCGATGATGGTCGGCATGGCGCTGGGCAGCTCGACCTTGAACAGCAGCTGGGCCTTGGTGGCGCCGAACGCCTCGCCGGCCTCGATCAGCGGCCGGGGGGTCGAGGAGACCCCGAGATGGGTCAGGCGCACCGGGGCGGGCAGGGCGAAGATCACCGTCGAGATCAGGCCCGGCACCACGCCCAGGCCGAACAGCACCAGGGTCGGGATCAGATAGACGAAGGTCGGCAGGGTCTGCATCAGGTCCAGCACCGGGTGCATGGCGTTGTAGAGCCAGGGCCGGTGCGCGGCGGCGACGCCCAGCGGCACCCCGATCAGGGTCGAGATCAGGGCGGAGAAAAGGACCAGCGACAGGGTCTCCAGCATGGCGTCCCAATAGCCCTGGTTCATGATCAGGAGCAGGGCGAGGGCGACGAAGACGGAGAGCGGGATCGAGCGCTGCAGGCCCCAGGCGAGGGCGGTCAGGGCCAGGATCAGGATCAGTGGCGGGACGTGCTTGAGCAGACCGGTCAGCCCGTCGACGGCGCCGTGCACGCCGCCGGAGATGGCGTCGAACACCCCGGCGCCATGGGCCTTGATCACCTCGACCAGGTCCGCCATCGCCGGCCCGATCGGGATCTTGTGCCCGGTGACCCAGGCGGCCAGGCCGCCGTGCGAGATCGGTCCCGCGGCGCCCAGCGCCTCCAGAGCCGGCCGGCCATCGAAGGTGGTCACGCCTGAGACCCATCCCTTCAGGATCTCGGGATGCGCGGCGAGCCAGGCGACAGCGACGGCCTTGGGGTCCTGATGCCTGTCGGAGATGTCGCTCATCATCGCGTCTTCCTGAGCGACGGTGAACTGCAGGTTCTGCAGCAGGCGGCCGACATTGGGGCACTGGCGCAGATAGCCCGCGCGGACATTGGTGAACACCTGGGCCCCGCCGTAGTTCGGGCCGAAGGTGGAATCGCCGCCGGTCAGATAGCGCAGGTCGAAGCGCTGGTTCATGGGATGCGGCTCCCAGGCCAGGAACACGATCGGCTGCTTGTCGCGCACCGCCCGTTCGACCTGGGACAGCATGCCCTGCTCGCTGGACTCGACCAGCTTGAAGGAGCCCAGCCCGTCGGTGTTGCTCTTGATCAGGTCCAGGATGTGGTGGTTGCCGTCATTGCCGGGCTCGATGCCGTAGATCGAATTGTTCAGCTGCGGGGCGAAGCGGCGGATGTCGGAGAAATCGTGCAGGCCGGCGGCGTAGGTATAGGCCGGGACGGCCAGGGTGTATTTGGCGCCGTTGAGGTTGGCCCGCACCACCTCGACTGACCCGTCCTTGACGAAGGGGCCGCGGTCGGGCGCCTGGGACGGCATCCAGTTGCCCATGAAGACGTCGATGTCCTTGTTCTTCATGGCGGCGTAGGTGACCGGCACCGACAGCACGACGATCTTGGGCTGATAGCCCAGGTCCTCGAGGATGACGCTGGTCAGGGCGGTGGTGGCGGTGACGTCGGTCCAGCCGATGTCGGCCAGGCGCACCGCCTGGCACTGGGCGCCATCGGCGCGCGCGGCGCCGGCCATGGCCAGCAGCAGGCCGAACGCCAGGAACAGACGGTGCAGGAACGCCGGTCGCTTCATCGAGCGTCTTCTCCCATCCTGCTAAACGAGGATTCAATCTCTACACTGACGCGGGGCGCTCGCATTCGCAAGGCGCCAATTCACTGACCACGAAGCCCGAGATATTCCTGCGCGGCGCCCTGAATTTGCACGCATCGAGCCGTGAGCACTTGCATTGAATCGTCGTTCAAACGGCTTCGCCGCCCGGCCCGTTCGCCAAACCGGCTTTTCGCAGGGCTGTTGATCCAGGTTAGCCGCCGGCAGGCATCCAGGCCAGTTCGGGCTAACCTGCGTCAATACCCCTCTCCATCCCGAAAGTAATTGAAACGGGTCTCGATCAGAAGCCTGTCGTCTTGGCGTCCGGCCGTTCAATGCAAGGGGATTGACTGTGAAGAATAGCCTTTATCTGGCGGCCGGAGCAGCCGCGTTGTTCGTCTGCACCGCGGCCTATGCGGACGACTATACGCCCAGCAAGGCCGGCAGTTGGATCGTCGATCTGCGTGGTACAGGGGTGCTGCCGGCCAATACTGACGCTATCAAGACCGCCGCCGGCGCGGACACGGGCCTGAAGACCCATATCAGCGATTCCTACGTGCCGACCCTCGGGATCACCTATTTCATCACCGATCACATCTCGACCGAGCTTGTCCTTGGGACGAGCCATCACAAGATCAAGGCCGTCGGCCCGGGGGTCGACCTCGAGGTGCGCGACGCCTGGGTGCTGCCGCCGATCTTGACCGTGCAATACCGCCCGGCGCCCGCTTCGCGCCTGAACCCATACCTGGGCGCCGGCCTGAACTACATGTGGTTCTACGCCGGCTCCGGAAAGAACGGCTTCTCGGTCAAGGTGCCCAACGGCGTGGGCTATGCCGTGCAGGGCGGCGCCGACATCGCGCTGAAGGGCCCCTGGACGCTGAACGTCGACGTCAAGAAGGTGTTCTTCGAGACCGACGCCAAGGTCAACGGCGGGGCCCTCTATTCCCACGTCCACCTGGATCCGATCGTCGCCTCGGTCGGGATCGGGCGAAAGTTCTGACGGCGCGTCGCTGAACGGCGCCCCGCCCTGGGGCGCCGCGCTTCGCAATTGATCTGGGTCAAGGGCGAGTCGCTCGGCAAGGGCGAGCTTGTCGGCATGACCCAGACCGAACCGTTGCTCGCCCATACCTCGAACTGCGTCTATTGCGCGGCCAGGCCGCTCGGCGTCTGCGGCGCGCTCGGCGACGGCGAAGCCTTCCGCGAGCTTCGCGATTCCCGCCGGGCGGTGCGCATCCTCGACGCCGGCCTGCCGATCTATCGCCAGGGCGATCCGTCCGGCGACCTGTTCAACCTCGTCACCGGCTGGGTCGTGCAATACCAGGACCTGGAGGACGGCCGTCGCCAGATTCTGCGTTTCCTGGTCCCAGGGGCCCTGTTCGGCTACGAGCCGACCGGGGTGAAGGGCATGTGCCACGGGGCCGAGGCCCTGACCAACGCCAGCCTCTGTGTCGTGCCCGCCGCGCGGATGACCGAGCTGCGTCACAGGCATCCGGCGTTCAACGAGCGGTTCGTGTGGATGCTGGAGCGGGACAGCCATCTGGCCTTTGACCATATGATGTCGCTGGGCCAACGCGACGCGCGCGAGCGGGTCGCGCATCTCCTGCTGGAGTTGGCCGTACGCTCGACCGGGCGGTTGCCCGCGGCGCGGGGTGAGGTGTTCAAGATCCCGCTGAACCAGCCCCTGATCGCTGAAGCCACCGGGCTGACCTCGATCCATGTCAACCGCATGCTGCGCAAGCTGCGGGAGGACGATATCCTCGATTTCCACCACGGGCGGCTGACTGTGTTCGACCCCGAAAGGCTGGTGGAGCTGGCCGGAGTTTCGGAGGCCATGCTGGCGCTTTGGAGCCGTGCGTCCCAACCGATGGACGAGGCGCTGAGCGCCTGATCAGGCGGCGATGAGCGCAGCCGGGCCGGCGCCCTTCCGTACACGGCCGAGGCCCCGGCGGGGCGCGCCGGAGATTTCCCGCCAGGCTCCCAGGTCCATCACCAGAAGGTCCGCGCCGCAGGCCGCAGCCGCTTCGAGCGCGGCGCGGGCGGCGCTGGCCGTGCATCGGCGGATCATCACCGGCATCAGGCCCTGGGCGCTCAGGTGCTGCTCCAGGGCGCTGTCGCAAGCGCCCAGGTCGGCGGCGTTGGGGGCGGCCTGCACCACCCACAGCGCATCGGCCGCCTTCAGGATCGGCATGGCGGCGGCCAGCGCGCGCCAAGCCTCTGGACCCTCGCGCCAGGCGACGAGCACACAGCGGCCGATGGTCTTGCTGGCGTTTGGCGGCAGGACCAGAACCGGCCGGCCGCTGGCCGTCGCCAGGCGGCAGTGGCCGAGGTCCGTGGCGGCCGCGTCAGCGCCGGATGGATCGAGTGGGGCGATGATCAGGTCGGCCGCCCGCGCCCGCTCCAAAAAGTCGCTCTGGCCGTCGCCGGAAAGCTGTGTCCAGTCGGCGTCGGCGCCCTGGTGCGACGCGGCTTCGAAGAACGACTTGCGCGCCACGACGTCGCGTCTGGACCGGCCGGCGGGCGCGGCGACATAGAGGCCGTGCAGCCTGGCGTCCAGCCGCCTGGCCAATTCAGCCGCGACGGCGATGCGGCCCGTTTCGCGCGCCGCCGACCCGACCGGGATGACGATGTCCGCATAGCCCATGGCCAAGTTCGTTGTCCTCCGGCCGCGAGCGCTCGAACCCGCGACCTGGACATGGTCGGTTCATGCGGCCCTTGGCGGCTTGACCTAGATCAGCGGCCGGGCTCGGCCGGCTTCACGCCTCGGCGGCGAGGTCGGCCGATCTCAAGGCCGCGCGAGGCCGGGTGCGGGCGAGGGCCCAGGCTTCGGCCAGGTCCACCGCCCGGGAAAGACCGATGCCGATCAGGCAGCAGAGCGCGATGGCCGGCAGGGCGAGGGCCAGCGGAATGCGGCCGTGCAGCGCGGACCTCAGGGCGTGAACCACCATGCCGTGGGACAGGTAGATGTAGAGGCTTGCCGCCGCCGTCATCGAGACGACCTGGGTCAGCTTCCACCCCAGGGTGACCCGGCGCACGAACAGCAACAGGGTCAGGGCCGCCAGGGTCACCGGCGCGGCGAACTCGATCCCGGGGCGTTCGAAGGCGAACAGGGCGCCGGCGCCCAGGGCCAGCAAAAGAAGCCTGCGGCCCGTCGTTCGCGCCTGGGGGATCGCCCAGCCGAAGGCGAACAGGTAGCCCAGGGTGAAGGGCGTGTGGTCGAAGAAGACAGGAAGGCTCATGTTGAGCCGCGCCACCGAGCCTGCGATCAGGGTGACCAGGACAAGTCCGAGCGCAAAGGGCCAGGGGTGTTTGGCCCCGAGCCGCCTGAGGCCGGGCGCCAGCATCATCAGGCTGGCGGCCAGGATCAGCCAGACATAGGTCTCGATGTACCAGAACACCGTGGTCCGCAGCGGGTCGGGCGTCGCCGCCGAGGCGCTGAAATTGCTCACCAGCAGGTATTGCGGCAGGAACACGCCGTGCTGCAGCACGAAATAGGCGCTGATGATCAGGAAGTAGGGCGCCAGCACCTTGACCAGCAGCGGCTCCAGCACCGACCAGAGCTGGCCCTGGGCCAGTTTCGGAACCTGGAAACGGGAGAAGTTCATGCCGGCGATCAGCAGCAGGCTGTAGGCGCCGCCGCCGACGGCGCTGTTGGTCACGTGGTGCATGACCACCATGACGATCGCCACGGCGCGGGCCAGCACGTCGGAATCGATCGCCATCCGCCGCTGAGGCCAGGATTGCGAGGCGCCTTCCAGCTCGGCCAGGCTCATGGTCTCCCAGTTTTCCGGGCAGCGGCCGAGGTGCTCTTCCAGCACCAGCCAGGCGCGGACATAGTTCAGCGAGTCTCCGCCCAGGCTGATGAAGCTGTCTTCGTCGCGGACCTGGCGCACGCCGAGCACGGCCGCCAGGGCTGGGCGTAGGCCGCCGGTCCGCGCCTGCGCGGCTTCGCCCGCATCCCGCGCCTGGCGCAGGATGGCGGCATAGTCGGTCTTGCCGGAGGACAGGCGCGGGATCGTCGGCAGGGCCAGGACCAGGAACGCCGCCTTTGGCAGGTGCAACTGGTTCAGCAAGAGGTCGGTGGCGGCCTGGGTGTCGCTCGCGGCGCAGGCCACGGCCAGGCCTTCGTCGTCGGCGGCGACCGCGGCGGCCAGGCCGGCTTGGGCCAGGCGGGCCTCGATCTCGTCCAGGCTGATGCGCAGGCCGAACACCTTGGAGATGCGGCTGAGGCGCCCGGTGATCTGGAAATAGCCGGCGTCGTTGACGCGGGCGATGTCGCCGGTGCGCAATTCGGCCGTCTCCGCCCCGCGGGTCAGGTCGGCGCGCCCTTCGGCGTAGCCCATCATCACGTTGGGCCCGGCATAGACCAGTTCGCCCTGCTCGCCGTCGCCGATCGGCTCTATGCGCAGCCGTCCGCCCGGCACGGCGCGGCCGATGCAGTCCGGATGGCGCTCGATGTCTTCGGCCGGCACATAGGCGATCCGGGGCGCGGCCTCGGTCTGGCCGTACATGACGAAGAAGCGCTTGCCGGCCTTGCGGAGCTGGGTGGCCCAGGCGAGCACCTGGTCGGCCGGCAGCCGCCCGCCGGCCTGGGTCACATAGCGCAGGCTGGGGTGGGCGGCGGGCTCGAAGCCCGAGCCGCGCAGAAGGTCGAAAATGTGCGGCACGCCGGCGAAGCTGGACGCGCCGTCGCGATCCAGGATCTGGGCGAAGGCCGGATCGGTGACCGAGCCGTCGAACAGGGCCAGCCGGGCGCCGGCCAGCAGGTGCGAGTGGATCACCGACAGGCCGTAGGAATAGGCCGGGGGCAGGGTGGTGATCGCCGTCTCGTCGGGGCCGATGCCCAGATAGTCGATGATCGAGCGGGCGTTGGCCGCCAGGTTGCCGTGCGACAGCCGCACCAGCTTGGGCGAACCGGTCGAGCCCGAGGTGGACAGCAGGACCGCGAGGTCGGGGTGCAGCTCGGTCGCCGCCTCGGCCGCCGGCTTCTGGGTCCAGGCGCCGGCCCGGAACACGGCCTCCGGGCGGAAGGTGCGGACGATCGGGGCCTCGTCACTGGCGCCGCCCGGTGTCGTCAGGATGACGGCGTGGCCTGCACGGATCGCGCCGACATAGGCGGCGAGCGGCGTCAGGCGGTTGGCGATCTCGATCGCCACCAGCCTGCGACGCGCGCCCAGCGGCTCGACGAGGGATGCGGCCCGGGCGAGCAACGCCGCATAGGTGACGGGGCGTCCCTCTTCATCGATGACCGCAATGGCGTCGCCATACTGGTCGAGACAGTCGAATAGCGTCTTCATACCCCCCGGCGCCTTCGATCCGATCCAGGACAACACAAGCCTGCTGCAGGCCAACCCCATGGCCTGCAAGTCCCGGACCAATCCCCTCGACCTATAACCTGAACCATGGCCGCTGGTCTCGGGGAATACGATCCTGGAGATCGCCTACCGGCGGCGGAAGCCTCAGCCGAGCAGCCGCGCGGCCAGGGGCGGCAACTGGGCGAAGGCGTCGATCAGGTGGTCGGCGCCCAGATCCGCGGCCGGGATTTCCGTATAGCCGAAGCTGACCACCACGCTGGGCACCCCGGCGGCCGAGGCCGCGCCGATGTCGGTGGCGCTGTCGCCGATCATCAGGGCCCGCGACGGGACGCCGCCGACGGCGCTAAGGGCGTGCAGCAGGTGGCGGGCGTCGGGCTTGGGCGCGGGGGCCAGGTCGGGCCCGATCACCGCGCCGAAGCGGCCCGTCAGGCCCAGGGCGTCCAGGAGGGCGATGGAGAGATCGGTCGGCTTGTTGGTGCAGACCACCAGCCTGGCGCCGGCGCCGGCCAGGGCGTCCAGGCAGTCCTCGACGCCCTCGAACGCCCGGCTCTCGTCGGCGATGCGCGCGCGGTAGATCTCGATGAAGCGGGCCACCAGGCCCGGCACCACGGGCTCGTCGAGCTGCGCCCCGGCGGCGGAGAAGCCCTGTTCGATCAGCGCCCGGGCGCCGCGGCCGACCATCACCCGGGCGGTGCGCAGGGGCAGAACCGGCAGGCCCTGCTCGTGAAGCACGCCATTCAGGGCGCCCACGAGGTCCGGCGCCGTGTCGACCAGGGTGCCGTCGAGGTCGAAGGCGAGGGCCGCGCCAGCCAGCGAGGTGGTCAAAGTCAAACCCTGGGCTCCATCATGCAATCGATTGCGGTTTCGGTTAAATCCGGATTCCGTGCGCCGAACGAGTCCAAGTTACCGAGGATAAGCCCAGATGACCGCCCAAGCCCGCCCCCGCGCCGCCGTGATCCTCGCCGCCGGCCAAGGCACGCGGATGAAGTCGCCGCTGCACAAGGTGCTGCACCCGGTCGGCGGGCGGACCATGCTGGACTGGGCGATCGACGCCGCTGAGGGGCTGGGGTGCGAGAAGATCGTGGTGGTGGTCGGCGCCCAGGCCGAGGCGGTGTGGCGGCACGTGGAAAAGCGGCTGGGCGCGGGCGGCGTGGCGGTGCAGGACCCGCCGCTGGGCACCGGCCACGCGGTGCTGGCCGCGCGCGAGGCCCTGGCAGGCTTTCCCGGCGATGTGCTGGTCAACTATGCCGATGGTCCCTCGCTCACGGCGGCGGACATCGAGCCCCTGTTCGGCCTGCGCGCGGCCGGGGCCGAGGTGGCGGTGCTGGGCTTTGAGGCGGCAGACCCCAGCGCCTATGGCCGGCTGATCCTGGGCGAAGGCGACCGGCTGATGAAGATCGTCGAGGCCAAGGACGCCAGCGAAGCGGAGCGGGCGGTCAAGGCCTGCAATTCCGGGGTGCTGGCCGCGCCGGCCGGGCGGCTGTTCGAGCTTTTGGCCCAGGTGCGCAACGACAACGCCAAGGGCGAATACTACCTGACCGACGTGGTGGGCCTGGCCAATGCGGCGGGCCTTTCCGTGCGCGCCGCCTTTGCACCTGAAGAGGTGTTCCAGGGGGTCAATTCCCAGGCCGAACTGGCCGCTGCCGAGGCGGCCTTCCAGCGCCGACGCCGGGGCGAGCTGATGGCCGCCGGGGTGACCATGACCGCGCCGGAGACCGTGTTCCTGGCCTGGGACACCCAGATCGCCGCGGGCGCGATGATCGAGCCCAATGTGGTGTTCGCCCCGGGCGTGGTGGTCGAGGGCGGCGCGGTGATCCGCGCCTTCAGCCACCTGGAGGGCTGTATCGTGCGCGCCGGCGCCCTGATCGGCCCCTATGCCCGCCTGCGGCCTGGCGCCGACATCGGCGAGGAGGCGCACATCGGCAACTTCGTCGAGGTGAAGAAGGTCAAGGTGGGGCCAGGGGCCAAGGCCAACCACCTGTCCTATCTGGGCGACGGCAGCGTGGGGGCTAAGGCCAACATCGGGGCCGGGACCATCTTCTGCAACTATGACGGGTTCGACAAGTTCGAGACCCACATCGGTGAGAACGCCTTCATCGGCTCCAACTCCTCGCTGGTGGCGCCGGTGCGGATCGGGGCGGGGGCCTATACCGGCTCTGGCTCGGTGCTCACCCGCGACGTGGCCCCGAACGCCTTGGCCCTGGAGCGGGGGCAGCAGACGGAGAAGGCGGGGTGGGCGGAGCAGTTCCGGGCGCGGAAGCGGGCGGCGAAGGGAAGGTAGGGGCAATCGCGCGCTTCGACTAAGGACGCGCTCCGCCGTTTCAGGCCCGTTCGGAAGATCCACATTTTGGCGATCCCGGAGACGCCGCTGCGAACGGCAACTTGCAGCACGGGAGCCAACGGGAGAGAACGACCCATTGCAGAATTTCGCGCCCGCCAGTACCCCGCACAAGTGCATGGTGGGCTCGGTCGGAGGATCATCGATGGATGTTATGGCGGAGCTGAAGCCAATTGGCTTGCTGTACAGCGGGGGCAATCTGCGGGTTGGACAGCGTCAACTTCAGTCCCTTTGGGCCGCAGTCCCAGAGCCAAAGGCCGACACGCCAAATGCCTACCTCATTGTCGAATATGGCGTGGCATTTTCGCTCAAAGACCACGACCTCGATCAAGCTCAGGAGTGGGCTGACCGAGCACCTTTATTCGCTGCAAAGCGACATGACATGGGGGAGGTGGAGTTCTTGATCGGGAAGGTAGCCTTCGAGCGCGGAGAGATTGAGAGGGCTAGAGAGCAATTCCTGATAGCGCACACCAAGTCCGAGGGCCGGGCGTTCGCAGGCAAAGACGAACGATACAAGCGCCTGATCGGCTGACCCGAGTTCAGGGTCCGGTTTCCACCCATCTTACTCGTTCGGAGAGTCCGCTATCTGGCCATCCGGCTCGCACCGGTGCGAACAGCAGCTTGTGGCGCCTGAGCGAACGGAACAGACCGACCCGTATGAGACATTGCCTGGATTGATTACACGCGTATGTATGCCCGCTCAGGTTCAGAGGGCCAGCCACCCATGCACTCAAAAGTGCCGAGAGTTATAGCGGCATCCGTCGCCCTGGCATGCTGGTTTTGTGTTCAATTCCTTCCACGAGAGGCCCAAGCCATGGAGCCCAGTATTTACGATGGCCTTCGGGCGCAGGCTCTCAATGTTCGCCCGGCCGATCTAGGCGTCAAGCCAAGTGGTGGAAAGGCTGCGGTTTACGGCGTGGTGATGGACATGGGAGTCCCGCAAGGCACAGCGACTCTAGTCGGCTTTGTCTCAGGCGATGCCAGTCTATACCTAAGCACTGGCGGTGCGATGATTGGCGGCGGCGGTCATGCCACGGTGCGCACATCTGCCCAGGATTGGGTCCAAGTTGTACAAGCTCACCTAGCTGCGTTTTCGCCCACTACATCCTTTCCTACGCCTACGGATGAATATGTTCGGTTCTACGTGCTGACCAGCGATGGCGTGCTGACGGCGACTGTGAAGATCGACGCTGTCGATTCCGGTGGCCTTGAACTCTCTCCAGTCTGGTATGCGGGGCAGAGGTTGCTGACGGACCTTCGACAATCTCAGGGCAGGCCCGTCGATTAGAGGGAGCGCTTCTGTCATAAGCCAAAGAGACACGAGTCTCGGGGAATTAGGGGACAGGAGCAATAATCCCTCTCTAGCAAGCGCGGCCAAATAATCTAAGCGCGCGGCGCGGGACACATGCTCCTGTCCCTGAATTCGGAGCGGACGGCGGGGAGGTCTGCTAGGACCACGGTTGCGACATTGCCGCTTCGCGAGATTTAGGGGTATCGATAGTTGATAACATCTTGGGAGGGGAGATGTCTGTTCGAGTTGCTTTTGCTGTAGGGGTTGCGTTTGTTTTAGCGTCTGCTGCTGCCGCTGCGGATGAGGGCGTCATACCAAAGCTCAAAGCCGGAATGTGGACGGAGGTCCAAAGCGTCCATTTTTCGCAGCCCGGGACGGAGAGTTTGAATAAGTCGCTGTCCGCATTGACGAGTTTGTCGAACTCAAATCGCTTTTGCGTCGATGACGCCGTGCAAGACAAGATCGGCATTGTGGGCGCCCCCGCTCCCTCGATGGGCTGCACCCGGCGGAACGTGACCAAATCGAAAGATGGCGTTGTGATTGAATTTGCCTGCCACGGTCAGCAAGGCGCGGGCATCCCGCTGAAGATCGAGGCTCATGGAGATTTCTCGACGACGGTGAAATCCGAGCTCACCGTCGGACGCGGCGCATCAGGAGGCAGTGTGGAGAAGCGGCAATTCCGGTACCTAGGGGCGTGCACGGGGGGATTGAAGCCGGGGGAAATACTCATTTCCGGCATGCCGAAAACGCGAATGGACCTTACCTATCCGCCCCCCGTCAAATAGACAGTGATCCCCTGCGTGGACCAGCCTGCCGCGCTCGCTTACGTCGCAAGGTACTCGGGGCTGATGCCGATCTGGTAGGTCTCCTGGATCCAGTCCGGGGTTTTGGGATCGAGCTTTAGCGCCTGTCCGCGGTCGGCCTTCGAGGCGGCCGCCGATCCGCGCATCGCCTCGAGGAGACCACGGCCGAACAGGGCCGGCGCGCAGTCGGGCGACTTGGCGACGATGGCGTCGAAGTCGCGCGCCGCAGCCTTGGTATCCCCCAGCTTGAGCGCCAGGAAGCCACGGTCGAGGCGGACGGAGGCGTCATCCGGCGTGAGGCCCACCGCCTTGTCGCAGACTTGGCGGCCGTCGGGCCGCCAGCTGCCCTCGGCGATGGTGCGGCAGCGCCAGGCCAAGAGCACGGCGTCCTGCGGCTGCGTCTTCATCTCGGCGTCGATATCGGCCGGCGGCTGCTGGAACTTGCGGACGGCGGCCCGCCAGCCCGTCGTCGCGCGCCAGGCCGCAGGCGAGGCATGGCCGCAAGCCAGCGCCGCCTCGCGGTCGCTGCCGCCGATCGGCCTCCCTGCTGCGCCGGTCAGGTCCTCGCGGCCGGAGAACTTGCCGGCCTGGTCGTATAGAGCGATGACCTCCTGCGCGATGGAGCGGTCGGCGCAGTACACCAGCTCCCTCTTGACGCCGATCGCATAGCGCTGCTCCACGGATGTTGGCGTCTTGCCAACGATCAGCGCCGTCACCTGGTAGGTAGCCTGGCCGGGCTTGAGGTCGCCCACGACGTAGCGCGTGTCGATGTTCGAGGCGCCCGCAAAGGTCAGCCGGCCCTCCGGCAGCGTGGGCGGCGCGGCCTGGGCCTGGGCCGGGACCGACGCCCGGCTGCTCCAATAAAACCATCCGCCGACGCCCAAGGTGATGGCTGCTGCGACCGCAAAGATCGCCGGACCCGAATTCGACCGCTTCTTGGCCATCAAATGCCCCTGCCGCTGCGGCACGCCCGCCGATGCCGCGAACACGCCCGACTCCCTACCGTTCAGGTAGCATGAGCCTACAAGCTTGGCCATAGGACGAAGTACGGATTCGAGGCCGGTAGGGCGCGCCAGCGAGCTGGAGCGAAGGCTCACCCCCGTCAGGCGGCCGATCTCTTCCTCCGCGAGGGGGGGAGGGGTTCGCTTGACGAATCTCCAGAATTATGTTCCTATTTGTCACATATGCATCAGCCCGAACCCTACGACTTCGACGACGCCCGCGCGGCGGACCCTGTGTCCGTGGCGGCGATGGCGCGTGGGGTGGCGGAGCGGCAGGTCGCGTTTCTGGACCGGCTGGCCGAGGCGGGGACGCGGATGGCCGAGGCCCTGGCGCAGAGGACCGTCGAGGAGGCGGCTGGCGGCGGGGATGTCGAGGGGCTAGACCGGGCGTTCCAGAAGGTCACCCGGGCGGTGCGGCTGACGCTGGCCTTGCAGACCAAAGTGATCAAGGACCTGGCGGCGCTGGAGGCTGGGCAGGTTCGCGTCGCTGCGGCGGTTACGCCGGAAGACCCGCTGGATCAGCGCCGGCGGCGGATTGCGCGGATCGTGAACCGGGTAGTGGCCGATGACGAGGCCACGGCCTGGAAGGCCGAGCGGCTCTTTGGGCGGGTCTGGGAGCGGCTGAGCGACGAGGACATCTATGGCGATGTGCTCTCCCAGCCGATCGGCGTGGTGATCGAGATGATCTGCCGGGATCTGGAGATTCCGGTGAACTGGGTGCATCTGGCCCGCGAGGCCTGGGCCGTCGAGGAGATGGCGAGCGGCGATGAAACCTCGCCGTTCGTGGCGCCGGACGGGGCCTATGTGCGGCTGTTCAGGTCGCCGCCTATAGCTGGGGCGCCGTGATTTCCCTTCTCCCTTCCCCAAAACTTCGTCATCCCGGCCGGAGCGCTCGATAGAGCGCGTAGAGCCGGGACCCAGCCGCACCGACCTCGACGCTGCGATCATTGCGCGTCGAGACCGGAACTGCTGGGTCCCGGCTCTCCAGCCCGCTGCGCGGGCTTCCGGCCGGGATGACGGGGTGGGGTGGGATCTGTGAGGGTTGCCCCTGAACCCCCTTACATCCGCTCGATGATCACCGCAGGCGCCATGCCGCCGGCGGCGCAGAGGGTGGCCAGGCCCACGGCCTGGTCGCGGCGCTCGAGTTCGTCCAGCAGGGCGCCGACGATGATCGCGCCGGTGGCTCCGATGGGGTGGCCGAGGGCGATGGCGCCGCCGTTGACGTTGACGATGGCCGGGTCGATGTCGAGGTCGCGCATGAACTTGATCGGCACCACGGCGAAGGCCTCGTTGATTTCGAAGAGGTCGATGTCCTTCAGCGTCATGCCGGCCTTTTTCAGCGCCTTCTTGGCCGCCGGGCCGGGGGCGTTCAGCATCAGCTCGGGGCTGTCGCCGATGGCGGCAACGGCGCGGATGCGGGCGCGGGGCTTCAGCCCATGGGCCTTGGCGTATTCCGGCGAGGCCAGAACCAGGGCGCCGGCGCCGTCCACCACGCCCGAGGAGTTGCCGGCGTGGTGCACGTGATTGACCTTGAGGTCCGGATAGGTGGCCTCGACCAGCCTCTTGAACGACAGGCCTTCCTCGTTCAGCGGAACCGAATACAGGGCCTCGAAGGCCGGCTTCAGCTGGGCCAGGCCCTCCAGCGTGGTCTGGGGCCGGGGATATTCCTCGCGGTCCAGGGCCAGCGAGCCGTCGTCCTTGTAGACCGGGACCAGGCTCTTTTCGAAGCGGCCCTCGGCGATGGCGGCGGCGGCGCGCTGCTGGCTCTCATAGGCCAGCCGGTCCACGTCCTCGCGGGTGATGCCTTCCAGGGTGGCGATGACGTCGCCGCAGACGCCCTGGTGCGGCTGGGGGTGGATTTCGCGCAGGTGCAGGTTGTCGCCGTCCAAGAGGCCGGTGGTGGCGCGGGGCAGGGTGGAGGCGTAGCTCATGCTCTCGACGCCGCCGGCGATGACCAGGTCCTGCTGGCCGGACATGATGCCCATGGCCGCCAGGTTGACCGCGGTCATGCCCGAGCCGCAGAAGCGGTCGAGGGAGAAGCCGCCGGCCTTGATGTCGTAGCCGGCGTCCAGGGCCGCCATGCGGGCGATGCAGGCGCCCTGCTTGCCGCTCTGGCTGCCGCAGCCGGCGATGACGTCGTCGATCTCGGCGGTGTTCAGGTTGTTGCGCTGGGCCAGGGCCTTGAGCACGGTCGACAGGATCCGCTGGGGGTGGACGTCCGAGAGGGCGCCCTTGCCCACCTTGCCGACGCCGCGCGGCGTGCGGGCCGCATCGATGATCCAGGCTTCCGTCATGGTCGTGTTTCCTCTGCTGGCGCCGCCGGCGTTCCCGGGCCGGGCGGCTCGCGATGGGGGAGACTTCGCGTTCGCCGGCATATGCCACGGCCTGCCCTAGGGTCCGTCAAGCGGCGCCTTTTTCGGACCGTTGACGGAGGGGCGGGGGCTTCGCCGGGCGAGAGCCTGCGCCTAGGCTGCTGGGCAGGAAACATCAGGGATGACGGCGGCATGAGCGTTCAGGAACGGTTCGACCTTTCGGGCAAGACGGCCCTGGTGACCGGCGGCAGCCGGGGGCTGGGCCTGCAGATGGTGCTGGCCTTCGCCGAGGCCGGCGCCGACGTGGTGATCGCCAGCCGCAAGCTGGAGGCCTGCGAGGAAGCGGCGGCCGCGGTCAGGGCGCTGGGCCGCAAGGCCCTGCCGGTCGCCTGCCACGTCGGCCACTGGGGCGATGTGGAGCGGCTGGTCGAGACGGCCTATGCCGAGATGGGGCGGATCGACATCCTGGTGAACAACGCCGGCATGTCGCCCTTGGCGCCGTCCTCGGCCGAGACCAGCGAGGCCTTGTTCGACAAGGTGCTGGAGGTCAATTTCAAGGGGCCGTTCCGCCTGGCGGCCCTGGTCGGCGAGCGCATGGTGCAGGGCGGCGGCGGGGCGATCATCAACATCTCCTCCTCCGGCGCGATCCGGCCACAGCCGCGGTTCCTGCCCTATGCCGGGGCCAAGGCGGCGTTGAACGTGATGACCGAGGGCTTCGCCAAGGAGTTCGGGCCGAGCGTGCGGGTCAACTGCATCATGGCCGGGCCGTTCCTGACCGACATCTCCAAGGCCTGGGACGAGGCCTCGCGCGAGACCGCGCCCAATGCGCTGGGCCGGCCGGGGCGGCCGGAGGAGATCGTCACGGCGGCCCTCTACCTGGCCAGCCCGCAGTCGAGCTTCACCACCGGCTCGGTGATCCGGGTCGACGGCGGCATGGCCTGAGCTCAGGGGAAGCGCGGCGGGCGCTTTTCCCGGTGCGAGGCCAGGCCCTCGCGCGCCTCGGGACCGGTGAAGCCGAGCATCTCCAGGGCCAGGGAGGCGTCGAAGGTCGGGCCGGCGCTGCGCAGCCAGTTGTTCAGGGCGTACTTGGTCCAACGGATCGCGCTCTGGGCCCCGGCGGCGAGCCTGGCCGCGATCTCCTCGGCCTTGGCGTCGAGCTGGTCGTCGGGGGCCAGGAGCGAGATCAGCCCGATCCGTTCGGCCTCGGCCCCGGTCAGGGGCTCGCAGAGCAGGAGGTAGTACTTGGCCTTGGCCATGCCGCACAGCAGGGGCCAGACAATGGCCGCGTGGTCGCCGGCGGCGACGCCCAGGCGGGTGTGGCCGTCGATGATCTTGGCCTCGGGCGTGGCGATGGAGATGTCGGCCAAAAGGCCGCAGACCAGGCCCGCCCCGACCGCCGGCCCGCGCATGGCGCTGACCACCGGCTTGGAACAGTTGATCAGGTTGTAGACGATCTCGCGCGCCTCCTTCAGCACGCGGGCGCGGGCGTCGAAGTCCTGGGTGATCTGCTCGATCATGGCGAAGTCGCCGCCGGCCGAAAACGCCTTGCCGGTCCCGGTCAGGATCACCGCCCGGACGGCGTCGTCGCGGTCGACGTCGCGCCAGATCTCGGCCAGTTCGGCGTGCATGACCGCGTCGGCGGCGTTCAGCCGTTCCGGGTTGTTCATGCTGACGCGCAGCACGCCGGGCGAGGGGCGGTCGAAGGCGAGGCGCTGGTAGCGGGCGTAGAGGTCGCTCATGGGAGCTCCTTGGTGAGGGGTGGCCAGGCGCGTTCTGCCGGCGCGAGCAGGGTTTCGATGGCGATGGTGGTTCCGCTGGCGGCCGACCGGATCGCCGCCTCCAGCACCCCCATCACCCCCAGAACCTCGTGCGCCGGGGTGGGGTTCGCCGCCTGGCCGCGCAGGGCCTTGGCCACGGCGGCGTAGTAGAGGCCGTGGTCGCCGGCCAGGGCCGGGCGGGTGGCGCGGCGGCCCTCGGCGTCCCATATCTGCAGCGGATCGGGATCCTGGCCCCAGCCCGGCGCGCCGGGGCGCAGGCCGGCGACGTACTGAGCTTCCTGGGCGTCGGGCATCTGTTTGACCAGGCTGCCCTGGTCGCCGTGGATGGTGAAGCTGGGGACGCCGCCCGCCGCCAGCATGCTGGCGTTCAGCACCACGCGACGACGGGGATAGTCGAGCACGACATGCGCCCAATCGTCGGCCTTGGCCCCGTCGCGCAGGGCGCCCAGGCTGGCGGTGACGTCCTGCGGCAGGCCGAACAATTGCAGAGCCTGGTCGACGAGGTGCGGGCCGAGGTCGAACCAGACGCCCGAGCCCGGGCCGCCGCCCTCGCGCCAGCGGTCCCTGACCTTGGGCCGGAAGCGGTCGAAGTGGGATTCGAAATGGACGACGCGGCCGACGGCGCCCTCGGCGATGGCCTCTCGCACGGTGAGGAAATCGCTGTCCCATCGGCGGTTCTGGAACACGGAGAGCAGGCGGTCCTTCCGCCGGGCAAGGTCCAGCAGCCTTCGGGCCGAGGCGAGGTCCAGGGTGAAGGGCTTGTCCACCACCACAGCCTTTCCGGCCTTCAGCGCCGCTGTGGCCAGGGGTTCGTGGGTGTCGTTGGGGGTGGCGATCACGATCAGGTCGATGCGCGGATCGGCGAACAGGGCCTCGGGCGATACGGCGATCTCGGCCGCCGGCAGTTCGGCGGCCACGGCCTCGCGGCGGCTGGTGCTGACCGCGAACAGGCGGAACTCGGGCCGGGCGGCGAGCAGGGGGGCGTGAAACACCCGCCCGGCCAGGCCGAAGCCGATCAGTCCGACACCTATCCTGTCGTCCGCCATGTCCGCCTCACTGGTCGCGCGCCGGAGCCAAGCGCAAGGCCATCCCTGCTGCAAGCCCGATCGGGCTTTGGATCAGTCGGCGAAGGGCTTGGCTATGGTTGTCATCAGGGCGGCGGCCAGCCCGGAGACCAGGATCACGGGGGCCATGGCGATGGCCAGGCCCGAGGCGCCCACGCCCAGGGCGACGAGCTGGCCGGCGGCGAAGGGGCCGACGATCGAGCCGATCCGCCCGACCGCCACGGCCGACCCGGTGGCGACGCCGCGCGAGGCGGATGGGTAGTACATCGGCGTCACGCCATAGAGGCAGTACTGGGCGCCCAGGATGCAGAAGCCGCAAGCGCCGGCGCAGGCCAGGACCAGCGGCAGGCTGTGGGCCGCCGCCAGGCCCAGCAGCGCGACGATCAGGCCGGCGAAGGCCAGGGACACCGGCCCGCGTGCGCCGCGGCGATCGACCAGCGAGCCCAGGATCAGGGCGCCTGGAATGCTGATCGCGTTGAAGGCCAGGGCCGCCTGGGCCCCGTTGCTGGCGCTGAAGCCCTTGGACGCCACCAGGGTCGGCAGCCAGTTGAGCATCAGGTAGAGGACCAGGAGCGTCAGGCCGAACGTGGTCCAGAGCAGCGCGGTCACGCCGGCCCGGCCCTCGCCGAACAGGGCTTCGGGGATCGACGGCGCGCCGCCGGCGTGATGCTCGGCCTGCTTCCTGCGGGTCTCAGGCAAGGTCAGCAGGAACGGCAGAAGGGCCAAGGGCAGGACGCCGCCGACCAGAAACAGCGCCCGCCAGTCGAGGTGCTGGAAGGCGTAGACGGCGAACAGGCCGGACGAGGCGCCGCCGGCCGGCATGCCGCAGGCCATGGCCGAGACCAGCCGCGCGCGATGTCGAGCCGGGCTGACCTCGATGACGATGTTGATCAGGCTGGGCATGGCCGCGCCGAGGCCGAGGCCGGTCAGGAACCTGGCGGCGACCAGGCTGAGGGCGTCGGGCGCCACGGCGGTGGCCAGGCTGAACAGGCCGAACACGGTCACCGCCAGGCTCATCAGGATGCGGCGGCGCATGTGGTCGGCCAGCCACCCGCCGGCGGCGGCCCCCAGCACCAGCCCGACCATGCCGGCGGTGAACACGTTGCCGAGCGCCGCGGGGGCGAGGTGCAGGGCCGGGGCCAGCTTGGGCGCCGCAACGCCCATGGCCTGGATGTCGTAGCCCTCCAGCAGCGCCACGGCGGCGCACAGGGCGACCACGGGCGCGGCGCGGGCGGGGCTCGCAGGTGCGTCGGCCTTCATGCGGTCATTTCCCCGAAAGCCGCGGCTCTACCCCTCGGGCGGCCGCGGTCAGGCGGGAGAACAGCCGATTCAGCCGGCCTCCGCCAGCGCCATTTCACCGGCCGGGACGGGTTCGCTGCGGCGGGTGATGAAGCCGTAGGCTGCGATCCACAGGTAGCAGACGATCGGGACGGCGAGGAAAGCGGTCAGGCCGAAGGTGTCGGCGACCTTGCCGGAGATCAGCGGCACCACCGCCCCGCCGACGATGGCCAGGCAGAGGAGACCCGAGCCCTGCGGCACTGACTCGCCCAGGTCCTCGATGGCCAGGGTGAAGATGGTCGGGAACATGATCGAGTTGAACAGGCCGATGGCCAGCACCGCGACCGCCGCCATCATGCCGGACGAAAGCCCAGAAGCCGCCGCCAGCGCCGCGGCGCCGAAGGCGCAGAAGGACAACACGGCGCCCGGGCGGACCTTGCGCAGCACATAGGCGCCGATGAAGCGGCCGACCATGGCGCCGCCCCAGTAGAACATCACCAGCTTGCCGGCGATCTCGATCTTCAGCGACAGGGCGTGCGGCGACATCAGATAGCTGGTCATCATCGCCCCGATGGCCACCTCGGCGCCGACATAGGTGAAGATCGACAGCACCCCCAGCATCAGGCGCGGCTGAGCCAGGAGCTGGCGATAGGTCCCGTGCGCCTTGGGCGGGGCGGGCGGCGACTGCTTCAGGAACAGGGCGCAAAGGCCCGCCAGCAGGATCAGGCCGATGGCGATGCCCAGGAAAGGCGCCTGCATGGCGTGGGCTTCGTGGATGCGCAGCTGGCTCAGCACGCTGGCCGGCAGGCTGGCGGCCGGCGGTACCGGCTTGGAGCCCTTCAGCATCAGTTCGGCGCCGATATAGGGGCCGACGAAGGTGGCGAAGGAGTTGAAGGCCTGGGCCAAGGTCAGGCGGCTGTGGCTGTAACGCGGGTCGCCGATCACGGCGGTCAGCGGATTGGCGGCGACCTGGACGATGGTCACCCCGCTGGCGACCACGAAGATCGCGCCCAGGAAGGCCTCATAGACCCCGAGATTGGCGGCGGGGGTGAAGAGCAGGGCGCCGACCGCCGTCAGCACCAGGCCCGCGATCACCGTCTTAAGATAGCCGACCCGGCCCAGCAGCCACGCCGCCGGGAGGGAGACCAGGAAATAGGCGATGAAGAACACGAACGGCGTCAGCGCCGCCTCGGTGTAGTTCAGGGCGAACATGCCCTTCAGCTTGGGCGTCAGGGTGTCGTTGATCACCACCGTGCAGAAGCCGAAGGCGAAGAAAAGGGCCATTGCCAGGGGGATCAGCCGCCGGGCGCCGCCTCCCGAGGCGGAGGACGGAGGGGCGGAAATGACGGCTGCGGGCAAGTCGGGTCTCTCCCTGGGACGGGCGCGCGTTCGCGGCCTGGCCGCTTCGACGCCGCTGCTGTTGTGACAACGCTACCAATATCGGGTCGGGGCAGGGTTGTCACGCCGCCTGGAGCGGAAATTCCGCTGCGTAAGGGTGGCGGGGCGTCAGGCCGTCGCGGCGGCGCCGGTATGTTCCTTGGCCCCCGGATAGGGGCTGGCGATGGCGGCGAGCAGCCGCTCGGCGCTGATCGGCTTGCCCAGATGGCCGTCCATGCCGGCCTCCAGGCAGCGGGCCACCTGTTCGGGCAGCACGTTTGCGGTCATGGCCAGGATCACCGGCCGCCGGGCGCCGAGCTGGGCGGCTTCGCGGATGCGGCGGGTGGCGGTCAGGCCATCCATGTTGGGCATCTGCACGTCCATCAGGATCAGGTCGAACGGCGTGCGCAGCGCCGCCTCGACCGCCTCGACGCCGTCCTGGGCGGTCTCGACCTCGAGATCGAAGGGCGAGAGCAGGGTGCAGATCAGCTCGCGGTTCACCGCATTGTCGTCGACGACCAGCAGACGCATGGCCGGGTCGATGTCGGCGGCGGCGGTGCTGGCCCTGGTGGCCCGGACCGGCTGGTCCGGGGCGGCTTCGAGCACGATCTCGAACCAGAAGGTCGAGCCTTCGCCAATTCGGCTTTCGACCCCGACGCTCCCGCCGAGGGCCTCCATGATCCGCTTGGAGATCGCAAGGCCCAGGCCCGTGCCGCCGTACTGGCGCGAGGTCGAGGCGTCGGCCTGGGTGAAGCGGTCGAAGAGAGACGGCAGCTGTTCGGTCGAGATTCCGATGCCAGTGTCCTCGACGGCGATCCGCAGGCGGCGCACCTCGCCGGCCTCTGTCTGAGACAACCGCACGCACACGCGGCCGCGGCTGGTGAATTTGATGGCGTTGGAGAGGAAGTTCAGCAGGACCTGCCTCAGTCGCGGCTCGTCGCCCATCAGCCGGTCGCCCGGGCCGGCGGCGGCGATCTCCAGCGCCACGCCCTTGGCTTCGGCCTGACCGGCCAGCATGGCCACGGCGGACTCGACCAGGCTTCGCGGGTCGAAGGGCGCCAGTTCCGGCTCCACGGCGCCGGCTTCCAGGCGCGAGAAGTCGAGTACGTCGTTGACCACGCCCAGGAGGGTGTGGCTGGCGTCTGCGATCAGGGCCAGGTGGCGCGCGCCGGCCGGGCTCAGTTCCTCCGAGGTCTTCAGCACCTCGGAGAATCCGATGATAGCGTTGAGCGGCGTCCTGAGCTCATGGGTCATGTTGGCCAGGAAGTCGGACTTGGCCTGGCCGGCGGCCTTGGCCTCGCTGAGCGCGCGCAACAGTGCATCCTCCAGCGCCTTGCGCCGGTTGATCACGCGAGAGGTGGACAAGAGCTCGCCGTCGCCGTCCAGCCGGCGGACCATGCTCTCGACCCAGGCCTCCGACCCGTCCTTGAGATGAACCCGGTACTCGGCGACGACCGGCTCGCCGCCGGGTTTCAGTCCTTCCAGCACGCCGCGGATCCGGCCGGCGTCCTCCGGGTGCACCTCCAGCAGCGCCGGCTGTTCCTGCAGTTCCTCGGGCGTGAAGCCCAGGGTGCGCTTGACCGAGGGCGAGGTGTATTTGCGCTTCAGGTCCTGGGTCCAGAGGGTGATCACGTCGGTCTGGTTGTCGGCCAGCAGGCGATAGAGGCCCTCGCTGCGCGCAAGCCGGTCCAGGGCGCGCTCTGCGCCGGCGGAGGACTCTTCGGCCTCCTGCCGCCGCTGCTGGATCTCGGCGATGACCCGGTTCTTTTGCGCAGCGCTTTCCAGCGCTTCGGCCGCCATGCGGCGCTGACCCAAAACCAGCAGGCTGAGGGGGATGCTCGACAGGGCGGCGGCGATCACGGCGCACAGAAGAGTGAGGGGCGAAAGAGCTCGAACGGCGAACGCCACCAGGATGTTGGCGGCCAGGGCCAGCAGGAACACGCTGGCGACGGTCTTCAGGCGCATCCAGGACATCGGGACGGAACCGAGCGACGCCTTCATGCCAGACGCGCCGCCACGAAGGCGCCTTCGCCCAGATCGGCGTCGGTCAGGTCCACCGGCCGTTCTCCGCCGCTGGCCAGGGGCAGCGGGCGCAGATCCGCGCGGTCGAACCGGGCGTAACGCAGCTTGGCGCCGCGGAACGAAGCACCCCGAAGGTCTGCGCCGCTGAAGTCGGCGTCCCTGAGGTCCGCGTCGTCGAAGCGCGCCCCTTGAAGCTGAGCGTTGGTGAAGCGGGCTCCGACCCCGCAGGCCCGGCGGGCGGTGAGGGCGGCGAGCCGCCGGCCGGCGAAGGCGTCGCCGAGCGGGCGCAGGTCTTCATCGTCCAGTTCGGCTGGTGCGCCGTCGGCGCCGTTGCTGGCGACCCATCGGTCGGCGGCGGCGATGCGGGCCATCAGTTCGGGAACTCGCCGAAGCGCCTGCTCGGAAACATCCAGCACACAGCCGTCCAGCGCGCCGGGATCGAGCTTCGCGCCGCCCAGGTTCGCGCCGGTCAGGATGGCGCCGCGGAAGCGTCCGCCGCGCAGGTCCGCGCCGGCCAGATCCGCGCCGGCCATGCAGGCGCCGGTGAAGTTGGCGCGGTTCAGCCGGGCGTTGTTCAGGCGCGCGTTGCGCATCGAACAGTGGGTGAAATCCACCTCGAAGGTGATCTCGCCCGCAACGGCCTCGGCGGCCTGGGATGGGCTGCTGAGCCGGAAGTCTTCGGACACCCCTGCCGGCGACAGCACCGCCTGGCGCATGTCGGCCTGATCGAAGCAGGCGCCGGAGAGGTTCGCCCGGCGCAGGCTGGCGCCGCGGATGTCGGCTTGCGCGAAGCTGGCGTCGGCGGCGTCGACATCACGCAGGTCGGCGAGTTGCAGGCAGGCGCGCTCGAGGTTGGCGGCGGCAAGGCGGCAGGCCTGCAGATTGGCGCCGGTCAGGTCTGCCAGGGCGAAGACGCGGCCGGAGAAGTCGCAGCTGGGCGCCTGGACATAGCGCCATATGGCGCGCTGCCCCTTCGGCTCGCCGCGCACGAAACGTTCATGGGCGGACAGGAATTGTCGCAGTTCAGCTTCGCTGTATCGAGGCGAGCGAACGCTGTTCTTGCTCGCGCTGGCGAAGTTGAACGGCGTCACGGCGTCCCCAGGAACACAGCCAAAACCCCGCAGTCAGGGCGCTACTGGCAAGGGATTACCGAGCGCCGCTTTCGATATGTTTAATTTCAACGTACGGGCGGCGCAAAACACAAGGACAACCGGTTTTGGGTGTTCTGACAAATTGTCGCAGAGGTTCGGTCCAGATCAGATTTGTTTGTGTCCTGCGATGTTAGTCTTGAAGCAATCGCTTCCGTCGCGGCAGTTCCTGAGGTCTTGGAGCTCGATCGACCGCCTGAAGGGCGCTGGGCTTCGCAAATTCTGGCGGGTCGCCTGCGGGGCGAAGCCTGCTCCGAAAGCGCGGGAGCGGCTTGCCGCGCACGGCGTTCATGAGTTGGGGGCGCCTTAGGGAGCCCGGCCATGGACCTTTGCAGGCGGCACCCGGCCGACGAGATCGACCAGCTGTCTATCGCCACCATTCGCACCTTGACCGTCGACGCGGTGGAGCGGGCGAAGTCGGGCCATGCCGGCTTGCCGCTGGGGATGGCGGCTGCGGCCTATACGCTCTGGAGCAGGTTTCTGACCTATGACCCGGCTCAGCCGCTCTGGCCGGGACGGGACCGGTTCGTGCTCTCGGCCGGTCATGGCTCGATGCTGCTGTACGCTTTGCTTCACCTGGCGAACGTCGCTGAGGTCGACCGGACGGGAGAGCCGACAGGCAGCCCTGCCGTAAGCCTCGACGGCATCAGGGCCTTCCGCCAGCTAGACAGCGTCTGCCCTGGCCATCCGGAATACGGGATGACCACGGGCGTCGAGGCCACCACCGGGCCGCTCGGGCAGGGCGTCGGCGACAGCGTCGGCATGGCCATCGCCGCCAAATGGCTGGGGGCGCGCTATGACCGGGCTGGTTCAGCCCTGTTCGGGCAAAGGGTCTACGCTCTCTGCAGCGATGGCGATCTGATGGAGGGGATCAGCGGCGAGGCGGCGTCGCTGGCCGGCCACCTGGGTCTCTGCAACCTGTGCTGGATCTACGACGACAACAGCGTGACCATCGACGGACCCACCCGGCTGGCGTTCAGCGAAGATGTCCGGCGACGGTTCGAAGGCTATGGCTGGGCCACCCATCGGGTCGAGGACGCCAACGACTGCGCGGCCTTCGCCGAGGCCATCGAGCGCTTCCTCGGCACTCCCGACCGCCCGACCCTGATTGCGGTGCGTAGCACCATCGGTTTCGGCGCGCCCGACCTTCAAGGCACGTCCAAGGCCCACAGCGATCCATTCGGCGCCGAGGAAGTGCGACGCACCAAGCGCGCCTACGGCTGGCCTGAGGATGCTCAGTTCCGGGTTCCCCCGGCGGTTCCGCAGCGCTTCGCGGAGACCGTGGGACGACGCGGCGCGGAAGCCCGGATGGCCTGGGAAGAGCGCCTTGGCCGTTTGAAACTCGAAGCGCCGGACCTGGCCGCCGAATTGACGCGCGGCCTGGCCGGCCAGTCGAAACCGGGTTGGGAGGACAAAATCCCGGCCTTCGAGCCGGACCCCAGCGGCATGGCCACGCGCGAAGCGTCCGGCCGGGTGCTCAACGCCTTAGCGCCGCATATGCCGTGGCTGCTCGGCGGGTCCGCCGATCTTGCCGGCTCGAACAAGACCGAGCTGAAATTCGACGGTGCTGGTGATTTCGAGGCCGGCGCTTTTGGGGGCCGGAACCTGCATTTCGGCATACGCGAGCACACCATGGGGGCGATCGCCAATGGCCTCGCCCTGTCGGGCCTGAGGCCTTTCGTTGGGACCTTCCTGGTCTTCAGTGACTACATGCGACCGCCGATCCGGCTGGCGGCCATGGGCGGGCTTCCTGTGGTTTTCGTGTTCAGCCACGACTCCATCGGCCTGGGTCAGGACGGTCCGACTCATCAGCCGGTCGAGCAACTGGCCGGACTCCGGGCTGTTCCGGGCCTGATGGTGATCCGGCCCTGCGACGCGAACGAGACGGCAGAAGCCTGGCGGGTGATCCTGGGACAATCCGAGCGGCCCGCCTGCCTGGTCCTGTCGCGCCAGGCCCTGCCCGTGCTGGATCGCGGGAAGTTCGCCCCTGCCAGCGGCCTCGCCCGGGGCGGCTATGTGCTCGCGGGCGGCGAAGAGACACCCGACGTCATCCTGATCGCCTCCGGAGGCGAGGTGGCCGCCTGCCTCGAGGCGCGCGAGACATTGGCGAGCGAGGGCCTCCGTTGCCGGGTCGTGTCCATGCCCTCGTTCGACCTGTTCGAGGCCCAGGACGAAGCTTACCGACGCTCGGTGCTGCCGCCGGCCGTGAAGGCCCGGCTGGCGGTCGAAGCAGCCTCGCCACTCGGTTGGGATCGCTATGTCGGCCCCGAGGGCGCGGTGATCGCCATGCGCCGCTTCGGCGCCTCCGCGCCCTATGCAGACCTTCAGTCCAAATTCGGCTTCACCGCCGCCGATGTCGCCGAGGCGGCGCGGCGGTTGACCTGCAGATAGGAGACGCCCCCATGACCAATCCGCTGCTGCAGCTGGCCAAGGCCGGCCAATCTGTCTGGCTCGACCATCTTGACCGGGAAATCCTTGAGAGCGGGCGGCTCGAGCGCTGGATCGCCGAGGATGGCGTCAGGGGACTGACCTCGAACCCGACCCTGTTCGAAAAGGCGATCGCCGAGGGCGACGCCTACGACAAAGGTATCCGCCGATTGCTGAGCGAACAGGAGCTGTCGCCGAAGCGGCTCTATGAGGCCCTGGCCATCAACGACATCCGGGAGGCGGCCGACCGCTTCCGCCCGGTGTTCGAGCAACTCGGTGGCGAGGACGGCTTCGTCAGCCTGGAGGTTTCGCCACATCTGGCGGACGATGCGGCCGGCACGGTGGTCGAGGCGCGCCGGCTGTGGAAGGCCGTCGGCCGGCCCAACCTGATGATCAAGGTCCCGGGCACGCGCGCCGGCTACCAGGCGATCCGGCAACTGATCGGGGAGGGGGTGAACGTCAATGTCACCCTGCTGTTCGGCCTCGACGCCTATCGGGCCGTCGCCGAGGCGCACATGGCCGGGCTGGAGGACCTGAGGGCCGAGGGCGGGGACATCAGCCAGGTGCGCGGCGTCGCCAGCTTCTTCGTCAGCCGCATCGACACCGCGATCGACCAGGCCATCGACGAACGCTTCAAAGCCGGTGTCGGCCCGGAGGCGGAGATCCTTCGGACTCTTCGGGGCCGGGTGGCCATCGCCAACGCCAAGCTGGCCTATCAGGCCTATCTGGACATGATCGGCGGGGCCCGATGGAAGGCGCTTGCGGCCGCAGGAGCCAAGCCACAGCGGGTGTTGTGGGCGTCCACCGGGACCAAGGATCCCACCTATTCGGACGTGCTCTATGTCGAGAGCCTGATCGGCCCGGATACGATTACTACTGTGCCGCCAAAGACGCTCGATGCGTTCCGCGATCACGGCCGGGTCCCCGCCACCCTGGTCGCAGCCGATCCGCCCCTGACCGCCGAGTTGGACCTTGCCCGAAGCGTGATCGCCCAGGTCGAGCGCGCTGGGCTCGACCTCGACGGCGTGACGAGGGAACTGCTCGCCGATGGCGTGCGCAAGTTCTCCGGTTCGTATGACAAACTGCTGGAAGCCCTGTCAGCCAAGCGCGGCGCCTTGGCGGCGTCCCGCAGCATTGCGCATGCCGGGCGATCAGCGCTGACACTGGGAATGGTCGGCCTCGGCCGCATGGGGGGCGACATCGCCCGTCGCCTGATGAGCGCCGGGCATTCATGTGTCGTCTTCGATCGCGACGAAGGGGCGAGGCGAAAGCTCGCAGATGCTGGAGCCACCGCGGCGAACGATCTCTCCGATCTGGTCCGCAAGCTGGCGTCGCCCCGTCTGGTCTGGCTGATGCTGCCCGCTGGTGAGGCGACGGAGGAGACGGTCGTGGCCCTGTCGGCGCTGCTGGAACGGGGCGATGTGATTATCGATGGCGGCAACGGGTTCTACCGCGACGATATTCGCCGAGCCCGCAAGCTGCGCGCGCAGGGGATCGACTATGTCGACGCCGGGGTCTCGGGCGGCGTTTGGGGGCGCGAGCGCGGCTACTGCCTGATGGTCGGGGGCGAGGCGCGGGCGTTCGAGGCCATCGAGCCGATCCTGCGCACGCTCGCGCCGGGGCTGGGCCAGCTCCCGCGCACCCAGCGGCCGGCCGGCGCTGATCCCCGTCCGGAGCTGGGCTATGTGCACGCCGGTCCGGTCGGGGCCGGGCACTTCGTCAAGATGGTGCACAACGGGGTCGAATACGGCCTGATGCAGGCGCTGTCGGAAGGCTTCGACCTGTTGCGCGGCCGCGGCGCGGCCACGATGCCGGAGGGAGAGCGCTATGATTTCAACCTCGCGGACATAGCCGAGACCTGGCGCCGGGGCAGCGTGGTTTCGTCCTGGCTCCTGGACCTGGTCGCTCAGGCCCTGGCGCGCGATCCGGCTTTGGAGCACTTCGAGGGTGATGTGGCCGACAGCGGCGAAGGCCGCTGGGCCCTGGCCGCAGCGGTGGAGGAGGAGGCGCCCGCCAGCGCCCTCGCCAACGCCCTGTTCGCCCGGTTCAGATCCCGCGAGACTCATACCTTCGGCGAGAAATTGTTGTCTGCGATGCGTTTTGGCTTTGGCCATCACGTCGAGCCGTCCAACGGGGCGGACCGTGGGGCCGCCGCCTAGATCAGGTCGAACCAGGGTTCGCCCGTAGTCGCGGCTGTGCTTCAGAAAGCAGAATCGACTCCTCCTCGCTCAGGCCGCCTCGCCGGATTTGATTGAAATCAGGGCGGACAGCGTGACCGGCCCCACCATGCCGCCGATCGCGGACACGGAGAGACCATGCCGACGACCAGGAAGGACCAGGCCATCGCTACGGGCGAGGGCCAGCTTTGCGCCAAGCTGGTCGCGCTGGACACCTTTCGCGAGAACACCGTGCTGCTGGCGCGCGACTGTGCGGCGCTGCGGCCCGAACGCTTACGGGGAGTCCGCAAGGTCGAGGTGCGGTCGGGCCGCGGGACCGTGCTGGCGATCCCCCTGATCTGCGACGATCCGAACCTCGTGGCCGCGCACGAGGCGGGCCTGTCGCAACCCCTGGCGCGCCGGCTGGGGGCCCGCCCCGGCGAATGGCTGCAGGTCCGCCCCGCCCCGCCGCTCGACACCCTGCAGGCGGTCCGGGCCAAGGTGGCCGGCGAGACGCTCAGCGCCGCTGCTTATGATGCGATCGCCCGCGACCTCGCAGAGCACCGCTGGTCGGACATCGAGATTTCGGCCTTCCTGATCGCCTGCGCCAGCTCGATGACCGCCGAGGAGACCTTGGACCTGACCCGCGCCATGGTGGCGGCGGGCGACCGCCTGACCTGGGACCGCGACCTCGTCGTCGACAAGCATTGCATAGGCGGGGTGCCGGGCAACCGGACCTCGCTGATCGTGGCGCCGATCGTGGCCGCCCATGGCCTGTTGATCCCCAAGACCTCCTCCCGGGCCATCACCTCGCCGTCCGGGACCGCGGACACGATGGAGGTGCTGGCGCGGGTCGATCTGTCGGAGGAGGAGATGCGCAGCGTGGTGGAGCGCTGCGGCGGCTGCATCACCTGGGGCGGGCGCGTGCGGCTCTCGCCCGCCGACGACGTGCTGATTTCGGTCGAGCGCCCGCTCTCGATCGATACGCCCGAGCAGATGACCGCCTCGATCCTGTCGAAGAAGCTGGCGGCGGGTTCGACCTATCTGGTGCTCGACATCCCCGTCGGACCGACGGCCAAGGTCCGCGACCGGCGCGAAGCGCTGCGGCTGAAGAAGCTGTTCGAGTTCGTCGCCCGGCGGCTGGGCCTGGAGCTGGAGGTGCTGGTCACCGACGCCGCCGAGCCGATCGGCCGTGGCGTCGGGCCGGTGCTTGAGGCCCGCGACGTGCGCGCGGTGCTGGAGGGGCGGGCCGACGCCCCTGCGGACCTGCGGGAGAAGGCCCTGCTGCTCGCTGGCCGCTTGCTGGAAGCGGATCCTAACATGCCCGGCGGAAGCGGGGCCAAGCGCGCCCGCGAGCTGCTGGAGAGCGGCGCTGCGGCCCGCAAGCTGGACCAGATCGCCGAAGCCCAGGGGCCTTCGCCGGTGGACGGGCGCCTCGGCGGGCTGATCCACGAGGTCCTGGCCCCCACATCCGGCCGGGTCGAACGCATCGACTGCCTGCAGATCGCGGCCATCGCCCGGCGATGCGGCGCGCCGAGCGATCCGGGCGCAGGCGTCGACCTCCTGGCCAAGACCGGCGCGCAGGTCCGCAAGGGCGATCCGCTGTACCGCATCCATGGCTGCGAGGCGCTCGACTTCGGGTCCGCGGTCGACCTGGCCGGCGACAACAGCGGCTACGAGCTGGCCTCGTGAGCGCGCTGGTCTGCGCCTTCGCCGACCAGGCGGCCCGCGCCGAAGCCCTGGCGTCTTCACTCAAAGCGCCCTTCAGCCTGATCGACCTGCACCGCTTCCCGGACGGCGAGGGCTTGCCGACCGTAGGCCCGCCGGCGGAAACGGTGCTGGTCTATTGCTCGCTGGATCGGCCGGACGCCAAGATCATGCCGCTAGCGCTCGCCTGCGACGCCTGGCGGCGGGCCGGCGTGCGGCGGCTGGTGCTGGTTGCGCCCTATCTCGCCTATATGCGCCAGGACAAGGTGTTCGCAGCCGGCCAGCCCGTGAGCCGCGACGTGATCGGCGAGATCCTCGGATGCCGCTTCGATCGCATCGTGACGGTCGAGCCGCATCTCCACCGGACCCGCGACATCGGGGCCGTGTTCGGGACCGAGGTCACGACGCTGTCGGCCGCGAGGGTGCTGGCCGACGCGATCGGCGTTCGCGGCGAGCCGCCGCTGCTGATCGGCCCCGACGAAGAGTCCGCGCGCTGGACCGCGGCTATCGCAGACTTGATGGACGCTCCGCATCTGGTGCTGAGCAAGACGCGGCTCGGCGATCGGCGGGTGGAGCTTTCGGTCAATGAGCCGTCCGCGCTCGCCGGCCGGCGGGTGGTGCTGGTGGACGACATCTGCTCCAGCGGCGCGACACTGGCCGAAGCGGCGCGCCTCGCCCTGCGTTGCGGGGCCAGGTCGGTGGAGGCCGGCGTGGTGCACGCCCTGTTCGACCACAGCGCCGCCGAGGCGTTGAAAGCGGCCGGCCTGACCCGCATCGTGTCGACCGACAGCTGCCCCCATCCTACCAACGTCGCGCCGCTCGCCTCCCTGCTGGCGGACGCCCTGGCCGGAGAAATCGCCTCATGAGCCTTCGATTGTCCTTTCACGGCGCGGCCGGCTGCGTGACCGGCTTCTGCGCCCGGCTGGAGACCGATCAGGCCACGGTCCTGATCGACTGCGGTATGTTCCAGGGCTCCAAGACGCTCAAGGCCCTGAACTATCAGCCGTTTCCTTTCGATGCCGGCAAGGTCGACGCGGTGCTGCTGACCCACGCCCACATCGACCACTCGGGCCTGTTGCCGAAGCTGATGCTGGCCGGGTTCGAGGGCCCCATCTACGCCACCGAGGCGACGCGCGAGCTGTGCGAGGTGATGCTGGCCGACGCCGGCGGCATCCAGGAGAGCGAGGTGGCCCACCTGAACCGTCGCAACCAGCAGCGCGGCCGCCCGCCGGTCGAGCCGATCTATACCGAGGGCGACGGCCGCAAGGTCGTGCGCCAGTTCAAGCGGGTGGAGCTGAACGAGGTGGTCGAGGTCGCGCCCGGCGTCTCCGCCACCTATTGGGAGGCGGGCCACATCCTGGGCTCGACTTCGATCGAGGTGCGGGTCGAGACGGCGGAAGGCGTCCAGACGATCCTGTTCTCCGGTGACCTGGGGAGCGGCGGGCGCGACTATTCCCCCGACCCGCAGGGGCCTGCCGGGGTCGACCATCTGGTCATCGAGTCGACCTATGGCGATCGTGAGCGGGAGGTGATCACGCCGGATGCGCGCCGCAGGCTGTTGGCCGAGGAACTCGCCGCGGCGCACGAGGCGGGCGGCCCCTTGCTGATCCCCGCCTTCGCCGTCGAGCGGTCGCAGGAGCTCCTGGCCGATCTGATGACCCTGATGGCCTCGGGGGATGCGCCGGCCGGCGATATCTTCCTCGACTCGCCGCTGGCGATCGAGGCCACCGAGATCTTCGTCCGCCGCGGCTGGAACAAGGCGAGCGGTCGCAATCCGTTCAAGGATATCCACGCCAGCGGCCGGCTGAAGTTTTTGCGCGACCCGTGGGAAAGCGACAGCCTGGAACGGCTGCGCGGTTGGCATGTGATCATGGCCGCCAGCGGCATGTGCGACGCTGGCCGAGTGCGCAAGCACCTGAAGCGGCTGTTGTGGCGGCGCGAGGCCACGGTGCTGATCGCCGGTTATCAGGCGACCGGCACGCTGGGGCGGATCCTGCTCGACGGCGCGCGCAATGTCCGCATTCAGGGCGAAGACATCCACGTCCGCGCCCGGATACGCAATCTCGACATCTATTCCGCCCACGCCGACGCCACGGGCCTGACCGCCTGGGCCAAGGCGCGCGGGCCGGTCCGCGGCGCCGTCTTCGTGGCCCATGGTGAACCGCAGGGCGCGCAGGGACTGGCTGACCGGCTCGCCGCGGCTGGCTTCGACAAAGCCAAGATCCACATCCCGCGGATCGACCAGCGGTTCCGGCTGCAGCCGACGGGGCCTCAGCCGCTGGAAGACCTCCAGCCCCGCATCGCCTCGCCGGCCGCTGCAAGGCCGGACTGGCACAATGCGCGCGCCCAGCTGCTGATCGATCTCGACACCAGGCTGGAGCACGCAGGCTCGGACGAGGAGCGCGCAGACCTGATCCGCCGCCTGGCACGGGATCTTGGCCGATAGTGGGGATCAGGCCGTCGGGTCCGGGGTGAGCTGGACCAGCATCTTGCCGAAGTTGTCTCCGCGCAGCATCTCGGCGAAGGCCGCGGGGAGGGCCTCGAATCCCTGGCGGATATCCTCGCGGTATTTGAGGCGGCCCGCGGCGACCAGCGGCGCCACATAAGCCAGCATTTCGTCGTGGTGGTCCCGGGCGAAGTCGCCGACAAACAGGGTCTTTACGGCCACGTCCCGCGCCTCGAAGATCGGTCGTCCGAGCTCCATGAGCGCTGCGCGGGCGTCGCGGCCCTCGGCGTCGCCATAGTGGGCGATCAGGCCGCAGATGGTCATGCGGGCGCCCGGGTTGAACAAAGGCAGCACCGCCTCGAACACCGGCCCACCCACATTCTCGAAATAGACGTCCACGCCTCCGGGGCAGGCGGCGCGGAGTTCGTCGGGCAAGCGCGGCGACAGATGCGAGACACAGGCGTCGAAACCGAGCTCCTCGGTCACGAACCGGCATTTGGCCCTTCGGCCCGTGATCCCGACGACGCGCGCGCCTTTCAGCTTGGCGAGCTGGCCCGCGATCTGGCCGACCCCGCCGGACGCAGCGGAGACCACCACGGTCTCGCCGGCCTGTGGCGCGGCCATGAGGTTCATTCCGGCATAGGCGGTCAGGCCCAGCATTCCGAGGACGCCGACCGCCAGCGAGATGCGCCCGATGCTAGGGTCCAGCTTGCGGGGAACCATGTAGTCCGGCCGCCAGATTCCCTCGCCCATCAGGCCGTACTCGGCCCAGCCGTTGGTGTTGAAGACGAGGTCGCCGGCTTCGAAGCCCGGCATGCGGCTCTCGACCACCTGCGAGACCGTGCGGGCATGGCAGGGCGCGCCGTTCGGCTCGACCCGCCGCCGCTTGTAGCCCCACTGGTATGGGTCGAGGGAGACATAGATCGTCCGGGTCAGGGCCTGTCCCTGCTCGGGGCTCGAAACGGCGCCCTCGCGCATCACGAAGGTGTCCGGTTGCGGCCAGTTCGGCACGGGCCCTTCGGCCAAGGTCCAGTATCGGTTCACGCCGGTTTCGCTCCCTGCGCCCGGGCGACGCGGTCGCGCGCCAGCATAGGCAAAAGTCCCGGAGAATGCGCGCCCGAACGCGACGGGCCAACCGATGGGGCGTCCGCACTAGACAAGGTCAGCTCCAAATCTGTCCGAAGTGGACAGAACCTGTTGCGCCGCTGTCTCATTGGTCCCATTCTGTCCAGCGAACCTAGGGGTCGAGCCAGAAACAGATGCGGCCAACCATAAAGCACGTCTCGAAGATCGCGGGCGTGTCGACAAAGACCGTTTCGCGGGTCCTGAACGGCGAGCGATATGTCTCGGAGGAGACCCGGGATCGCGTGCAGCAGGCCATAGCCCACCTCAAGTTCGTGCCCAGCATGGCCGCGCGCTCCCTGGCCGGCAAGCGCAGCCATCAGGTCGCGCTGCTCTACGACAACCACAGCCCGCACTACATTCACCAGATCCAGACCGGGGTCTGGACGCGCTGCATGGAGGAGGGGGTGCGGCTGCTGGCCCAGCCCAGCGACGTGGCCTCGCCCATGCTGGCGCAGCACGTGGGCGAACTGATCGACCAGACCCGGGTCGACGGCGTGATCCTGTCCTCCCCCGTCACGGACGCCATCGCAGTGCTGGATGAGTTGGAGGCGCGCGGCGTGCCCTATGTGCGCATCTCGCCGGGGACGGAGCACAGCCGCAGTTCGTCCGTGGCCATGGACGACGTTCAGGCGGCGGACGACATGACCACCCACCTGATCAATCTGGGCCATCGCCGGATCGGCTTCATCGTCGGCCACGTCAATCATACGGCCAGCGATCAGCGTCTGTTCGGATACAGGCGGGCCCTGGATCGCGCCGGCATCCCCTTCGAGCCGCGCTATGTGCGGCAGGGAGATTTCGATTTCGCTTCGGGCGAGGCGGCGGGGGACGTGTTGCTGGACCTGGCCAACCCGCCTACGGCGATCTTCGCCAGCAACGATGACATGGCGGCCGGGGTGCTGACCGTCGCGCATCGGCGTGGGCTCTCGGTGCCCGGGGACCTGTCGGTGGCCGGTTTCGACGACACGGCCCTGGCCAGCCAGCTGTGGCCGCCGCTCACGACCGTCCGCCAGCCCACCCGGGACCTGGCCTACGCTGCGACCGGCCTTCTGTTCAGCGGGGAAACCGTGCACCGGCGGCTGCCGCACGAACTGGTGGTGCGCGGCTCGACGGCGCCGCCTTCGATCCAGTCCTGAGCTCGGCGCAACCCGGCCATTGCGCAACGCCGTGATCGGCGCCTAGTATGACAACGATGACATACCTTCCGATCCCCCCTGCGACGCGCCCCCTCTATGTCGGCGGCCCCGAGGTTTCCTCGCTGGCCTGGGGCATGTGGCGCTTTTCCGGCGTCGACGCCGGGGCGGCCGAGGGTCGAATCCGGGCCGCGCTCGATTCGGGCGTGACCCTGTTCGACACCGCCGACATCTATGGCGCCGACAGCGCTGGAGGGTTCGGTTCGGCCGAGATGTTGCTGGGCGAGGTGCTGGCGCAGGCGCCGGATCTTCGCGGCCGCATGGTGCTGGCCACCAAGGGCGGGATCGTCGTCGGCGCTCCCTACAATTCCGGCGAGGCCTATCTGGCCTCGGCGATCGACGCCTCCCTGCGACGACTTCGGGTCGAGCGCGTCGAGCTGTGGCAGATCCACCGGCCGGATTTCCTGACTCATCCCGCCGAGGTCGCCCGTGCGCTCGAGGATGCGCTGAAGGCCGGTAAGATCGGCGCGGTCGGGGTCTCCAACTATCTGCCTTCGCAGGTTGAGGCCCTGCAGGCGCACCTTTCGGCGCCGATCGTCAGTATCCAGCCGGAATTTTCGCCCCTGGCGATCGCGCCGCTGTCGGATGGCGTCCTCGACCAGGCGATGGCCAAGGACATGGCCGTTCTGGCCTGGTCGCCGCTGGGCGGCGGCCGGCTGGGCGATCCCAGGGACGAGCGGAGCCGAGCGGTGGCGGCGGCCCTCGACGCCCAGGCCGAGGCTTATGGCGTCTCGCGCGCGGCTGCGGCCTACAGCTGGATCATGGCCCATCCGGCGCGCCCGATCCCGATCGTCGGAACCCAGACACTGTCGCGAATCCAAGAAATTCCAGATGCCTACAAGCCGCGCTGGACCCGCGCCGATTGGTACAAGGTCCTGACGGCCGCCCGGAGCGAGCCCCTGCCATGAACAGATCCCCCTGCGAAATCAGCTGGTTCTCCGCCCTCTGCGATGACGACTACGAGTTCCTCGGCGCGCCCGATCCGCGGCTGAAGTCCAGCTGGGAGCATTGCCGAGACATCGTCCTGCAGGCCGAGAGCGGCGGCTTCGACAATATTCTCCTGCCGTCCGGCTACGCCCTGGGCGTGGACACCACCGCGTTCGCTGCCGGGATCGCGCCGCTGCTCAAGCGGATGAGGATGCTCATGGCGGTGCGTATCGGCGAACTGTGGCCGCCGCAGCTCGCGCGCCAGATCGCGACCATAGATCGTATGTCGGCAGGGCGCCTGGACATCAACATCATCTCCTCCGACCTGCCGGGCGAGACCTTGGCTTCGGCGCCGCGGTATCGGCGCACGGTCGAGGCCATGGCGATCCTGCGGACCCTGCTGAACGGCGAGCCCCTGGACCATGACGGCGAGTTCTGGAAGCTGAAGCTGGACCCGCCGCGCATCACCACGGTCTCGGGCAAGGCCCCGCTATTCTATTTCGGCGGCCTGTCGGAGGACGCGCGCGATGCGGCGGCGGCCGGTTGCGACGTCTACCTGATGTGGCCGGACCGCCAGGAAGCCATCGCCGAGATCATCGCCGACATGAAGGCGAGGGCGGCGCGCCATGGCCGCACGCTGCGCTTCGGCTATCGCGCCCATATGATCGTGCGGGAGACCGAGGCCGAGTCGCGCGCAGCGGCCGATCGCCTGCTGTCCAAGCTGGATGCGGCGACCGGGGCGGCGATCCGCGCCAAGTCGCTGGATTCCGCATCGGCCGGCGTTCAGGCCCAGGCGAGCCTGCGAGAGAGCGCGGGCGACGACGGCTATGCCGAGCCAGGCCTGTGGACCGGCGTGGGCCGGGCCAGGTCCGGTTGCGGCGCGGCCATCGTCGGCGATCCGGACCAGGTGCTGGCCAAGCTGAATTCCTATCGCGATATGGGAATAGACGCCTTCATCCTGTCCGGTTATCCGCACGCGGCCGAGGCGGACCTGTTCGCGCGCCACGTTTTGCCGCGGATCGACCATGGCCCTTTGGTCTCGCCGGTTCGGGTCCCGGCGATGACGTAGTTCGTTCGTTTGAACAGTAGCATAGTGCGCCGGCCCGGTCCTGGTCGGCGCAGACGGACACGGGCTGACCGCCGGGGCCTGATCTGCCGGCGACTGGCCCGCATGTAAATTTGCTAAGCCACGGGCTCAGAATATCTACCTTGCCCGTAGGGTTTAGCGGTGTGAGTGACACAAAAGCACGGCGCGGATTGCACGCGCCTTTAATCGGGGAGGTCGCCATGCGGCGGGTTGTGACATCGGTGTCAGGTCGAGCGGGTTGTCCGTTGGCGTATCAGGGTTCCAGGACTCAGGTCCGGCGGGCCGGAAGGGCTGCGTGGCTGGCCGGGGCCGCGGCCTTCACCCTGGCCGACGCCGCTTCGGCCCAGCAGGCCAGCAGCGCGCCGCAGCAGCAAGTCGAGGAAGTGGTGGTCACGGCCCGCCACCGCGAGGAGCGGCTGCAGAACGTGCCGATCTCGGTCGCTGTGGTGAACGGGGCCGCCGCCGCGGCCAAGAACCTCAACGACATCGCCGACATCAGCCAGCAGGTGCCGTCGGTCGACTTCCGCACCGGGGCCTCGAACAAGGACCGCACCGTCTTCATCCGCGGCACGGGCACGATTTCGACCTCGCCGGGCGTGGAGCCGTCCGTTTCGACCGTGGTCGACGGCGTGGTCATGGCCCGGCCGGGTCAGGCGACCGTGGACCTCCTGGACCTCGACCACATCGAGGTTCTGCTTGGGCCGCAGGGCACCCTGTTCGGCAAGAACGCCTCGGCCGGCGTGGTCAACATCGTCACGCGCAACCCGAGTTCTTCGCCGTCCGGCTATCTGGACGCGGCCTACTATGAGGGTGATGAGTACCGCATCAGCGCGGCGGCCAGCGGACCGATCACCAGCGACGTGCGAGCCCTGCTGTCGGTGTTCACTGGCTACTATGCGGGCAACGTCAAGAACCTCTATTCGAACCAGGACGTTAACGGCTACCGGCACGACGGCGCGCGCCTGAAGGCGATCGCCACGCCGCTGCCGAACCTGACCCTGACCTTCGGCGCCGACTACACGCATTCGGTGGATTCGGTGCCCACCGGCGTGATCGCCTCGACCGGCCAGGTGGCCTACTGCCCGGCCTATCTGGTGGCGCCGCCTGCGGCCAATTCGTGCCATCCGAACGTGTTCACCAACAATGCGCACATGGCGGCGCTCCTGGCCTCGCAGGGCATCGCCGGCGGGCCTGACAACCGCACGGTCAGCACCAACACCAACAGCAACGTCCGCGACGACAACGGCGGGGTTTCGCTGCAGGCGGACTACGACCTGCCCGGCGGCTATCGCCTGACCTCGATCACCGCCTGGCGCGACTGGCGCAACACTCAGCGCCAGGACTACGACCAGATGTCCGACAGCCTGGCCTTCACCTTCCCGGCGGTGGTCGACATCGGCCATGTCGCCTTCACCCAGACGTCCGAGGAACTGCGCATCGCCTCTCCCAAGGGCCAGTTCGTCGACTACGTCGCCGGCCTGTTCTATCTGGGCGCCTCCGACCACGAGATCTACGAGCGGGACGTGACCCACGGGACCGCCGCCGCACCCGTGTTCGACTTCGGCGTCAACCACTACGGCTCGTCTGACGACAACTATGCGGTGTTCGGCGAGGCGAACGTCAATTTCACCAAGAATTTCCGTCTGATCGCTGGCTATCGTGAGATCTGGGATTCGCTCAGCTACTACACCGGCCGGGTGTCCACCGCGGCCACGACCGGCGTGGCGGCCAGCTTCGCCGACCGCGGGCATGAAACCAAGGACGGCTGGGCCGGCCGCGTGGGCCTGCAATATGACGTCAGTTCCGACGTCCACGCCTACGCCACGATCTCGCGCGGCTACAAGGGGCCAGCCTACAACGTCTTCTTCAACATGGGCGTCAACAACACGCCGCCGCTGAAACCGGAGACCTCGAATTCCTATGAAGTCGGGGTCAAGTCGCAGCTGCTCGACCGTCGGGTCCAGGCGAACCTCTCAGCCTTCCTGACCGATTTCGACAACTATCAGGCCAATTCGACTCAGGTGATCAACGGCGCCCTGGTGACCAATCTGGTCAACGCCGGTTCGGTGACCACCCGTGGCTTCGAGGCCGACATCGTGGCCAAGCCGGCCCAGGGCCTGACCTACTATTTCGACGGCGCCTATGACGACGCCCATGTGGTCAACTTCCCCTGTCCCACCGGGGCGGCGGTTACCTGCCATATCAACGGCGAGCCCTTGCCGTTCGCGCCGCGCTGGAAGCTTCATGTCGAGCAGGATTACCGCCGGCAGATCGCCGACCAGCTCAGCCTGGATGTCGACACCGACTACAACTGGCAGGCCAAGACCCAGTATCAGCTCAGCCAGACGCCGGACACGATCCAGCCGGCCTATGGGATCTGGAACGCCTCGGTGGGCCTGATCGGGACCAGCTATGGCGGCTGGTCGGCGCGGGTGCTGGTCAAGAACATCCTCGATCAGCACTATTCGTCCTACCTGTCGCATGGCGACCTGGCCGGGGTGATGCGCTGGGTTCCGCGCGACGATCATCGCTACTTCGGCATCGACCTGCACAAGGACTTCTAGGTCGAGCCGTGGAACAGGCGCGCCGGGCCGACCGTCCGGCGCGCCCCAACTACCAGTTTTCGAGCTGCTGCGACGCGGCGGCCAGGGTGACGTTCAGCCATGCAGCTCATCGATCAGGCCGACGGTTTCGATCTCGCACTGGACGGCCGCATCGTCGCCCGCCACCGGGCGGCCGCGCCGATGATCTTCGTCGGCCAGGGCGAGCCCTCGGTGCAGATGAACAAGGGCCACTTCAAGATCGACGACTATGTCGTGGCCCGGGTCCCGCTGGCCCATGCCAGGATCGTGCGGAGGGACGGTGAGGTGCGGCTAGCGTTCAGCGCCGGGCCGTCCGACGCATCATCCCTCACGCTTGTCGTCACGGGCGGGGAAAACGACGCCGCGATCCGTTTCGAAGGCGCCGATGCTTCCATAAACCGCCTCTGGCTGCGCATCGCAGCCGAGCAAGAGGAGCGCGTCTGGGGGGGCGGCGAGCAGCTTTCCTATTTCGACATGCGTGGCCGGCGGTTCCCGATGTGGACCTCCGAGCCCGGCAATGGCCGCGACAAGTCCACCCTGATGACCTTCAAGGCCGACCGGACCGGCTCCGGCGGCGACTACTACAACACCAACTATCCCCAGCCGACCTGGCTGTCCTCGCGGCGCTACGCCCTGCATGTCGAGACCACCGCCTACTCGGCCTTCGATTTCAGGCATGGCGACTTTCATGAGATCGAGGTGTGGGCCGTGCCAGAGCGGATCGAGCTATGGGCCCGCGATCATTTCATCGACCTGGTCCGCGCCCTGTCCGACCGCTTCGGCCGCCAGCCGCCCTTGCCGGATTGGGTGCTGCAGGGCGCCATCGTCGGGCTCAAGGACGGGGAGCGCAGCTTCGAGCGGCTGGAGGCGTTCCGTGCAGCCGGCGCGGCGATTTCCGGGATCTGGTGCGAGGACTGGGTCGGCCTGCGCATCACCACCTTCGGCCGGCGCCTCTATTGGGACTGGAAGTGGGATCCCAAGCGCTATCCCGGCCTCGATCGCAAAATCCCCGAACTGGCTGGGGAAGGGGTCCGGTTCCTGGGCTATGTGAACCCCTATCTCTGCGTCGATGGCGAGCTCTATCCGCACGCCGCCGCCGAGGGCTATCTCGCGCTGCGACCCGACGCCGACGAGCCCTACATCGTCGATTTCGGCGAGTTCGACTGCGGCATCGTCGACTTCACCAATCCCAAGGCGGCGGCCTGGTTCGAGGACGTGGTGATCGGCCGGAACATGCTCGACTTCGGCCTTTCGGGCTGGATGGCCGACTTCGGCGAATACCTGCCTCACGACGTGCGCCTGGCCAGCGGCCTCGACGGCATGCTCGCCCACAACGCGTGGCCGACCCTGTGGGGCCAGGTCAACGCCCGCGCCGTGGCCAGCCGCGGCAAGACCGGCGAGGCCCTGTTCTTCATGCGCGCCGGGTTCACCGGGGTGCAGGCCCATTGTCCGCTGCTCTGGGCCGGAGACCAGTCGGTGGATTTCACCCGCCATGACGGCCTGCCCAGCGTGATCTGCGCAGCCCTGTCGTCGGGCCTGGTGGGCAACGCCTTCCACCACAGCGACATTGGCGGCTACACCAGCCTTTATGGCAATGTGCGGACGGCCGAACTGATGCAGCGCTGGAGCGAGATGGCCGCCTTCACCCCGGTGATGCGCTCGCACGAGGGCAATCGGCCGGACCAGAACCTGCAGCTGGACCAGGACCCGGACGTGCTGGCCCATTTCGCCCGCATGACCCGCATCTACCGCCATCTGGCGCCCTATCTGGCCGAGCTGTCCCAGGAGGCGGCCACAACCGGCGTTCCCGTCCAGCGACCGCTGTTCCTGCATTTCGAGGGCGATCCGCGTGCGTTCGAGTGCCAGGTCAGCTACCTCTACGGCCCCGACCTTCTGGTCGCGCCGGTGCTGGAGGCGGGCGCCGAGCGCTGGAGCGCCTATCTGCCGGCGGGCGCTGAGTGGCGCCACCTCTGGAGCGGCGAGACCTTCGCCGGCGGGGCCGAGGTGAGCGTGGCGGCGCCGATCGGCCAGCCGCCGGTGTTCTACCGCGCCGACGCCGCCCGGGCCGACCTGTTCGCCGCCCTGGCCACGCTCTGACGCGGCATGTGGACCGCCCGATCCCGACTGATTCTGGCGCTGCTGATCCTCGGCGGGGTGCTGAACTATGCCGACCGGCAGATCATCGCCGTGCTCAAGCCCATGCTGCAGGAGGAACTGCACTGGAGCGACACGGACTACGGCCGGCTGACCTCGGTGTTCCAGTTCGCCTCGGCCGTGGCCTTCCTGGGCTCGGGCTGGTTGATCGACCGCATCGGTTGGCGCAGGGCCAACCCCCTGGCGGTGGGCGCCTGGAGCCTCGCGGCCATGGCTCACGCCGCGGCGCGCACGGTCGGCCAGTTCACCTTGGCCCGCTTCGCCCTGGGCGCCACGGAGGCGCTGGGCACGCCGACCGCGATCAAGACCATCGCCGCGGTGTTCCGCGCCGAGGAGCGCTCGCTGGCGCTGGGGATCATGAACGCCGCCAACACCCTTGGCGCCGTGGTGACGCCGCTGTTGATCCCCCTCCTGGCCTTGCGGGTCGGCTGGGCAAGGTCGTTCCTGCTCACGGGCGGTCTGGGCCTGGCCTGGGTGGCGCTATGGCTGGTTTTTTCGCCCGGCCGGGAAGATGAAGAGGCCGAGGCTGCGGCTGCGGCGAAGGCGCCGATCGAAAAGGCCGGTTGGTGGACGGTGCTTCAGGATCGGCGCACCTGGGCGATCGCCGGGGCCAAGGCGCTTTCGGACCAGGTCTGGTGGCTCTTGCTGTTCTGGACCCCGGACCTGTTCCACCGGGTGTTTCACCTCAGCATCAAGGCGTTCGGGCTACCCCTGGCGGTTATCTACGCCTGCGCCGCCATCGGCGCCCTGGGCGGCGGCTGGGTCACGACAAGGCTGTTGGAAACCGGGTTCGGCCTCGATCGCACGCGCAAGCTGATGCTGCTGGTTGCGGCCCTGCTGGCGACGCCGGTCTGCCTGGCGCCCTATGTGGGCAGCTATTGGATCGCGACCGCGATCCTGGGCCTGACCCTGGCGGCGCATCAGGTGTTTTCGCTGAACATCTTTGCGCTGGCGACCGACATCTCGCCGGCGCCGCGCGTGGCCACGGTGGTCAGCATCGGCGCCCTGGCCGGCAACCTCGCCGGCATGGTGATCCTCCAGGCCGCCGGATGGGTGCTGGGGGCCGGCTATGGCTACCTGCCGCTCCTGGGCCTGGCCTCGGTCTCCTACCTCCTGGGGCTCGGCTGGGTGCGGCTACTGCTGCCGCGGATCGCCAGCGCACAGGCGGGCGAGCCGGCGTCAGCGTCGGACGAGTTTGGAAAGGCCATCGCGTGACATCCAGAACAGCTTCAGCGCCGCTGATCGTCGGCATCGGCGGCACCACGCGCCCGGGCTCCACCAGCGAGCGGACCCTGGTCAAGGCGCTGGCCGCGGCGGAGGCGCTGGGCGCTCGCACGCGCCTGTTCGGCGGCGCGATTCTGACCCGGATCCCGATCTACGACCCGACCACGGCCGACCGCTCGCCGGAGCTGCAGGACCTGCTGGATGGCGTGAGACAGGCGGACGGGGTGATCATCGCCACGCCCGGCTATCACGGCTCGGTCTCCGGCGTGGTCAAGAACGCCCTGGACGCGCTGGAGGGGGTGCGCGGAGACGCGCGGCCCTATTTGGATGGCCGGGCGGTCGGCTGCATCGTCACCGCCGACGGCTGGCAGGCTGGCGGAACAGCCCTGGCGTCGCTGCGCACCATCGTCCATGCCCTACGCGGATGGCCGACGCCGTTGGGGGTCACCTTCAACCCCTCGGCCAGTCCGCTGTTCGACGCGGCCGGCGAACTCTGCAATGTCCGCGACGGCGAAATGCTGGCCATGCTGGCCGGCCAGGTGGTCGGCTTCGCCCGCATGAAGCAGGCGTTGGCGGAGCCCGCCTGAGCCTCACATCTGTGTCAACCGATCGGTCTGTCCGAGGCAGTCCGCCGCCGCCTTCAGCGCGGTTTCGCGGAAAATTTCGGCCACAGCGGGGGGCGGGCCTATGTCCGGCTCCAAGATGGCGAAATCGACCGACAGGTCCGGCTCGAGCCGGCGCACGGCGACGCCGAGGCGAGCGAACAGCGGCGCGCTGAACGGCTCGACAATGGCGATCCCCAGGCCGGATTCCACGAACGCGTAGGCGGTGAAGGACTGCTGGGTCTCCAGCCGGCGCGCCACCTCGACGCCTTCCGCCGCCAGGGCCTGGTCGATGCCGAACCACAGCGCGTCGGCCTCGTGCATCGGCCCGATGAACGGCTCGCCGGCAAGGTCGCTCAGCCGCACGGTTTCCCGCGACGCCAAGGCGTGGCCGGCGGGCAGGGCGCAGACATAACGGGCGCGGCCTAGAGGACTGGAGCGCACGCCCTCGCGCACCGGCCCGGCTACGCCAAGGCCGATGTCCGCCTGGGCCAGGAAGACCCGGTCCTCGACCGCGCGCTGGCCGAGCGACTCCACCGTGACCTTGATCTCCGGATAGGCGGCCTGAAGAGCCTTGACCGCCGGCGCCACGACCGCCGCCGCCAGGGCCGAGAGCGCGGCGATGCGAAGCGAGCCGATCGGATGGGCGCGGATGCGGCGGGCGGCCTGGTCCAGCAGGTCCAGGCCGGTGAAGCTTCGGCGCACGGCCTCATTGAGAGCCTGCGCCTGATCCGTCGGAACCATCCGACCGCCGCGCCGCTCGAACAGGGTGAAGCCGACGCTGGCCTCCAGGTCGGCGATCAGCCGGCTGACCGAAGGCTGGCTGATGCGCAGCAGGGCGGCGGCCGCAGTGACCCCGCCGCTCTGCATGACCGCGCGAAACGCCTCGACCTGCCGGAACCGCATAGGCCCATAGTATTGGCAAATACCATAGCTAAGCAATTCGATTGGATGCGATGGTTCGAACGTGGTTCCTGGCGATGCGCCGGCGAGGTTGACCGGGCCGGGAGGTATGCGATGAGCCGTTTCGAAGCCCAGAAAGAACAGTTCGCCAACCAGGGCTACGCCGTATTCGAAGGCGTCCTCGACGGCGAGGCCCTGGCGCTGCTGCGCGGCCAGTGCGACGCCTTCGTCGCGCGGGAGGATGCGCGCATGGACGCCCTGGGCGTCGACACTATCGGCATCACCCACAGGGGCCGCCGCTATTTCGCCAACGAGTGCCAGCGCGCCCAACCGGCCCTGCGGTCCATGCTGTTCAGCCAGACCATGGCCGAAGTCTGCCGCGCCACCCTGGGCGAGGACGCCTACTTCTTTTTCGACCAGTTCGTCGTCAAAGGGCCGGATCGCGGCATGCCGTTCGGCTGGCACCAGGATTCGGGTTACGTGGTGGGCAATGGCGGCCCGACCGACCACCCGCCCTATCTGACCTGCTGGTGCCCCCTGGACGACGCCACGGCCGAGAACGGCACGGTGCGGGTGCTGCCGTTCAGCCAGGCGCCGGCCTCGCGCGAGGGTATCCTGCCGCACGAACGCCAGCCGGGCTCCAACGACCTGATCGGCTGGAAGAGCGACGAGGGCGCGGTCACCGTGGAGGCCAAGGCCGGCAGCATCGTCGCCTTCTCCAGCCTCTTGCTGCACGCCACCGGCGCCAACCAGACCGACCGTATGCGCCGGGTCTATCTGGCGCAGTACACGGCCGAGCCGATGCTGGAGAAGGACAAGCGCCAACTGCGACGCAACGCCATCGCCCTGGTCCGCGGCGGCAAGCAGGTGACGTTCGCCTGATCCCTCAGGCGGCCAGCGCCTTCGCCTGGCTCTTCAGGAGGTCGATGAAGGCCTTGACCGCCAAGGGCTGGGTGCGGCGGCGAAGGACATGCACCCCGTCATTGGTGCGCGAGGTGGGCGGCAAAGGCCGCCAGACCAGTTCGCCCGAGGCGCAGGCGGTCCGGGCCAGGGACAGGGGCGCGGCGGTGATGCAGAACCCGCCGCGCACGACATCGAGGCAGGCGTCCGTGGAATCCAGCTGGAAGTCGGGAAAGGTTCCGGCGGCCAGCCGCCTGCGCAGCGCCGGCGCGAACCGTTCGCGGCTGGCCGGGGAGGGCGCCGGCAAAACCCAGGGATAGAGGGTGGTGTCCGGGCGCGCCTCGCCCGCCGCCGGATGGTCGGCGCGGAAGATCAGCACAAGGGGCTCGGAGGGCAGGCCGGAGACGGTGATGTCCTCGGCGAAGGCGCTGTCGTCGAATTTGCTCATGTCGCAGACCACGAGGTCGAGTTCACGGTCCAGCAGACCCTGCAGCAGCACATCCGACCGCCCGCCCGCCACGGTTACGCGAACCCCGGGATAGAGGCCGGCGAAGGCGGCCACGGCGCCGGTCACCAGGGGCTGCATCGGATAGGCGCCCGAGCCGGCCCGCACCACCCCCGACACCGGCTCGCGCAGGCGCCGCGCCTCCTCGTCCAGCGCCGCGCAGGCGGTGATCACGTCCAGGGCCTGGCGGATCAACCGCTCGCCGCTGTCGGTCGGGATCACGAAATGGGTGCTGCGGTCGAACAGCGCCGCACCGAGTTCAGCCTCCAGCTTCTGCAGGCTGCGGCTGAGGGCGGATTGGGTGACGCCGACCTCGTCCGCTGCGCGGGCGAAGCTGCGCAGGCGGTAGAGGGCCTCGAAATGTCTCAGGCGGCGCAGGTCCATCGGTCAGCAGCTCATTCTCAAAACTCAATACCAAACCGATCTTGATGCGCATAGTGTCGCCACAACGGAGACGCCAATGTCCGACGCCCTCGACCTGCGCGCCCGCGCGCGCCTGTTCCGCGATCTGGAGAGCCGCGTCTTCGACCTGGTTGTGATCGGCGGCGGGGTCACCGGAGCCGGCGTGGCGCGGGACGCGGCGTTGAGAGACCTGTCGGTCGCCCTTTTGGAGGCGCGCGACTTCGCCAGCGGGACCAGCAGCCGTAGCTCCAAGATGATCCATGGCGGCCTGCGCTACCTGGCCCAGGGCGACACCGCCCTGGTCAAGGAAGCCGCTTCGGAGCGGCAGGTCCTGCGCCGCATCGCGCCGCACCTGACCCGCATCAGCCCCTTCATCGTCCCGGCCCCGACCCTGGCCTCGGTGGCCAAGCTGCGGGCTGGCCTTTGGATGTTCGAGAAGCTCGGCGGCGCACCGGCTGAGGAGCGGCACCAGATCTGGGACCGGCGCGAACTGGCCGAGCGCGAACCCTTGCTGAGGGCCGATGATTTCCACGCGGCGGCGGTCTATCCCGAGTTTCTGACCGACGATTCCCGCCTGACCGTGGCCAATGTCCGCGCTGCGGCGGGAGCGGGCGCCGTGGTCCTGAGCTATGCGCCGGTCGTGGCGCTGTCCGGCGACCCGGCGGAGGCGGCGATCTGCCGCTCGAGCCTGCCGGGCGAAACCCTGCAGGCGCGCGTGCGGGGCAGGGTGATCGTCAACGCCGCCGGACCCTGGGTCGATGGCGTGCGCCGGATGGAGGAAGCGGGCGCCGACCAGCGCCTGACCCTGACCAAGGGCGTGCATGTGGTCGTGCCGCGCTCGCGCATACCGATCAACCACACCGTGATCCTGCGCGGGGCCGACAAGCGGGGCCTGTTCGCCGTGCCGCGGGGCGATCGAACCTACATCGGCACCACCGACACCTTCTACGCCGACCCCGATGAATGGCCGCGGATCACCCGCGAGGACATCGCCTATCTGTTCCAGGCCGCCGAGCGGGGGCTGAAGATCGCGCCGCTGTCCTTTGACGATATCAGTTCCGTCTGGTCGGGGGTGCGGCCGCTGATCGGCCAGGCCGGCAAGGCGCCCAGCGAGATCTCCCGCCGCGACGAAGTCTGGACTGGCCCGAGCGGCGTGGTGACCATCGCCGGCGGCAAGCTCAGCGCCTATCGCGCCATGGCCGAGCGCATCGTCGACCTGGTCCAGGAGCGGCTGGGGCGCAAGGCGAGCAAGGCCGCAACGGCGGAAACGCCTTTGCCCGGCGGCGACGGCGATCACCGCGCACTGATGGCCGATCCGGCCCTGATCGCCTGTTCGGAGGTCGCCACGCGCCTGGTTGAACTTTACGGTTCGGAGGCTCCGACCGTCGCCCGGGACGGCGGCGATGTTGCGGCCGAAGCCCGCCATGCGGTGCTTTGCGAAGGCGCGTTACGGCTGGAGGACTACTGGGTGCGCCGTTCCATGCGCGCCTGGTTCGGCGCCGACGCTGGGCTCTCGGCCCTGGCCCCCGCCGCCGATGCGATGGCGGGGCTGCTCGACTGGGACGCCGCCCGGACCCGGGCCGAGATCGATGCCTGCCGGCGCATCCATCACGAAAGCCTGGCGGCGCTGGCCGCCTGAGGAAGGACCTTCAAAGCATGACCAAATCCATCGCCGCCGTGCTGTCGGGCGCCATCGGCGCCGACCGCGTGTCCAGCGCCGCCGAGGACCTGAATGCGCGCCGGTTCGACCAGTGGGCCTTGAGCCACCTGAAGGACTGGAGCGGCCAGGCCATGGCGGCGCCCGCCTGCGTGGTTCGGCCGCGCTCGACCGCAGAGGTGCAGGCGATCATGGTCGCCGCCAGCAAGGCCGGCGCTCCTGTCATGCCTTTCGGCCTGGGCAGCGGGGTTTGCGGCGGGATCCTGCCGACGCCGGAGACGGTGCTGCTGGACCTTTCGGGCTTCAACGCCGTGCGCTCGATCGACGAGACCAACCTCCTGGCCAGCTTCGACGCCGGCAAGAACGGCCTGGAAGCCGAGGACGCAGTCGCCGAGCGCGGCCTGACCATTGGCCACTGGCCGCAGTCGGTGGCCATCAGCAGTGTCGGCGGCTGGGTCTCGACCCGCGCCTCCGGCCAGTTCTCCACGGCTTACGGCAATATCGAGGACATCATCTATTCCATCGAGGCGGTGCTGCCCGACGGGACCCTGGTCAATCTGGGCAAGGCGCCGCGGGCCGCGGCCGGTCCGGACCTCAGGCACCTTTTGATGGGCGCCGAGGGGACCATGGGCGTGATCACCGGCGTGACCCTGGCCCTGCGTCGCAAGCCTGAGCGCCAGGCCTTCAGCGCCTACTACGCCAAGGACATGGAGGCCGGTTTCGAGGCCCAGCGCCGCATCATCCAGGCCGACTGGCGCCCGCCCGTGGCGCGCCAATATGACGCCCGCGAGGTGCGCCGCATGTTCCGCGACCATGAGCGGGACGACCAGTGCCTGATCCTGTTCGTCCACGAAGGGCCGGCCAAGCGGGTCGAACTGGAGTTGGCCGAAGTCGAGGCCATCGCCCGAGAGGCCGGCCTGACCCCGGCCGATCCTGCCGCCACCGCCGGTTGGATGCAGCGGCGCAACCACGTGCCGTCTTGGCGCGAGCTGTTCGAGCGTGGCTATGTCGCCGACACCATCGAGGTCTCGGCCGGCTGGAGCGCGATCGGCAAGGTCTATGCGGACGTCGTCGCCGCGCTGTCGGCGGTTCCGAACGTGATCAATGCTTCGGCGCACAGCTCCCACGCCTACCGAACCGGGCTGAACCTCTATTTCAGCTTCGCCGCCGCCCACGCCGACCCGGCCGAACGCGAGCGGGCCTATCTGGAGTGCTGGCGGCGAGCGATGGAGGCGACGGCGCGGCACGGGGGCGGCATCGCCCACCACCACGGCGCTGGGCGTTTGCGCAAGCCCTATCTGGAGTATGATCTCGGCCCCGGCGGCGTTTCACTGCTGCGCCGGATCAAGCAGGCGATCGATCCGCAAGGCATCATGAACCCCGGCAACCTGATCCCCGATGCCTGAACTGCTCCTCGCCCTGGATGTCGGCACCACCAGCGCCCGGGTGCTGCTGATCGATGCGTCCGGCGCGGTGAAGGCTCAGGCGCGAGGGCCCGTCGAAACCGCCTATCCGGCGCCGGGCCTGGCCGAGCAGGACGCCGAGGCGGTGTGGCGCCTGGCGCGGGATCTGATCGAGCGGGTGCTCCCTGGGGCGAATATAGCGGCGAGCGATCTCGCGGCGGTCGGGGTTACGACCCAGAGGGCGAGCTTGGTGGTCTGGGACCGCAGGACCGGCGCACCCGCCGGGCCGATGGTGCTGTGGAACGACCTGCGCGGCGTGGAGCGCAGCCGGGCTCTGGCCGCGGCCGGCTTCCCGTCCTGGCCCCAGACGCCGGCCTGCAAGCTGGATCCCGATCTGCTGCGGTCGGGCGGCGGGAGCCTCGTCTGGGGCGGTCTGGAAAGCTATCTGGTGTTCCGGCTGAGTGGCGGCGCCGCCCACCTGACCGACCTGTCGAACGCCTGGCTCAGCGGCTATCTGGATCACGGCGCCAAGGCCTGGAACCCGCGGATTCTGGAGCACCAGGGGCTAGACCCCGCGATATTCCCGACGATTGTGGATTCATTCGGGATGCTCGCCAGCACCGCCACCTCGGTGCTCGGGGCGAGCGTCCCCATCGCGGCGATTCTGGGCGATCAGCAGGCCGGTCTTTTCGGGCACGGTTCGATCGAGGCGGGCGGCTGGAAGGCGAGTTTCGGCACCTCCGGCACGGTGATCGCCAGCACTGGCCCCGGCCCCGAGTGGCCCCATCGAACCATGCCCCCGGAAGTGTTGGCCATGGGCGGCGGGCGCACGCTCTATTGCGTGGAAGGCATGGTCATCACCGCTGGCGCGGCGATCGACTGGCTGTGCCGTGGTCTCGGCCTGTTCGACGACGCCCAGGCTGTGTACGCCGCGGCGCGGTCGGTCCACTCCAGCGGCGGGGTAACGTTCAGGCCTTCCCTGCAAGGGCTGGGCGCCCCGCATGCACGTTTCGAGGCGAGGGGACTGCTGTCCGGCTTTTCCCTGGCCACCAGGAAGGAGCATCTCGCGCGCGCGGTGCTCGAGGGCCTGGCCTTCCGTGTTCGAGAGATCGTGGCGGCGATGGGGTCCATGGTCGGCGACGAGGCCCCGCTTCGGATCGATGGCGGCATGACCGCCGATCCGGTCTTCCCCCAGATCCTGGCCGATTGCCTGGGCCGTCCGGTGATGCGGCACGCGATCCGGGAAGCGACGGCCTTCGGCGCCGCGCTGGCCGCCGGGCTCGGGGTCGGCCAGATCCGTGAGGCCGAGCTGGCCAGCCGGGCGAGCCACGATGAGACATTCCAGCCCAGGCTCGACGTTCAGCAGGCGGCTTCGTCGTTCGACGACTGGGTCGCGGCGACCATGATCCAGGCGCGGGATCAATAGCCCATAGCAGAGACGCGAATGCCCAGTGGCGGCGCAGGGCTCTGTCGCCCTGCCGGAGGCGGATGCCTGCGGCGGCATGGGCTATGGCGCGGTGTTCGTCGAGGTCGGCGTCGATCCCGACCCACGCCGGCATCCCGGCCTTCGACATCATCGTGGTCGAGGAGGACGACCCCTATCTCCCGGGCGGGGTGAAGGGCATCGGCATGCTGGGGTCGGCGGGTGTGCAGGCCGCTATCGCCAACGCCATCCATCATGCGATCGGCAAGCGAATCCGGCGCCTGCCCATTCGGATCGAGGACATATTGGGCGTTGGCGAGTCTGGCTCTGCCTGACCGCTACAGGCGCCGCCTCACCAGACGTTGCGAACCATGTCGACAATATAGCCGGTGTCGGCGTCGATCAGGGCGATGTCGTCATCGACCCAGACCCATATGCAACCCGGCGGCGGCGCGGGCAGGCCGTAGCGCCAATAGTCGCGCACGACATAACGCCAGAACCACGACGGCAGGAAGCCGCCGGGCGCCCAATAGCCGTGCTGGTATTCGGGCGGGACCGAGACGTAGCCCATTTCCGGGATGAACAGGAAGCCGATCCGCGGGCCGATGAACAGGCGGAAGCCACGATCGCGGCGCCACCAGTTCGGCTTGCGCCGCCAGATGCCGTTATTGTCCCAGCCACGATGCTCATCGCGCCATTGGCGGCCGGCGTGGTCCGCGTCCGGCCCGCGCAAGTCGCGCCGCCAGTCGCCGAGCTGTGGCCACCCCCTGGGTTCCCGCCGGGACTGCGTGGCTGGCGGGTTGGGATGCGTCCTCGCGCGCTCGCCCCTCTCTCGCCCTTCATGGGCCTGAGGCGGGGTGCGCGCCTGGCCGCCTGGCGGCGCGGCGAACGGCTGCTGGACGGCCTGGCCCGGCGGGCGTCGGTGCTCGCCTCGGCCGGCTTCGCCAAGGCCGCCGCGCTGGATGGCGCTGGCTGCCGGTGGGGTCGGCGCCGTGGGGTGTATCCTTTGGTCCCGCGTGTCAGGCCCGGTCGGCCCCGTGGGGCGTCCCTGTCGGGCGTCACCCTGTCTTCGCACCTCCGCCGGCGGCCGAACCTGCTCCTGCTGGGGGGCGTGATCGCGCTGCGGCCGCGCCGCTCTCTGTTCGGGCTGTGGTCGCTCTGGCGCCGAGTTGATCGGCGCCGCGCCCGACGGCGGTTGGGCGAAGCCCTGGGCGGGCGCGGCCAGGATCAGCACTGCGGTCGCAAGAAGCCAGCTGCGTAGTTTCATTGGACCAGTTCCTCAATGGGGGCCGTGGTCGGGCCGCCGCGATTCGTGGCGGTACCAGTAGCGGTGGTAGGGATAGGGCCTGTAGACCCAGCGCTCGTCGGCCCAGATCCAGGGCCGGTAGTCAGGCGGTGCGACATAGACGAAGCCGCTTCGGAAGCGGGGAGGGCTGAACGGCGGCGCGCCCGACCTGACGACGTAGCCGGGCGGGCAGCCTGGGCTGGTCTGGCTGGCGCCGATCGCGCTGCCGGCGATCGCGCCGAGGATACCGCCGACGACCGCGCCGCCGCCACGGTCGTGCCGACCAGCGGCCGCGGAGCCGACGAGGGCGCCGAACACGCCGCCGATCGCGGCGCCCGCCACGCGATTCTGGTCGCGCTCATCGACGCAGGCCCGCGCCGCCCAATGCTGAACCGCCGCGGCGTAGCGACGATCCTCTTCGCGTGCGCCGGGCGAGAAATCCTCGCCGCGATGCTCGGGATGATAGTCCATCGGCGGTGAGATGTCAGCGCTGCCGTAAGGATATCCGGGGGCGTAGCCCGGCGGCTGCGGGCCAGGCGGCTGATAGGGCGCCGCCGCCGGAGGGCCGGGCGGCTGGGCTTGAACCGCGCCCGGCGCCTGCGCGACCACCAGGGAAGCCAGCGCCAGGGCGAGCGCGCCGCCTGAAGACTTCGCCATTTCTGTTCTCCTGCTCCCCGACGCGACGCCGCCGGGCGCGTGACTTTTCGGCCTAGCGCGGGACGTTGGCGCTCTTCTTGGTCAGGTCGGCCGGATGGCGCACAAAGGCGTCGGCGAACTGTTCGAACGTCCAATAGGCGTCGGACCACGTCCATTTGTGGGGCGCTTGGCGGATGTCGGTCTCGTACCACTCGTAGCTGAGCGGCGTGCTGGTCCCGTCGGGCTTGACCAGAGCGCCTTCGATGCGCGCTCCGCCGATGCTGAAGCTCATCATCGAAAGGCCGGGACGGTCGCCGAGTTCCTTGAATGTGGGGCGGTTCGCCTTGGCGTCCGCAAGCACCAGCTTCAGTTCGCCGCCGCCTGGGCCCAGTTGGCCATGGCCGGCGAGGGCGTGCTCCACCTCCGACTTCAATTGAGAGGCCAGGCCGTCGAGTTCGGATTGGCCGTAGGTTTGGGCCTTGGCCGACAGTTCGGGTCCGATCGAAACCGAAACGGTGGTGGCCGAGGCGGCAGGCGCCAGGGAAGCCGCCAATGCTGCGACCGCCAGCGCCGTCACGAGAATCTTCGCCCTCATCGTCGCGCTCCATGAATTCTGTAGCGATTAACCATCGTTCGGCGCCTACCGCGTTGATTCTGATCAAGTAAGCCTGGGTCGCCGGCGGGACCCATTTCAGTGGCAGAGCAGGACGAACCGATCGCGCGCGCTAAGCAGATCCCGGGTCACGCCGCCCAGCGCCCATTCACGCAGGCGGGAGTGGCCATAGGCGCCGGCGAAGATCAGTTCGCTGCCGTCGGTTTCGGCGATCCTGACGAGTCTGGAGCCAGCGGACCCCGGCGCGCCGACCTCGGCCAGGGTGGTCGCCGCCACGCCATGTCGCGAAAGCCGGCGGGCGATGTCCGCCAGTTCCTGTTCCACGCCTGCCAGGTCGCGCTCATGACAGACCGAGGCGACCAGCACCCGCCGGGCCTTGGACAGCACCGGCAAGGCGAGGGCCGCCGCGCGGCGCGCCTCGCGAGTGTTTTTCCAGGCGAACAGGACCGTGTCGGCTTTGAATTCCGCGTAGGACGCCGGCATGAACAGGACCGGCAGGCCGGCCTCCATCAGCACGATCTCCGGATCGGCATAGGCGAAGGAAACCGTGGCCTCATTGCTGCGATAGGCCAGGACGAGGTCCGCCGCGCGTGCGTGGGCGGCGACCACATCGCTCGGATAGCCGATTTCGGATCGCCACGAGGCGGTCGCGGTGGCGGCGGCCAAAGCATCACGGAACGCGGATTCGGAAACCGCGATATCGCTTCGGGCCGACTGCACCAGCCGTTCGAAGTCGGGGCCTGTCCCGTCGCGTTCGTCCGAGAATGGCCATGGCGCCTGGGCGCCGAGGCCGATCACCTCGCCACAGCCCAGCACCCGGGCGACATCGGCGGTCATGCGCAGCCGGGCCTCGCAGCCTCGGTCCATCGCAACGTGGGTCAGAAGGGTGTCGTAGGCCATCGCTCCGTCCTCCCGCCTGGACCCTTGCGCGAAGCCCGCTCTGGCGCGTTGACCTAGCGCAACGCCGGCCCAATCAACGCTCCCAGGGCCGCGGTTACGCGCGAGCCGTCAGCCCGTGCGGCCTTGGGCCGAGACCCGGCCGCCATCCCTGACGCGGTCGGATGGAAAAACGACGACGCCGTCGCCGGCCTTGAGGCCGCTGAGGATCTCGGCCTCGCGATCGGTCATCGCGCCGATCTGCACCCGTGTCAGACGGGCCCGTCCGTGATCCAGCCTGAATACGCTCCAGCCTTCGCCCGAGCCCACCAGGGCCCCCAGCGGGACCTTCGCCGCCCTCGGCTCCTGGCGCAGGAACACGCGACCCCAGACGCCATAGCCCGGCGCCAGGCGGGACCAGCGGTCCGGCGCTCCCTCGAACTGCAGCATCACCAGCACGCGGTGCTCCTCGACCCCCAGGGCCGAGATCTTGACGAAGCCTTCGGGCTCGACGCGACGAACCACGGCCGGGATCGCCGCCCCGCCGCCCCAATCGTAGATCTCGGCCGCCATGCCCTCGCGGATGCGCACCGCATCCTGGGAAAGGAATTCGATCTGCGCCTCCAGCCCCTGGCTTTCGCTGACTTCCACCAGGGGCGCGCCCATGGCTACGGTGCGCTCGCTCTCCTGCAGCACGCGGGTCACATAGCCGGTCGCAGGCGAGGTGACGGAGACCACTTCACGCGCGGATGCGCCAGGGCCGATGAGCGCGGACCGCGCCGAGACCAGCTGCGCCTGACGCGCAGCGACGTCCGCGGCGGCCGCATCGACGGCGGCGTGGGCGGCGCGGGCGTCGGCTTCGGCGTCGTCCAGCGCGCGTTTCGGCGCAAAGCCGTTGTCGGCCAACGCTCGCGTGCGGCCGAGCGCCAGGTCCGCGCGGCGGGCCTCGGCCGCGGCGCGCTGTTCGGCGGCGCGCGCAGCGGAGACGGCCGCGCCTGCCGCAGCGACGGCGGCGGCGGCCTGGGCCCGGGCGCGGGGATCCAGCAGGTCGGGCGGCGCGGGGCGCATTCGGGCCAGGATCGTCCTGCCGGCGATCACCCGGTCGCCGACATGAAGGTCCAGACGTTCCAGTCTTCCCGAGACGGGCGCCGAGACCACATAGGCCTCGCGGACCCGCGTGATCCCCTGGTCCTGGACCGTCTCCGCGATCGGGCCGAGCGAAACCTTGGCGATATCGACCGGCGCCGGTCGAGGGACGAAGAGGACTGCGAGACCGGCCACAAGGCCGGCGCCGAAGAGGCCGATCAGCGCCCAGCGAAGTGGAAAGCGCGCCATGCTTCATTCCCTCGTCTTAAGGGCCGCAACGAGGTCCAGCGCCCAGATTCGCCGCGCCACGATGGCGCAGGCCACCAGTACCGCGATCAGATAGGCGGCGATGGAGACGCCGTAGGATTCCGGCCCGACCGTCGCCGGCAGGCGAAGCTCGTCGCGTGAATAGGCCAACACCAGGCCCTTGGCGAACAGGGCTCCGCCGGCCATGCCGACGGGGATGGCGGCGACCGCCAGCGCGAGCAGTTCCCCGAGCAGAATGTAGGTGCAATCGGCGTGATCGAATCCCAGCACATGCAGGGTGGCGAGGTCCCGAGACCGTTCGGCCATGGCGATCCGGCCCGTATTGTAGGCGACCCCGAAGGCGATGGCGCCTGCGAAGCCGACATAGAAGATGATTGAAATGCGAAAGGCTTCTGTCATCGCCTGCCGCCAGCCGGCCACGGTGTCGTCTCGCGAAGAGGCGGCGGCGATCTCGGGGGCCCGTTCGATCGCGGCGTAGAAGGCGGGCAGCGCTGCGGGGCGCACCAGCAGTTGTGCGCCCGACGCGACATCGCCTTCGGCCAGGAGCCGGGTGAGGGCGATGCGCTGCATATAGACGGCGAGCCCGCTGTAGTCCTCCGCGGTCGCGGTGACAGGCAGGATCGCACGGGCGCGCCTGGCCTCGGTGATTTCGAGGTCGACCGAGCCGCCCGGGCCGACGCCGAGCTTCCGGGCCAGGGCCTGGCTGAGGACCAAGCCGCGCCCCTGAAAGGCGATCGGGCCGCCGCCGGGGGCCAAGGGATGCGACAGCAGCGCCGCCGGCTCCAGGCCGTGAACCAGCACCTTCTGCCGACGCCCGTTGGCGCTGATCTGAGCCGCGGCCAGCCGGACCGGTTCTGCCGCATAGACGCCAGGGAGCCGCCGGACTGCTGTGATCGCGCGCACATCGCGGACCTCGGCGAAGCCGACGGCCTCGTTCCAGCGCTGGGCGCGGAAATAGGCGTGGTCCAGCACCTCGTCGAGGGCGTGGAACATGAATTGCGTGCCCACCAGCAGGGTCAGGCTTGCGGCCAGGCCCAACGTGGTCAGGCCGGCGCGAAGCGGAAAGCGCTCCAGGCTTCGCAGGATCATCCGGGTCGGCTGATCCATGCGTCTGAGCAAGCCGATGATCTCGAGCGGGCCGCGGCGATAGTCGGCCGGCCTGGGCGGCTGCATAGCCACTGCGGGACTGAGGCGCATGGCCCGCCGCACGCTTAAGGCCGAGCCCAGGACCGCCGCGGCGATCGACGCGCCTGCTGCGGCGGTGAAGGCGGGCCACGAAAACTGCGCCGCAAGCTCCGGAAACCGCATGTAGCGCGCGTACATGCCGGTGATCGATGCCCCGAACCACAGCCCGAGCACGGCGCCGCCCAGGGCGCCGAGGACGCCAATGACAAGGGCGAGCCGCAGATAGGGGCTCGCCGCCGCGAGGTCGCCATAGCCGAAGGCCTTGAGCAGGCCGATTTGCTCGCGCTCCGCCTCCACCATGCGCCCGACCACCAGGTTCACCAGGCCGGCCGCGACAACCAGGAACACCGGGGGGATGATGGCGGCGGACTTGGACAGCTCCTTCAACTCGGCCTCGATGAAGGCGTTGGAGGGCTGGTCGGCGCGCACATAGGCTGGAACCCCGCCATAGGGCGCAAGGGCGCCGTCAATCGCCTCCATCACGGCCCTGGCCGAGGCGCCGGGCGCTAACCGAACGGCGACGGCGTCGAAGGCTCCGCCGAGCCCGGCCACATGCTCGACGATCCGGCGCGGCATCCAGAACACGCCCTGGTGCGCATCGTCCGGCATGGTCGATTCCGGACTGGGGACATAGACATATTCCGGCGCCAGCACCGAGCCGGTGACGCGAAAGCTGATCGCCCGCCCAGCGACGACCGCGGTCAATCGGTCGCCGACATGGACATGGGCGGCGTCGAGAAAGGTTTTCAGCGCCACAGCTTCGTCGGTGCGGCCCGGATCGGGCAGGCGTCCCTGCTGCAGGACGATGCGATTCAGGCCGCCGGCCGGATCCTCGGGCAACGAGATCAGGCGTGCGGTCGCTGGCCGGGCCAGGCCCGGGACCTGCATCAGCCCGGAGTACTGGGCCCGAACGTCGATGGCCGCGACCCCCGGTATGCGCGCCAGGTCCTGGGCCAGGACCAAGGGCGCTCGCTTGCAGGCGGCGAAGACGTCCGCAAAGCGCGTCTCGGCGTAGTAGTGCTGCTGCGCCGCCTTCAGCGCCGCTTGCGCGGAGTAGGCCATCACGGTCACCGACACGCCGCAGGCGATCAGCATGGCGATGGCGGCGACCTGCCACCTCGTTCGACCGAGGTCGCGCAGCAGCTTGCGGTCAAGCGGCGCCAATCTCACCAGACCAACTCCCGAGGCGCGCGCTTTTCCGCATTTTCGTGGATATCGACGATCGATCCGTCGCGAAAGCGGATCACACGGTCGGCGATGTCAGCCACGGCCGCATTGTGAGTGACGATCAAGGTGGTCGAGCCGACCTCGCGGGCCACCTTCAGGATCGCTTCCAGCACCTGGACGCCGCTTTCGCTGTCGAGCGAGCCGGTCGGCTCGTCGCAGAACAGCACCTCGGGGCGCTTGGCGATCGCGCGGGCGACGGCGACACGCTGTTGCTGGCCGCCCGAAAGCTGGGCAGGGAAGTGGTCCATGCGGTCCGCTAGGCCCACGAGATCCAGCGCAGCCTCCGGCGACATGGCGCGGGGCGCGATCGAGGTGATCAGCTCGACATTCTCGCGGGCGGTCAGGCTGGGGGTCAGGTTGAAGAACTGGAAGATGAAGCCGACGCAGCGCCTCCGATAGTCGGTAAGCTCCCGGTCGCTGGCCTGGATCAGGTCTTTGCCTTCGAACCGCACCACGCCCGCCGTCGCGCGGTCCAGCCCCCCAAGGATATTGAGCAGGGTCGACTTGCCCGATCCGGACGGCCCGAGCAGCACCACCAGTTCGCCGCGGATAAGGTCGAGATCGACCCCGCGCAGGGCATGCACGACCCCGGCGCCGCTGGGATAGCTCTTGGTCAGGCCCCTGATCTCGAACAGCGCGGCCAAGCGATCTGCTCCTAACCGAACAGCGAGGCAAGCCAGAAGGCGGCCCCCGCGGCCAGGCCGCCGACCAGCAGGGTCTGCAGGCTGGACTTCAGCACGCCGGCGCCGGTCATGCGCCCCTTGACGGCGCCGAAGGCCACGAGAGCGAGGCCAGTCGCCGCGACCGAGACCGGCAGGGCGGCTTTGACCGAAGGGGCTAGGAAATAAGGAACCAGGGGTACGAGCCCGCCGGCGATATAGGACACGCCGATGGTCACGGCGCTGATCGGCGCGCGGCGGCGGTCCGGCTTTTCCAGGCCGAGTTCGAAGCGCATCATGAACTCGGTCCAGCGTTCGGGATCGGCGGCGATCGCCGCCACCACCGAGTCGAGTTGGGCGCCGCCCAGGCCGTAGCCGGCGAAGATCTCGCGCACCTCGCCCAGTTCGCGGTCCCGCAGTTCGACGATCTCGCGCCGTTCGCGCCGCTCTTCGTTGGCGTAGTGTTCGGCGTCGCCCCGCGCGGCCAGGAAGCCGCCGAGGCCCATGGCGATGGCGCCGGCGGCGACCTCGGCCATCCCAGCGGTGACCACCAGGTCTGTGCGGGTGACCGCCGCAGACAGGCCGGCGGCCAGGGCGAACGGCACGGTCAGCCCGTCGGCCATGCCGATGACGATGTCGCGGACGGTCTCCGAGCCGCGGAAGTGTGTCTCGATGTGCGGTGTGGCGGGCATGGCGGCTCCTGGCGATCGGCGAGCGATGCCGCCATCGATGAAACTCCGCATTGAGGTCGGTCAAAATGCGCAGACGGACCCGCGCCCCAGCCTCGAGGGCGGCGTCAACGCCCGACGATGGCGTTGAGCCGATAGGCCGCCACGATCTCGGCGCCGTGTGCTTCGAGTTCGCCGATATGAGCGGCCAGGGCCTCGCGTTCGGCGTTCAGCAGATCGAGGGTGGGCTTTGCGCCGACGCGAACCTCCTGCCGGACGCTGTAAAGGGCCGCCTCGGCCGCCTTGGCCTGCGCCGCGGAGGCGCGGGTGACGGCGGAAGCCGTCTGAAGGGCCTGCCAGCCGTCGATCGCCGCCTCCTGGGTGGCGGCCCTGGCCTGGTCCAGCGCCGCTCCGGCCGCGCGCTCGGCCGCCCGGGCCTTGGCGATGCGGGCGGATGCCGCGCCGCCTGAGAACAGGGTCCAGCGTCCCTGGACCCCGACGCTGGCCCCGTCTGCGCGGTAGCCGGGCAGGAACTGGTCGCTGACCGTGGAAGCCTGGGCCACGAGCCCGAGCGTGGGCAGGCGTTCGGCCTCGGCCTGGCGCACGCTCGCCCCGGCGGCGCCCAGACGTGATCGCGCCGCGGCGACTTGGGGGTTGGCGGCCTCTGCGCGGCTTGTGGCCTCCTCCAGGCTGCCCGGGGTCGGCGGCAGCGCCGCGACGGGCTCCAGCGCGGCCGGATCCTCGCCGACCAGGCTGTGGTAGCGGGCCCGCGCGCGAGCCAGGGCGCCCTGCGCCGCCGCCAGGTCGGCCTGGGCGCCGGCCAGGCGCGCCTCGGCCTGGTCGAGGTCGGTGCGCGGGCTTGCGCCATCGTCGAAGCGGCGCTGGGCCTGGTCGCGCACGAGTGTGAGTTCGGCGATCTGGGCCCGTCGCAGATCCAACGCCTGCTCGGTCACTCGGACCGCGACGAAGGCCTCGGCCACGTCGGCCACCAGGTTCAGCCGGGTGGCGCCTTGCTCGGACCGGCTGGCCGCGTCTTCAGCACGCGCCTGGTCGATCGCGGCCGTGATGGCGCCGCCGGCGAAAAGCGGCTGGGTGATCGATACGGCGGCCGAACGGGGCGTGAGGTCATAGCGGCCGAAGCCGAAGAAATGGCCGAAGTCGGTGCGGGCGGAGGCGGCCGAACCTTCGATCGCCACCGTCGGCAGGCGACCGGCCTCGGCCTCCTTCACCCGCGCTTGGGCGATGGCTTGCTCGGCCTCGGCCCGCCTGAGGCCCGGGTCGTGGTTCAAGGCCAGCGCCACCGCCTCGTCGAGGGTGGTGGCCGAGCCACGCCCCGGCGCCAGAAGCGCGAGCAGGGCGGCGAAGACGGCGGCTCGTCCCATGCTCAACGGAACGCTGCGCCCGGCTTGAAGCCGAGCTTCTTGAACAGCGCCGCGGCCGGGCAAAACCCGGTGAACGAGGCCTGCAACAGGTTTGCGCCGACGAACACGGTCAGCCATATCCAGGCGGGATGGACGAAGTGGGCCAGGAGCAGGCTCACGAGGACCATGCATCCTGCAAAGGCCATGACGGCGCGATCGACGGACATTTCGAGTCTCCTTTCAGGCGCCTGCGGCGGCCAGGTGCTGGCGCGTCCAGGCGATGATCTGCTCGGCGCTCATCAGGCCGGCGTGGCGGGCGACGACGCGGCCGCCCGCAATCAGGAACAGGGCGGGAATGCCGGACACGCCGAGCGCGGCCGCGGTGTTCTGGTCCTGATCCGAGTTGAGCTTCAGTAGCCGCACCTCGGGCTCCAGGCGCTGGGCCGCGGCGGCGAACTGCGGAGCCATGGCGCGGCAGGGACCGCACCACGGCGCCCAGACGTCGAGCAGCAGGGCCGCGCCATGGGTCGAGCGGCGGTGGGCTTCGAACTGCGCGCCGGTGACCTCGACCGGCTTGCCGGTGAAGATCCTTTCGCCGCAGCGCCCGCACTTGGCGGCCGCCGCGTCCTTGCCTTCGGCCGCCCGATTGACGGCGGCGCAGGCGGGGCAGACGAACTGGCGCATCGACCGCTCCCTCAAGCCGGCTCTTTGAGCTTGTGGGCGCCCATCAGGTCGAGGGCCATCTTCTCGTAGAAAGGCTCGGCCTCGCCGTTGCGGATCTTGCCCAAGAAGTATTTCTCGAAGGCGACCTTGGCCAGGTGCACCCACTTGCCGCTGGATGACCAGTTGACGTTACGCGGCGGGATCTGGGGCTGGGCGAAGAAGGCGACGCCGCCGTCGCCGAAGTCGGCCAGGCAGATGGCGTTCCAGGTGGCCTCGTGGTTCGCCGGCTTGCCGGCCAGCTCGTTGCGCAGATTGGCGGCGACGGCGGTGACCATGCTCTCGATCATGAAGCCGGTCTTGGGCACGCCCACCGGGACGGGCGTCTTGCCGGTCGGGGCGATGGCGACGCAGACCCCGAGGGCGAAGATGTTGCGGAAGGTGGGGTTGCGCTGGTTCTTGTCGACGACGATGAAGCCGCGCGGATTGGTCAGGCCGTCGAGCCCCCGCACCGCCTCGACGCCGCGGAAGGCCGGCAGCATCATCGAATAGGCGAAGGGCAGGTCATGCTTGGCCTTGACCTGCCCGTCCTCGGCGATCTCCTCGACGTGCATCAACCCAGGCTCGACCGAAGCCACCTTGGCGTTGGTGATCCACTTGATGTCCCGGTCGCGCATGGCGCTTTCCAGGAGGCCCTTGGTGTCGCCGACCCCGTCCAGGCCGAGGTGGCCGATATAGGGCTCGGAGGTGACGAAGGTGATTGGCACGCGGTCGCGGATCTTCCGCTTGCGCAGCTCCGCATTGAGGATCATCGCGAACTCGTAGGCGGGGCCGAAGCATGAAGCCCCCTGCACCGCCCCCACCACGATCGGCCCCGGCGCCTCGACGAACCGGTCAAAGGCTGCAGCCGCCGAAACGGCGTGATCGACATGGCAGATGGACTCGGTGTGGCCGGCGAGGGGACCCAGGCCCGGGATTTCGTCAAAGGCCAGGTCCGGGCCGGTGGCGACGATCAGATAGTCGTAGGCGAGATCGGTCCCGTCCTCGAGCTCCAGGCGATTTTCCGCCGGGACCAGCCGCTTGGCGCCGCAGGAGCGGAAACCCACGTCGCGCTTGGCGAACACCGGCCCGAGCTTCACCTCGATCGCCGAGCGCTCGCGCCAATGCACGGCGACCCAGGGGTTCGAGGGTGTGAAATGGAAGGTGTCGCCCTTGGACACCACGATCACTTCGGCCTTGTCGGCGACAGCCTGCTTGATCTCGAAGGCGGCGATCGACCCGCCGAGGCCGGCGCCGAGAATGACGATCTTGGGCTTGTTCACGGACGTTCCTCCTCAAGCTCGTGCGCCTGACCTTCGGTCCGCCTGGGGGCGCAGTCGTTGATCCTCATCAACGCAGCGGCCCTAGAGGCGCGCAGACTTTAACAACGATGGTTGACATATATATTTGTATAATCGCATATACGCAATAACAAATTTAAAACCGGAGCCTCCGCATGTTCCTGTCCCCCGCCATCAAGGCCCTCAGTCCTGAAACTGTGCGGCAGGAGCTGAAGGCCCACCGCATCCTGCTGATCGACGTGCGCGAGCCGGCCGAATTCGCCGCCGAGCGCATTCACGGCGCGCTGCTGTTTCCGCTGTCCACCTTCGACCCCGAAGCCTTGCCCGCCGCAGACCCGCGGCCGATCGTGTTCCACTGCGGTTCGGGCAAGCGCTCGGCCATGGCCATCGAGCGCTGCCGCAAGGCGGGGCTGGCGGTCGATGCGCATATGGAGGGCGGCATCGGAGCCTGGATCCGCGCCGGCCTTCCGACAGTGAAGCTGGATGCCGACACGGGAGCGGTCCGCGATGCGCGCTGAGCCGCCCATGGTTCGGCGCGCTGCAGCGGCGGTCGGCCTGTCGGCGGCCTTGGCGCTTGCGGCTTGCAGTCCCGGTGAGCAGAACACCCCTCCAAGCGCCCCGGCGGTTATCGCTGAACGCCTGACCCTCCGCGAGCAGCCGATCGCCGACCTGAAGCCCGTGGCGGCGGTGATCACCAGCAGGGACATGGCCGAAGCCCGCGCCCGGATCGGCGGCACGCTGGTGCGGCTCCTGGTGAAGGAGGGCGATGCGGTCCGCAGGGGCCAGCTGATCGGCCAGGTGGCGGACGAGAAGATCGGCTTCCAGACCCGCGCCTATGACGCCCAGGTCGGCGCCGCCGAAGCCGAGAACGAGCGGGCCCAGGCCGAACTGACCCGATCGAAGGACCTGTTCGACCACGGCGTCTACGCCAAGGCCCGCTACGACCAGGCGGTGGCCGGCGCGCGCGCCGCCGCCGGAGCCTTGAACGCGGCCAAGGCGCAGCGTTCGGCCAGCGCCGAACTGGGCGCCCAGGGCGCGGTCCTGGCGCCGGCGGACGGCCGTGTGCTGCACGCTGCGACCCCCGCGGGGTCCGTGGTCGCGCCAGGCCAGTCGATCGCCACGCTCACCGTGGGCCAGACCGTGGTGCGGGCCGAAATTCCGGAGGGGCAGGCCGTCGCCCTCAAGACCGGAGAGCAGGTCGCCGTCGAACCCGACCAGGCCGCCGGCGTCACCAGCGCCGTGGTCAGCCAGATCTACCCGGCCGTGTCCGCGGGCCGTGTCACGGTCGACCTGACCGCGCCCGGCCTCGAGGCCGGACTGGTCGGCCAGCGCGTGCGCGTGCGCCTGCCCGCCGGCCAGCGTCCGGCTCTGGTCGCGCCGCGGCGCTTCATCGTCACCCGCTTTGGCGTCGACTACGCTGCGGTGCTGCAGCCCGGCGGCCAGGTCGCCGATGTCCCGGTGCAGCTGGCGCCGGGGCCTGCGGCCGACCAGGTCGAGATCCTCTCGGGCCTGGCCGCGGGCGACACCATCGTCCGCGCCGGAGCCGGCAAATGAAGCTGGGCCTCTCCGGGCGGCTGACCCAGGCGACCATCGCCTCGCCGCTGACGCCGCTGTTCCTGATCGCCGCCATCGCCATGGGCGTCCTGGCCCTGGGCGCCATCCCGCGCGAGGAGGAGCCCCAGATCAGCGTGCCCATGGTCGATATCATGGTCCGCGCAGACGGCCTGCGTGCGCCCGACGCGGCGGAGTTGGTGGCCAAGCCGCTGGAGGCCATCGTCAAGAGCGTCAGCGACGTCGACCACGTCTATACCCAGGCCGACGACGATCAGGTGCTGGTCACCGCCCGCTTCAAGGTCGGCACGGATCCGGACAACGCCATCGTCCGCATCCATGAGAAGATCAGGGCCAACTACGACAAGATTCCGGTGGGCATTCCCGAGCCGCTGATCGTCGCGCGCGGCATCAACGACGTGCCGGCGGTGGTCCTGACCCTGACGCCCAGGCCTGAGGCCGCCGGACGCTGGAGCGACCAGGCGCTCTACGAGATCGCCGGCAAGCTCCGGACCGAGATCGCCAAGGTCGACGATGTCGGCCTGACCTTCATCACCGGCGGCCGGCCTGAGGAGATCCGCATCGAGCCGGATCCGGCGCGCCTGGCCCTGCATGGCGTGCCTCTGGGCGCCCTTGTCGAAACCATACGCCAGGCTGACCGCGCCTTTCCCGCCGGGTCGGTTCGCCAGTCCGGCCAGGCCAAGGACGTCATCGCCGGGCGCACCCTGCAGACGCCCGAAGACATCGGCCTCTTGACCGTCAGTTCGATCACCGGCGAGCCGGTCTATGTCCGGGACGTGGCCAATGTTGTGCAGGCGCCCCGCGAGGACCAGGCGCGGGTCTGGCGCTATGCCCGCGCCGCCCGGGGCTGGAGCCAGACCCCGGCGGTCAGCCTCGCCATAGCCAAGCGCAAGGGCGCCAACGCCGTTGTGGTGGCGGGCGCGATCCTGAAGAAGGTCGATAGCCTGAAGGGGCCGCTGCTGCCACCGGACCTGCAGGTGGTGGTGACGCGCAACTACGGCGAGACGGCCAACGAAAAGGCCAACGAACTCCTCTTTCACCTGGCCCTGGCCACCGTCTCCATCGTCGCCCTGATCGGCTTCGCCATCGGCCTGCGCGAGGCGCTGGTGACGGCGATCGTGATCCCGACCACCATCCTCCTGACCCTCTTCGCGTCCAACTTGATGGGCTACACCATCAACCGGGTCAGCCTGTTCGCCCTGATCTTCTCGATCGGCATCCTGGTCGACGACGCCATCGTCATGATCGAGAACATCGCTCGCCACTGGGCGATGAACGACGGCCGCAGCCGGCAGCAGGCGGCGGTCGAGGCGGTGGCCGAGGTCGGCAACCCGACCGTGGTGGCGACCCTGACGGTGGTCACGGCCCTGCTGCCCATGCTGTTCGTCTCCGGCCTGATGGGCCCCTACATGGCCCCGATCCCGGTCAACGCCTCGGCGGCGATGATCTTCTCCTTCTTCGTGGCGGTGGTGATCGCGCCCTGGCTGATGATCCGCTTCGCCCGCCTGGCGCTGGGCGCCGGCAAGCCTCACGCCGAGCATGACGAAGGGCCGCTGGGGCGGCTCTATCGCCGCGTGGCCGCCCGCGTGATCGCCACGCGCAAGAGCGCCTGGACCTTCCTGATCGCGGTGGGGGTCGCGACCCTTCTGGCCTGCGCCCTGTTCGCCACCAAGACCGTGACGGTCAAGCTCCTGCCCTTCGACAACAAGTCCGAACTGCAGGCGGTGCTTAACCTGCCCGAGGGGACCAGCCTGGAGGCCACCGAGCGCACCCTGGGCCAGCTCGCCGCAGTGACCGAAACCCTGCCCGAGGTGGTCTCGGCCGAGGCCTATGCCGGGACCGCCGCCCCGTTCAACTTCAACGGTCTGGTGCGCCACTATTACCTGCGCGGGCGGCCGGAGATGGGTGACCTGCAGATCGAGCTGTCGCCCAAGGGCGAGCGCAAGCGCGCCAGCCACGCCGTCGCCCTGGACCTGCGCCAGCGCCTGGCCAAGGTTCCGCTACCGCCTGGCTCGGCGCTGAAGGTGGTCGAGGCGCCGCCCGGGCCGCCGGTGCTGGCGACCCTGCTGGCCGAGGTCTACGGCCCGGACGCCGCGACCCGCCGGGCCGTGGCGGATCAGGTGCGCGCGCTGTTCAGATCCGTGCCCTACATCGTCGACATCGACCGGAGCCACGGCCAGCCCCGGCCACGCCTGCGGCTGACGCCCGAGCGCGACCAGCTGGAATTCTTCGGTCTCTCCGACCGCGAAGTGCTGGACTCGATCGGCGCGGTGATGGGCGGCCAGACGCTGGGCTATTCGCACCGCGGCGAAGAGCGGTATCCCTTACCGATCGAGATCCGGCTGCCGCAGCAGGACCTCGCCTGGAACGCGCGGCTCGCCTCGACCCCCGTGGGCGTATCGAAAACCGCTTCGGGGCCCCGGCTGGTCGAGTTGGGCGAGGTGGTCCAGGCGGCGCAGGAGCCGGGCTCCTACCATGTCTTCCGCCGCGACGGCCGCGACGCCGAGATGGTCACCGCCGAACTCGCCGGCGCCTTCGAGGCCCCGATCTACGGCATGCTCGACGTGGACAAGGCGATCCGTGACCACGACTGGGGCGCGCTGCCCAAGCCCGCCATCCGCCTGCACGGCCAGCCGGACGACGAGGCGCGCCCGACCGTGCTCTGGGATGGGGAATGGGAGATCACCTGGGTCACCTTCCGCGACATGGGCGCAGCCTTCGGCGTCGCCATTCTCGGCATCTACTTCCTGGTGGTCGCCCAGTTCAAAAGCTTCCGCCTGCCGCTGGTCATCCTGACGCCGATCCCCCTGACCCTGGTGGGCATCGTGCTCGGGCACATCCTGTTCCACGCGCCGTTCACCGCCACCTCGATGATCGGCTTCATCGCGCTAGCCGGGATCATCGTGCGCAACTCGATCCTGCTGGTGGACTTCATCCGCCACAAGCAGGCGGAGGGGCGGGCGCTGCGCGATGTGCTGCTCGAGGCCGGCGCGATCCGCTTCAAGCCGATCCTCCTGACCGCGCTCGCCGCCATGATCGGGGCGGCGGTGATCCTGTCCGACCCGATCTTCCAGGGCCTGGCCATTTCGCTCTTGTTCGGCCTCGCCTCCTCGACCCTGCTCACCGTGCTGGTGATCCCGGCTATCTATGTCGTCCTCAGGGACGACGGGCGGCCGGCGACCACCGCCCCTGTTGGAGTGACCGACCATGCCCACCCATGACTGGCGCGAAGTGACCGAGGATCTCACGGCGGCGCTGAGGCCGCTGCGGAGCGGCGCCGCCGAGCCGATGAAGGCCTTTTCGGCCTTGGCTAGGGCCGCCCTGGAGCCCAAGGCGTTGAGCCTCAAGACCAAGGAGCTGATCGCCCTGGCCATCTCGGTCGCTACGCGCTGCGACGCCTGTATCGCCTTCCACGCCGAAGCCGCCCAGCGTCACGGCGCCAGCCGCGAAGAGGTTATGGAGACCATGGGCATGGCGATCTATATGGGGGCCGGGCCCAGCGTCATGTATGCGGCCCAGGCGCTGGAGGCGTTCGACCAGTTCGCCGCCGAGCGAGAACCGGAGACCGTCTAGGACCTCATGCCGCCAATCGTCCCAAGCCCCACGCTCCGGTCGCCCGCCCCGGACGTGACCCCCGAAGAGGTTGCTGCACTCGCGGCGCGGGCGGCGTCCGCCGCGCGGCTGATGAAGCTGCTGGCCAGCGAACAACGCCTGCTTCTGCTGTGTCGCCTGTTCGAAGGGGAGGCGTCGGTGGGTGAACTGGCGCAACGCGCCGGCCTGGCCCAATCGGCGGCCTCGCAGCACTTGGCCAAGATGCGCGCGGAGGGGCTGGTCGCGACGCGGCGCGAAGCCCAGACGATCTTCTACCGGCTGGTCGACCCGGGCGCCTTCAGGGTGCTCGAGACCCTATGCGCCGTGTTTCACGCCCCGACCGCTCCGCCGGCGCGATAGCTTATCGTCACGCCCGGCGCGGGCAGGGAAGGCCGCCCGGCCCGGCGACTTTCCTCGCAACTATATCAATTTATTGAGAGAAAATGGTGGGTGCAGTAGGATTCGAACCTACGACCCGCTGATTAAGAGTCAGCTGCTCTACCAACTGAGCTATGCACCCAAAGCCGCTCGGTGGGTCGATCCGCGCGGCGGTCCCGGGCGGTAGCCGCGCGGGAGGCGCTCTCCTAGCCGCCTTTTTCGCGCTCCGCAAGCTGCAGCTTCGCCAGGATTAAAGATTGATCGCCGCCGCTGCGCCTCGGTCGCCTGTCGCCGGCCCTGAGCGGCCTGCGGATCGCCCTCGCCTTGAACTTTCACGCATAAGTTCTGGCGAGGGGCCGCGACATGCCTTGATCAATCTTTGTTAGGCATGTTCGGCTTAACATCATTGCGAATCCGGGAGGCCACATGGCTAGACGCGATCTGACCGGCGCCGTCGATTTCGCCTATCTGGAAAGCTATGCCGGCCAGGACATGGCCGTGGTCGAGGAAGTCCTCGGGCTGTTTCGGGAGCAAGCCGCAATCTGGCTGCGCCTATTGGATCCGGTGACTCCGGGCGATGCATGGCGTGATGCGGCCCACACGCTCAAGGGCGCGGCCCGCGGAATCGGGGCGGGGGCCCTGGCCGAGGCTTGCGCGGCGGCTGAGCTGGCTACGGGAGAGGCCGCGGGGGAGCGGGCTGTGCTGCTCGACCGTGTGCGCGACGCTCTGGACCTCGCCCTGGCGGATATCGCCGCCTACCTGCACGAACAAGCGATCCAGTCGCTCAAGCGGCAGGCCTGAACGGGGCGGCGAGGGCGCGTCCGCCCCGTCGACTTCAATCGGATCGCGATCAGCGACCGTGCGCTGCGTCCCAAAGGGCCCCATCGACCTCATGGGTCGCGACCTGGATGTTCTTCAGCGCCACTTTTTTCAGCTCATAGGTCGCCGGATCGTCGTCCTTCTGGTTCACGTCGTGATGGGCCTGGGTCAGCAGTTCCTGAGCGCGCTGCAGCCGGCCCTCGCGTGACGGAGGCGCATCGGTGGCCGGATGGTCGTCCAGGTTCTTGCCGTCGTCGATGGAGGCTCGCTGAATGTCGCTGATGGCCGCCACGATGGATTGAACCGCGGCGTCCTCGTGGGCGCTGACCCTGGCGTCTCCCGGGCGGTGCAGAATCAGCCAGCGGGCCGCACGCAGGTCGGACAAGGCGTGGAGGAAGCCAGGATGCCTGCCGGGCGTGTCCGCCAAGGCCGCCGGCGCGAGCATGATCAGGGCGGCCGAACTCAGAAGGGCGGCCATGAGTCTGGGTTTTGCAGTCATTGATTGGTTCTCGATCCGATTGTCGCTGGCCCCGCCCCTGACGGCGTCGCTTCAATGTCCTATCTTTGAGATGGTTCCAGCGCGTCGACATGGAGGCGCCGATGCACGCCCCGCCAGAACCCTTCGCGCCGCCTGCGCAGCCTTGGTTTCCGCTGGCGACCGAGCGGCTGCTGCTGCGTGAATTCCGGAGCGAAGACCTGGACGATATCCACGCCTACGGCAGCGACCCGGAAATGGTCCGCTTCATGGACTGGGGCCCGAATACGCCGCAGATGACGCGCGAATTTCTGGATCGAATGCTGGTCCAGCAGGCCGAATGGCCGAGGCTGGGCGTGGGCTTGGCCGTGGAATGGACAGCCGAAGCCAGGGTGATCGGGGCGGTCCGGCTGGAGGTGAAGGACCCCATCCATCGCACGGCGGACCTGGGCTACGGCTTTCATCGGGAATTCTGGGGGCGCGGCGTCGCCACCGAAGCGGCGCGCGCGCTGGTCCGGGTCGGATTCGACGGGCTGGGCCTGCACCGGATTTGGGCCACTTGCGACGCGCGCAACACCGGCTCGCAGCGGGTTTTGGAGAAGCTGGGCATGCGGCGGGAAGGCTTGATGAATGCCAACGCCTGGTCACGCGACCACTGGCGCGACACCCTGCTGTACGCCGTGCTGGCTGAGGAGTGGGGCGGCTAGATTCCGGACCCGTTGTCGATGGTCCTGAGCGCAGCCTCGTGCGCCGCCGCCTCGGCGTTCAGCCACGCGACGAAGGCCTTGACCTGGGGCAGGCGACCCTTCGCCTTGGGATGCACCACGTGATAGGCGAAGTCGACCGCGGTGGCGATCTGGAACGGGGCGACCAGGCGCCCGGCGTCGATGTCGGCCTGGGCCAGGGTGCGCTTGGCCAGGGCCACGCCACGGCCGCCGACCGCGGCCTCGATGACTAGGCTCGACTGGTTGAAGCGCGGGCCGCGGGCGCCGTCGACGCCCTTCACCCCGCGCGCGGCCAGCCACATGGTCCAGTCGGGACAGGACTCGTCGGCGTCGGGCGAGCCGTCGTGCAGCAGCACATGATTGGCTAGGTCCGAAAGCTCGTTCAGGGGATTGGTCTCCAGAAGCTGCGGGCTGGCCACGGCGATCACCGTTTCCTGCATCAGCCTGTTGACCTCCAGCGCCGGATAGCGGCCTGAGCCATAGCGGATAGCCAGGTCCACCTCGCCGCTGGCGAAATCGACGATCTCCATGCCGGCCGAGACCCAGACGTCGACCTGGGGGTGCAGGGCTTCGAACTTGCCCAGCCGCGGCACCAGCCACTTGGCGGCGAAGGAGGGGGCGACCGAGACGGTCAGTCGCCGCCCGTCGACTGCGGCGGTCAGCATCGAGGCGGCTTCGGCCAGGCGGTCGAAGGCTTCGCGCAGGGCGGGCAGGGCGGTCTGGGCGGGGTCGGTGAGCAGCAGGCCCTTGGGCGTGCGCTTGAACAGGGCGACGCCCACATAGTCTTCCAGATTCTGGATCTGCTGGCTGACCGCGCCGGGCGTCACCGACAGTTCGTCGGCGGCGCGGCTGAAGTTCAGGTGACGGGCCGCGGACTCGAAAGCGCGCAAGGCGTTGAGCGGTGGCAGGCGGCGGCGCTGTTCCATCAGTTTTCCTGAATCGGGCGGCAGAAGTCCTTGTTTGCGAATTGGCTGCTCAGCGCCCAATTTGCAACCGTCCGCGCAGCTTATCTCGCGCCGGCAGTACGCAAAAGCTCAATGAAAGCCCCGAAATTCAGGGCTTTGCGTATTTCAGACAGTTCAGAGGATCTAAAGGCCATGCCCCGCGGCCGTAGTTATCGCGATGCTCCCAGCCGCCTGGTTGTGCTGAATGGCGCCAAGGCGAAGGCTGGCGTGGTGTGGCTGGTGGGCGCTGGACCGGGCGATCCGGAGCTTCTGACCGTCAAGGCGCTGCGCCTGCTGCAGGGCGCCGATGTGGTGGTGCATGACCGCCTGACGCCGCAGCCAATCCTGGATTTGGCCGGACCGAGCGCGCGGCTGATCGACGTTGGCAAGCGCAAGTCGCGCCACACCCTGCCGCAGGACGACATCAACCGCCTGCTGGTGGCCCTGGCCCGCGAGGGGCTGAAGGTGGTGCGGCTGAAGGGCGGCGATCCGTTCCTGTTCGGCCGCGGCGGCGAAGAGATGCTGGCCTGCCGCGAGGCTGGAATTGAAGTTCACGTGGTCCCCGGCGTCAGCGCCGCCCTGGCCGCGTCGGCCGATATCGGCGCGCCCTTGACCCACCGCGGTCTGGCTCAGGCGGTCACCTTTGTCACCGGCCACGCCGCCGGCGACGCCGATCCGGACCTGGACTGGGCCGCCCTGGCGCGAGCCAACCAGACCGTCGCCATCTATATGGGCCTGACCAAGGCCGGGCGGATCGCCGCCCGCCTGATCGCCGCGGGCCGCGCGCCCTCGACCCCGGTCGCGATTGTCGAAGCCGCCAGCCAGCCCGACGAGCGCCGCCGGGTGACCACGCTCGCCGAACTGGAAGCCTGCGTCGCCGACCTGGATGGCCCTGCGCTTCTGATCGTCGGCGAGGTCGCCGCCCTGGCCGATGTTTCCACCCTGCCCGAGGCCGCCGAAGCCGGCCGCGCCCTTGCCCTGGAGTCCCGCTCATGATGGCCCTGACCGCCAGCCGCCTGATCGACGGCGAAGTCGTGTTCTGGAACCGCGGCCAGTGGGTCGAGCGGTTCGGCCAGGCCGAGCTGTTCGAGGCCGACGAGGTGGCCGGCCAGGCCGAAGCCGCGGCCAAGGGCCAGCCCAACGTCGTGATCGACCCCTATCTGATCGCGGTCAGCGAGGCCGAGGACGGCTTTGCCCCCGTCGCCTATCGCGAGCGCCTGCGCGCGCTTGGCCCCACCAACCTGCGCCACGGCAAGCAGGAGGAGGGCGGTCATGACGTCGAGGTGATCACCCGCGCCGTGGGCGTGGCCCGCTCCGGCGGTCGTCATAACCTGATCAAGCGTAAGTAAGAGGCCGGCCGATGTACCAGTACGACGCCATCGACAAGGCCTTCCTCGACGACCGGGTCTCCGAGTTCCGCACCCAGGTGCAACGGCGCCTGGCCGGCGAGATGACCGAGGACCAGTTCAAGCCGCTGCGGCTGATGAACGGCCTCTATCTGCAGCTGCACGCCTACATGCTGCGTGTGGCGGTGCCCTACGGCACGCTGAGCTCGGCCAAGATGCGCCGCCTGGCCCATGTCGCGCGCACCTATGACAAGGGCTACGGCCACTTCACCACTCGCACCAACATGCAGTTCCACTGGATCAAGCTGCGCGAGGCGCCGGACGCCATCGCCTCCCTGGCCGAGGACGGGCTGCATTCCATGCAGACCTCGGGCAACTGCATCCGCAACACCACCGCCGACCCGCGCGCCGGGGCGACGGCCGAGGAGGTGGACGATCCGCGGGTGTGGGCCGAGGCGATCCGCCAGTGGTCGACCCTGCACCCTGAATTCACCTACCTGCCGCGCAAGTTCAAGATCGCCATCACTGCCGCCGCCAAGGACCGCACCGCGGCCAAGACCCACGACATCGGCCTTTCGCTGCGTCGGGGCCGTGACGGTTCGCTGGGTTTCGAGGTGATGGTCGGCGGCGGCCTGGGCCGCACGCCCTATATCGGCCAGACGATCCGCGAGCACCTGCCCGTGGGACGCCTGCTGTCGTACCTGGAGGCGATCCTTCGGGTCTACAATCGCCACGGCCGGCGCGACAACAACAACAAGGCGCGGATCAAGATCCTGGTCGCCCAGCTCGGGACCGAGGAGTTCGCCCGCCAGGTCGAGGCCGAGTTCGCCCTGATCGACGGTTCGAAGGTCGACCTGCCGGATGAGGAGCTGGCCCGTATCCGCGGCTTCTTCGCGCCGCCGGCTTTTGCGACCCTTCCCGCGGTGTCCAAGGTGTTCGAGGAGGCCAAGGCCCGCGATCCGGCCCTGGCACGCTTCGCCCGCCAGAACACCCACGCCCACAAGGTGCGCGGCTATGTGATCGTTGACGTATCGCTGAAGGCGCCCGGCGAGACCCCCGGGGACATCAGCGCCGAGCAGATGGACGTGATGGCCGACCTGGCCGATCGCTATTCGTTCGGCGAGATCCGCGTCACCCACGAGCAGAACCTGGTGCTGCCGCACGTGAAGCTGGACGACCTGCCGGCGGTGCACGCGGCCCTGGCCGCTGTCGGCCTGGCCACGCCCAACATCAACCTGATCAGCGACATCATCGCCTGCCCGGGGCTGGACTACTGCTCGCTGGCCAACGCCCGGGCGATCCCGATCGCCCAGGACATCGCCCGCAAGTTCGCCGACCCCGACAAGGCCGAACAGATCGGCGAGCTGAAGATCAAGATCTCGGGCTGCATCAACGCCTGCGGCCACCACCATGTCGGCCACATCGGCATCCTGGGCGTCGATAAGAAGGGCGAGGAATTCTACCAGCTCACCCTGGGCGGCTCGGGCGCCGAGGACGCCGAGGTCGGCAAGATCCTCGGCCCGGCCCTGCCGGCGGGGCGCGTCGCCGAGGCCGTCGACCAGCTGGTCGAGGTCTATCTGCGCGAACGCAAGGACGGCGAACGTTTTCTGGACACCTATCGGCGTGCGGGCCTCGAGCCCTTCAAGGAGGCGGTTTATGTCGCAGCTTATTGAGCTTCGGGCCGGTCGTTTCACCGAGGCCGCGGACCGCTTCCCCTTCGTGGCCGACGACGAGGCCGCGCCAGCGGGCGACATCATCGTCTCCCTGGCCCGCTACCAGGCTGAAGGCGAGGCCCTGGCCAGCGATGGCCGCCGGGTCGGGGTCTTGGTCCAGTCGCACGAGGCGGTCGAGGACCTGGCCTACGACCTGCCTTGCATTCCGGTTGTGGCGCTGAGCTTCCCCAAGTTCCGCGATGGCCGGGCCTATAGCTCGGCGCGGGTGCTGCGCGAGCGTTTCGGCTTCACCGGCGAGGTGAGGGCGGTAGGCGACGTGCTGCGCGAGCAGGCCCTGCCCATGGTGCGGTGCGGCTTCGACGCCTTCGCTCCCGCCGACGGCTCTTCGGCCGAAGCCTGGGCGGCGGTGGTCGGCCGCTACCGTCACGTCTATCAGCGGGCCGCCGATGCGCGCCGCCCGGCATTCGAAGAGCGCGCGGCAGGGGCTCGCGTCCTGGCGACGGCGGAGGCGGGCCATGGCCTATGAGGTCTGTGAGGCCGCCGACGAAGTCGGGGAGCTGAACGCGCGCCTGCGGGACGCGACCCCGCAGGAGATCCTGCGCGTCGCCATCGAGCGGCACGGCGGCAAGATAGCCCTGGTCTCTTCGTTCGGCTCGGAATCGGCCGTGCTGCTGCACATGGCGGCGCAGATCGACCCGGATATCGCGGTGATCTTCCTCGACACCGGCATGCTGTTCGGCCAGACCCTCGACTATCGCAAGCAACTGGCCCAGCGCCTCGGCCTGACCGGCGTGCGCGACGAGCGGCCCCAGTTCCAGGACCTGGCGGTGCACGATCCGAACGCGGACCTCTGGAAAAGCGACACCGACGCCTGCTGCCATATCCGCAAGGTGCTGCCGCTGGACCGGGCGCTGAAGGGCTTCGACGGCTGGATCACCGGCCGCAAGCGTTTCCAGGGCGGCGACCGCATCCGCCTGCAGGTGGTCGAGCGGGGCGAGGGCAAGCTGAAGTTCAATCCGCTGGCCAACTGGACCAAGGCCGATATCGACGCCTATGTCGCCGAACACGACCTGCCGGCCCACCCGCTGGTGGCCTTCGGCTACCCCTCGATCGGCTGCTGGCCCTGCACCCGGCCGGTCGAAGAAGGCCAAGATGAGCGTTCCGGGCGCTGGGCGGGTTCCGAAAAGACCGAATGCGGCATACATACGCCCCGCGCGTCGTCGATCGTCGAAGTTGGCGGCGATATCTGATAGGCCGCCTGTAAGACACTCAAGAGTTGGACCAAGAATGACTGACGCCGTAGCCGCGCCCGCGCCGGCCCCTGTTTCTGCGAAAGCCCGCGGGGCCTTCAACGTCGAGCGCGTCACCTATGTGAAGCACTGGACCGACAGCCTGTTCACGCTGAAGACCACGCGCGACCCGGGCTTCCGGTTCGTCAGCGGCCAGTTTGTGATGCTGGGCCTGGAAGTCGACGGCAAGCCGCTGCTGCGCGCCTATTCCATCGCCAGCCCCGCCTGGGACGACGAACTGGAATTCTATTCGATCAAGGTGGCGGACGGCCCGCTGACCTCGCGCCTGATGAAGATCAAGGAAGGCGACGAGATCCTGGTCGGCAAGAAGCCCACCGGCACCCTGGTGCTGGACGGCCTGCGCCCTGGGCGCAACCTGTATCTCCTGGGCACCGGCACCGGTCTCGCGCCCTTCCTCAGCCTGGCCCGCGAGCCGGAAGCCTATGAGCGGTTCGAAAAGATCATCGTCACCCATACGGTGCGCGAAGTCGCCGACCTGAACTATCGCGAGTTCCTCTCGCACGACCTGCCGAACGACCCCGATCTGGGCGAGCTGATTGCGCCCAAGCTGATCTACTACCCCTCGGTGACCCGCGAGCCGTTCGTCCACCAGGGCCGCATCACCGACCTGATCCAGTCGGGCCAGCTGTTCAAGGACATCGGCCTGCCCGAGATCGACCCCGCCCAGGACCGCCTGATGCTCTGCGGCGGCCCCTCGGTGCTGACCGACCTGAAGGCCATGCTGCTGGATCGCGGTTTCGAAGAGGGCGCGGTGTCGAGCCCCGGCGACTTCGTGCTGGAGCGGGCGTTCGTCGAGACCTGAGGTTAGCGCGCGTCCGCCACCCTGGCCGCGCCGCCATCCACCGGCGGGCAACCTTCGAATTCACCGACCTTGGTCACGGTGACCGACTTCAGGTTCACCGTCGCCATGGCCCGCATCGAGGCGGCGTCATGGCCGGTGAAGAGGTCGATGCGGTGGCCCTTGATCGCCCCGCCGATGTCAGAGGCGTACCAGAAGCCGTCGTGCGAGCCGCCACCGGGCAGCGGCAGGCCGGCGGTCTCCTTGATGTAGACGATCGAATGGCGGGCCACGACCGAGGGGTCCACCGCCACAGTGCGCATGGCCGCGACCGGGCAGCCGATCGAATCGCGCGGATGCATGCCACGGCCTGCGTGATAGAGGCTGGCCTTCAGACTCATGTCGGTAGGCAGGTCGGCCTGGTCCTGCGGAATCATCACGGCGATGGCGTCGCCGATCGGATCATACCCATTGGGAAGAGGTTCGGCGCCGAGGGCCGTTGCAGGGGGCAGCGCCAATGCGGCGAGGCATGCCAGGATGCGCTTCATCAGCGTCCTCGTTGTTTCTCGTCTCAGTCGGGACGCAGTCGTAACGGGCCGCTTTGCGGTCGGTCAACCCCTGCCGCGTTGCCTGGCCGGCTTGGCCGCCCCATCTGACCACGCTATGGGCGATGGCGGATGGAGGCTGCGGCATGGCGATTCGGATCTACGGCGACTCGATTTCGGGCAACTGCCTCAAGGTGAAATGGACCGCCGACCATCTGGGCGTCGCCTACGAGTGGATCGAAACCGGGGTCCTGACCGGCGAGACGCGGACGCCTGATTTCCTGGGGATAAACCCAGCTGGGCAGGTGCCCGCGGTGATCCTGGAGGATGGCCGGCCGCTGGCTCAGTCCAACGCCATCATCCTGCATCTGGCCGAGGGATCGGCCCTGTTCCCCAAGGACGCCTACGACCGCGCCCGCATGTACGAGTGGATGTTCTGGGAGCAGTATAGCCACGAGCCCTATGTCGCCGTGGCGCGGTTCAAGGTGAAATATCTCGGCGAGCCGGCGGAATCGCTTGAGCCGCGATTGGTCGAACGCGGGAACGCGGCGCTGGCGCGGCTCGAGGCCGCCCTGGCTGATTCGCCTTTCCTGGTAGGCGCGACGGTCAGCCTGGCCGACGTGGCCCTGGTCGCCTACACCCGCATGGCCGGGGACGGCGGTTTCGATCTCGGCGCCTATCCTGCGGTGCGCGCCTGGATCGGCCGGGTGGAAGCCGCCCTGCGTATTCGCGACTGAGTCAGGCGAGGAGCCGCAGCGTGCCCCCTTCGATCCGTTCCCGCTTGCTGGTCGGCCTTGCCGCGGCCCTGGCGCTTGCTGCGCCCGCCGGGGCCGCGCATGCCTGGGGTTCGACCGGGCACCGCATCATCGGGCGCCTTGGGGTGCTGACCTTGCCCGACAATGTCCCGGCCTTTTTGCGTAGTCCCGCCGCAGCCGAGGCGGTGGGCGAACTCGCCCGCGAGCCGGACCGCTGGCGCGGCGCCGGCAAGGCCCATGACAATTTCCGCGACGGCGGCCACTTCGTCGATGTCGATGACGACGGCAAGATCCTGGGCGGCCCGGCGCTTTCGGCCCTCCCTGCGACCCGAACCGAGTACGAGGCGGCGATCCGTGCGGCCGGGAGCGACGCCGGCCACGCCGGCTGGCTGCCCTATTCGATCATCGACGGCTGGCAGCAGCTGGCCAAGGACTTCGTCTATTGGCGTGTCCTGACCGCGGCGGTCGAGCGCGAGCAGGATCCGAAGCGCAAGGCCTGGCTGGTCGCCGACCTGAAGCGGCGCGAGGATTTGACTGTCCATGACCTAGGAGTCTGGGCTCACTATGTCGGCGATGGCAGCCAGCCCATGCACGCCTCGACGCACTACAACGGCTGGGGCGACTTCCCCAATCCGAATGGCTACACCCAGGAACGCGTCCACGTCCCGTTTGAGGGGGCTTTCGTGCGCCAATGGGTCACCGAGGGCGCCGCACGGGCGGCCATGCCGGCGGCCAGGCCCTGCGCCCCGATCGACGCCTGCACCAGCCAGTACCTCACCGAGACCTTCCATACGGTGGTCCCGTTCTACGAGCTGCAGAAGGCCGGCGGCCTTTCCGGTCCGCATCCGGCGGGCCAGGCCTTCGCCGTCGAGCGGGTGGCGGCAGCCGCCGCCGAGTTGCGGGACATGATCGTCTCGGCCTGGCAGGCCAGCGCTCACGGCTCGCTGGGCTATCCGCCGATCACGGTCGACCAGGTGCTGAGGGAGCACATCGACCCGTGGGATGCGCTCTACGGCGACGACTGACCGCCACCCCCGGCTCATGGAATTGCTCATGGCTCCAAATCCGGCGGAATGTGGTTAAATCTGGTTTGTTGTTTCCGCCGGGGCATGGCGCCGGTTCGGCTTTCGCGCATTTCACATACCGTAGCTTTGCGGCGCGCCGATTCCTGCGGTAGCGCTTGACCCTCAGAGCGCGCGTCGCGTGCGTCACGGAGCAGACAGCCTCGATGAGCTCTCCCGCCGACTTCGACGTGCGCGAGCGTGACGGGGCGCGGTGGGTGACGCTGACCGGCGACTGGACCGCGATCAACCTGGACCGCGTCGCCGGTCGCTTGCGCGCCGCCCTGAGCCGCGAGCGCGAAGTGCGCTTCGACCTGAGCCAAGTGGGGCGCTGCGACACCGCCGGGGTCTTCGCCATCCTGAGCGCAGGCCAGGGGCGCACCGCGGCGGACGGCCTGACCCCGCCGCCGGCGCTGGAGCGCCTGTTCGAGCTGGTCGCCAACGCCACCCGCATCACCACCCGGCCCAAGGGGCGGCCCTGGTCGCTCTACGCCATGGCCGAGCGGCTGGGCCGAGGCCTGTTGGGTGTCGGCGCGGCCTTCTACGAGACCATGGCCTTCTTCGGCCACCTGCTGGTGGCGATCGGGCGGGTGACAGCCCACCCGCGCCGTATCCGCTGGGCGGCCTGCTTCAGCCTGGCCGAGCGGGCCGGCCTGGACGCCATTCCGATCGTCGCCGTCACCACCTTCTTCATCGGGGCGGTGGTGGGTTTCCTGGGCGCGAACGAGCTGTCGCAGTTCGGGGCCCAGGTGTTCGCCGTCGAACTGATCGGCATCGCGGTGATGCGCGAGTTCAACATCGTCATCACCGCCGTGCTCCTGGCCGGCCGCTCGGCCTCGGCCTTCGCCGCCGAGATCGGGGCGATGAAGATGAACCAGGAGATCGACGCCATGCGCACCATGGGGGTCGATCCGTTCGAGGCCCTGGTGTTGCCCCGCTTCCTGGCCCTGCTGCTGACCATTCCGCTGCTGACCTTCGTCGCAACGCTCGCGGGCCTGGCAGGCGGCATATTAGTGAGCTGGTGGGTGCTGAACCTCAGCCCCAGCTTCTTCCTGGAGCGGATCGTGGAGAACGTCGGGGCGACCCACTTCTGGGTTGGCCTTTCCAAGGCCCCGGTGATGGCTATCACCATCGCCGGGATTGGTTGCCGGCAGGGCATGGAGGTGGGCGGCGACGTCGAGTCCCTGGGCCAGCGGGTGACCACGGCGGTGGTGCACGCAATCTTCTCGATCATCCTGATCGACGCCGTGTTCGCCCTTGTCTACATGAAGCTCAACGTATGAGCGATTCCGCCCCCCAGGCCGACCTGAACGCCGCCGAGCCGATCGTGGTCGAAGGCCTGGTCTCGCGCTTCGGCGATCACGTCGTGCATGACGGGCTGGACCTCGTGGTCCGGCGCGGCGAGGTCTTGGGCGTGGTCGGCGGTTCGGGCTCCGGCAAGTCGGTGCTGCTCAACACCCTGATCGGCCTCAAGGTCCCTGATGGCGGCAAGGTCACGGTGTTCGGGCGGGACCTTTCGATGGCCGACGAAGGCGACTGGACGCTGATCGAGAAGAATTGGGGCGTCCTGTTCCAGTCGGGGGCCCTGTTCTCCAATCTGACCGTGCGCGAGAACGTGGCCGCGCCGATGATCGAGCATACGCGATTGCCGCTCGACCTGATCGCCAGCCTGGCGGACATGAAGATCGCCCTGGCGGGCCTGCCGCCGGAAGCCGGCGACCTGAAGCCGGCGGAGCTGTCCGGCGGCATGGTCAAGCGCGCGGCCCTGGCCCGGGCCTTGGCCCTGGACCCGGAGCTTCTGTTCCTGGACGAGCCCACCTCCGGCCTCGACCCGATCTCGGCCGCCGCCTTCGACCAGTTGATCGGCGGGCTATCCGCCAGCCTGGACCTGACCGTGTTCATGATCACCCACGATCTCGACAGCCTCTATGCCATCTGCGACCGCATCGCGGTGCTGGCCGACAAGAAGGTGGTGATGGTGGGAACCATCGCCGAGCTGGAGGCGTCGGATCATCCCTGGATCAAGCAGTACTTCCTGGGGCCGCGCGGGCGTATGGCGCAGGGCGCGCAGGCCGGACGAGGAGCCGACTGATGGAAAGAAACGCCAATTACGCCCTGGTCGGCATAGCCACCTTGCTGCTGTTCCTGGGGCTCGTGGCCTTCATCTTCTGGCTCGCCCGCTTCGAGTTCACCAAGCAGTACGACCTCTACGACATCAATTTCGTCGGTCCGGTGCGGGGCATCTCGGAGGGGGGCGAGGTGCACTTCAACGGCATCAAGGTCGGCGAGGTGTCCAAGATCGCCCTCGACAAGACCAATCCGGCCAATGTGGTGGCGACGGTGCGGGTGACCTCGGACGTGCCGATCCGCACCGACAGTTATGCGACGCTCGAGCCCCAGGGCATCACGGGGGTCAACTACATCCAGATCACCGGCGGGACGGCCGGCAAGCCGCTCCTCAAAAGCACGGTGCCGTTCGGCGTGCGCCCAGTGCTGGCCAGCCACGGCAGCGCCATCTCGGACCTGCTACAGGGCAGCGGCACGGTGCTGAACGCGACGGTGGAGGCGCTGAACCGGGTCAATCGGCTGCTGTCGGACGACAACATCAAGAGCCTGTCGGACAGCATGCGCAACATCGATACCGTCACCCTGGAGCTGAAGCAGCGCCGCCAGGTGATCGAAGACGCCGACAACGCGGTGAAGAGCATCGACCAGGCGGCGCAGAGCCTCAAGCAGCTCAGCGACTCCAGCCAACAGCTGGTCGGCGGCGACGGCAAGCGCGCCTTGCACGACGTCGCCGACGCCGCAGGCGAGATCAAGGCCACGGCCACCGAAGCGCACCAAATGATCGCCAAGCTGCAAGGCCCCACGGGCGACTTCGCGCGCACGGGCCTGCCGCAGCTCACCCAGGCCGCCGCCTCGCTGCAGCAGACCGCCGAATCCCTCAACCGCCTGGTCAACGAGATCGAGGCCAATCCGCAGATGCTGGTCTCAAAGCCCGCCGCCAAGGAAGTGCAGGTGAAGCCGTGATCCGATCCCGTCTTGTCCTCGCCGCCGGGGCGGCCATGGCCCTGGTTCTCGGCGGCTGCGTCACCCTGCTGCCCAAGACCGCGCCTGTGCAGCTCTACCGCTTCGACGTGGCGGAGACCGAGCAGCCGGCGTCAGCAGAGGGGCCCGGCTTCTGGGTGCATCGCGCGCCGACTGGGTTCGCCCGGGGCGCCGAGGGCGACCAGATACTGACCATGAGCGGCAACGAAGCCGCCTATATCGCCGGGGCGCGCTGGGTGGCGCCGGCCTCGGCCCTGTTCGACGACGCCGAGTCCCACGCCTTCGACCGTTCCCCGGGACCGGCGCATCTGGGGCGTCGCGGCGAGGTGGGGGCGGCGCCCCTGAGCCTGAGGCTGGACGTGGAAACCTTCGAGGCTCGCTATTTGGACGGCGCAGGAGCGGCCCCGACGGTGGTGGTGCGGGTGCGCGCCAGCCTGGACCGCACGGCCGATCGCCTGGCGGTCGCCACCAGGCTGTTCGAGAGCCGCAAGAAGGCGGCCAGCAACAACGTGAGCGCCATCGTGCCGCAATATGAGGCCGCGCTGACGGAGGTCATGGGCCAGGTGGTGGCCTGGACCAATACCGAAGGGGCTCAGGCGGGAAGCAGCCCGGCTTCGGCCAGCACCGCCTCGGCTGCGGCCAAGCCGGGGCCGTAGCGTCGCCAGCGTCCGATCGAGCTGGAAAACAGCGGCTGGCGCACCTGGACGACGCTGGCGGTGGCGACGCCGGCGCGGTTCTCATGAAAGTCGAGGCAGCGCGGATCCCAGTCGAGGCCGCAGAACGCCAGCAGCCGCCGTGTTTCGCCCTCCTGGTCGGCGACCAACCGCTCATAGGTGATCTCGAAATAGCGATCGGCGGGCAGAGCGCGGCGCCAGTGGGCGGCCAGCCGCTCGAAGGCGGCGACATAGCGCGCGATGTCGGCGAGGTCGTAGGCGTAATCGTGAAACGGGGAGTCTCGCCCGAACAGCTGGCGATAATTGGACAGGCAGGCGTCCATCGGGTCGCGGCGCAGGCAGACGATCCGTGCGCTTGGCAGGGCCTGTAGGATCAGCCCGGCATAGAAGAAGTTGAACGGCAGCTTGTCGGTGAGGCGAGGCCGGTCCGGCAGGATGGCTCGGGCCTGGTCCATGTAGGCGCGACCGAGCGCAGGAAGGTCGATGGCTCCCGCCGCGCGGATCGCAGCTGGATCGGCAAGGTGCAGCCCCGGCGTGGCGGCCGCCTGCTTGAGCAGGAGCGGAAAGGCGTACTGCTCGCCGATCGAACCCACCTCGGGGTGGCTGGAGAGGATGCGGTCGACCAGGGTCGTGCCGCTGCGCGGCAGGCCGACGACGAAGATCGGCCCGGCTTCCCCATTCGCCGCTCCCGGGGCGCCGCCAGTCTCCGCCGCCGCCGCAAACAACGCCTCGTCGCGCGCCGGGTCATAGGGTACGACGCGGCGGCGGGCGGCCTTGGCGCGCGTCAGCCACTCCAGGGCCTGTTCGTATTGGCCGAGGTCCTCGGCGGTCTTCGCCAGGGCGTGGCCAAGGGGCAGGGCGCGCTGGGTGTCGCTCTCCGCCTGTCGGAACAGCGCCTCGAGCGTGTGCTGGTGGTTGTTCGCCGGCGACTGCGGAGTCAGCTCGACCAGGACGCGCCAGGCGCCCCCATGGCCGGGGTCAAGCTCCAGAACCCGGCGCAGCGCGCGTCCGGCGCCGTCGATCTCGCCGATGTACTGCCTTGCGAGGCCAAGATTGTAGAGCGCGCCGGTATTGCGAGGCGCCAGCGTCACCACCCTTTCCAGCAGGCGTACGGCCTCGGCATAGTCGCCCGTGCGCGTGAGGGTGATGGCCAGGGTCTCCAGGCTGAAAGCGTCGCGAGGCTTCAGCGCAAGGGCCTGACGCACGACGGCTCGCGCCTCGGCGAGCCGGTTCAGTCCGATAAGAACCGTGGACAAGCGGGCCAGGGGCACGGGATCGTTCGGGTCGAGTTCGTGCGCACGCCGCAGATACTGGGTCGCCGGCTCGAGCGCGCCGACGGCGGCGGCGACATCGCCGACGGCATGAAAGGCCATGGCGCAATCGGGATCGACCTGAATGGCGCGAAGGCCGATCGCCCGGGCCTCGTCGAGCCGGCCGGCGGCGAGGGCTTCGCGGGCCCGGGCGGCCAGTTGCTCGGCTGCGGTCGGGCCCGGGCGCTTGCTCAAGCTGGAAGGCCGGCCTGACGCTTGGCGGCGGTCAGGGTGTTCTGCAACAGGCAGGCTACCGTCATCGGGCCGACGCCGCGCGGCACCGGGGTTATACAGCCGGCGACCGTCTTGGCCTCGGCGAAGCGGACGTCGCCCACCAGGATGGTCTTGCCCTGGGCCGCCAGCTCCGGCTTGCGCGAGGGCACGCGGTTGATGCCGACGTCGATTACGGCTGCGCCCGGCTTGATCCAGTCGCCGCGGACCATCTCAGGCTGGCCGACTGCGGCCACCAGGATGTCGCCCAGGCGGGCCACGGAGGGCAGGTCGCGGGTGCGCGAGTGAGCGATGGTCACGGTGCAGTTGGCGCGCAGCAAGAGCTGGGCGATCGGCTTGCCGACGAGGTTCGAGCGGCCGATCACCACCGCGTGCTTGCCCCTCAGGTCGCCCAGGGCGTCCTCCAGCAGCATCATGCAGCCCACAGGCGTCGCCGGCGCCAGGGCGGGCTGGCCGGAGGCCAGGAGGCCGATGGTCACCGGGTTCAGGCCGTCCACGTCCTTGGCCGGGGCGATCGCCGACTGGATCACCAAGGGATCGATGTGGTCCGGCACCGGGAACTGCACCAGCAGGCCGTGGATGGCGGGATCGGCGTTCAGCTCGCCCACTACCTTCAGGAGCTCGTCCTGGGTGGTCGAGGCCGGCAGGCGCACGGTCAGGGAGTGCATGCCCGCTTCCAGGGTCTGTTCGCCCTTGCTGCGGACATAGACCTGGCTGGCCGGGTCCTCGCCCACCAACACCACGGCCAGGCCGGGCTTGAGGCCATGGTCGCGCTTCAGGGCGGCGACCTCGTCGGCGATGCGCTGGCGAAGGCCGGCGGCGAAGGCCTGGCCGTCGATGATGCGGGCTTCGTTCATGCCGGGCTCCTGGCCAGTTTTGCGCTTCCTCGTGCGCTCCTAGGCGATTGGATACGGTCTAGGCAAGGCGCCTGGCGATGCCAAAACCGCACGTGTCGGCTGGAAACAGCGGCGGCGTCGAGCGCCGCACAGCTTCAGCGCTTCAGTGCGGCCGCCTCGCGGGCCAACTCGGTGATCCGGCCCCAGTCCCTGGCCTCGACCGCCGCCGCCGGCGCGACCCATCCGCCGCCGACGCAGAGCACGTTGGGCAGGGCCAGATAGTCCGGCGCGGTCTTCAGCGAGATGCCGCCAGTGGGGCAGAAGCGGACGTCGCCGAATGGGCCGCCCAGGGCCTTGATCGCCGCCGCCCCGCCCGAGGTCTCCGCCGGGAAGAACTTGAAATGGGTCAGGCCGGCTTCCAGGCCGCGCATGATGTCCGAAGCGTTGGCGGTCCCGGCCAGCAGCGGGACCTCGCTGTCCGCGGCCGCGCCGATCAAGCCATCGGTCAGGCCGGGGCTGACGATGAAACGGGCCCCGGCGTCGCTAGCGAGCTCATAGTGGCGGGCGTTCAGCACCGTGCCGGCGCCGACCACCGCGTCGGGGACCTCGGTCGCGATGGCGGTGATGGCCTCCAGGGCCGCGGGCGTGCGCAGGGTGACTTCGATGGCGTAGAGCCCGCCGGCGGTCAGGGCGGCGGCCAGGGGCACGGCGTCCTCGATCCGATCGATGGTCAGGACAGGGATCACCGGAGCCAGGCGCATCACCGCCGCGGTGGTCAGGGTCGTAGAACTGTCGGTCATGGGGCCCACCAGATGTCGACGGGAGTCGTAGATTGGTTGAGGACGGCGCGGATCGGCAACTCGTCCGGAACGGCGTTTGCGGCCGCGCGGCGGCAGACCTCGAGCTTGTCGGCGCCGTCGATCAGGATGGCGATCCAGCGCGCGTTCAGGATCGCGCTGAGCGTCAGGGACAGCCGCTCGGCCGCACCCGCTGCGCCGACCCGGCGGACCGGAATGACCAGATCGCGCCCGTTGGCGTCCAACCCCTCGACCAGCTCCGGCGCGCCGGGGAACAGCGAGGCGAAATGGCCATCGCCGCCCATGCCCAGCACCACCACGTCGAACGGGCAGGGCAGAGCGGCGAGGGCCTTCTCAACCTCGGCGGCGCCATCGGCTGGCGTAGCGTGCGGCGTCTTCAGCCCGACGAACCAGGCGCCCGCGGCATGGCCGGTCAGCAGGCGCCTACGGACCAGGTTCTCGTTGCTGGATGGATCGTCGGGGGGGACCCAGCGTTCGTCGCTGAGGGTGATGCTGACCCGGTCCCACGACAGCGGCGCCTGGGCCAGGGCGTCATAGAGCGGCCCAGGCGTCGAGCCGCCGGTGGCGACCAGGCTGGCCGCGCCCCTGGCCTGGACGGCGTCCTCCAGGCGCACGGCGATCTCGCGCGCCAGGGCGGCGGTGCGGTCCTCGCGAATGTCGAACAGCTGTTCCTGCGCCATGGGCGGCGGGCTCACTCGTACCAGGTCTGGCCGTTGCGCTCGGTCAGGGCGTAGGCCCCGGCCGGGCCCCAGGTGCCGGCCACATAGGGCGCCGGCTTGATGTCGAAGCGCTTCCAGCCGTCGATGATCCCGTCGATCCAGGTCCAGGCCGCCTCGATCTCGTCGCGGCGCACGAACAGGGTCTGGTTGTCGCGGATCGCCTCCAGCAGAAGCCGCTCGTAGGCGATGCGCCGGCGGGGCGCTTCGTTCTTGAACGCGTCGGTCAGGCTGAGGTTCAGGTCGACCGAGCGCAGGGCCACCCCCTCCAGGCTGGGCGTCTCGTTCATCAGCGACAGCGAGATGTCTTCCTCCGGCTGCAGCCGGATGGTCAGGCGGTTGGAGAGGAGGCTCTCACCGGAGAAGATCGAGTGCGGCACGTCCTTGAACTGGATGACGATCTGGGTGTTCTTGCTCGGCAGCCGCTTGCCGGTGCGCAGGTAGAAGGGCACGCCGGCCCAGCGCCAGTTGTCGATATTGGCCTGCAGGGCGACGAAGGTCTCGGTGTCGCTCTCGCCCCCGCCGGCCTCCTCGTTGTAGCCCGGCACCGTCTTGCCGTCGGCGACCCCCGCCCGATACTGGCCGCGCACGGTGCGGTGACGCACGTCGTCCAGGCTGGTGATGGGGCGCAGCGAGCGCAGCACCTTGACCTTCTCGTTGCGCACCGAGTCCGGATCCAGGCTCGCCGGCGGCTCCATGGCCACCAGGCAGAGCAGCTGCAGCACGTGGTTCTGCACCATGTCGCGCAGCGCGCCGTAGTCGTTGTAGTAGCCCCAGCGTCCCTCGACGCCGACCGTCTCGCCCACGGTGATCTGCACGTGGTCGATCGAGACCTTGTTCCAAAGGGGCTCGAACAGGGCGTTGGCGAAGCGCAGGGCCAGGAGGTTCTGGACCGTCTCCTTGCCCAGGTAATGGTCGATGCGAAAGATCTCGCGCTCGGCGAAGGTGCGGCCCAGGCTGTCGTTGATCACGTCGCTGGAGGCCAGGTCGCGGCCGATCGGCTTCTCCACGATCACCCGACTGGCGCCCGGCTTGACCAGGTCCGCCTCACGCAGGTGGGTGCTGATGGCGTCATAGAGGCTGGGCGAGGTCGAGAGGTAGAAGATGGTCTCGCCCGAGTCTTTCAGCAGACCCGCCAGGGCCTTGAAGGTGGCCGGCTTTTCCGCGTCCAGGGTGTGGTAGTCCAGCCGCTGGGCGAAGGCGTTCCAGGCGTCCTCGGTGAAATACTTGCCGGCGCGGGCCTTCACCGCCTTGTGCACGTCGGCGACGAACGCCTCGTGGGTCAGGTCGGTGCGGGCGGCGCCGAAAATCTTGAAATTTTTGGGGAGCTTGCCTTCGCTGTCTAGGAAATAGAGCGAAGGGAACAGCATGCGTTGGGCCAGGTCGCCGGTCGCGCCGACGATCACGATGGTCTGGGCGGTCATAAACTTGTGGGGCTCCCGCGCCCCGATCCGGGCGCGGCGAGTGCTTTACCTTGCGTCGCCCCGTCTGAAAACGATGTCAGTCGATATTTATGGAAGTTTTTGCCCCGGCCGTGACCGCCACGGCCGGGGCGCAATCGTTATGCGTCGAACATGATGACCGAGCGGGCAAGTTCACCCTTCTTCAGTTCGTCGAAGGCCTCGTTGACCTGGTTCAGCTTGATGCGGCGCGAGATCAGGTCGTCCAGCTTCAGCTTGCCGCTCATGTAGAAGTCCACGAGGCGCGGCATGTCGACCGGGAAGCGGTTGGAGCCCATCAGCGAGCCCTGGATGCGCTTTTCGCCCAGGAAGTCGGCGCCGTGCAACTCGATCATCGTTCCCACCGGGATCATGCCGATCACGTTGCAGGTGCCGCCGCGGCGGAGCATGCGGAAGGCTTGTTCTGTGGTGGCCTTCAGGCCGATGGCCTCGAAGCTGTGGTGCACGCCGCCGCCGGTCAGGTCCATCACCTGCTTGACCGGGTCGCCGTCGGCCGGATTGACCACGTCGGTGGCACCGAACTGCTTGGCCAGGTTCAGCTTGGAGCCGACCATGTCGACCGCGATGATCCGTCCGGCGCCGGCGATGGCCGCGCCGTTGATGGCCGCAAGGCCCACGCCGCCGCAGCCGATCACGGCTACGGTCTCGCCCGCACGGACGTTCGAGGTCTGGATCACCGCCCCGACGCCGGTGGTCACCGAGCAACCGATCAGGGCGGCGCGGTCCAGCGGCATGTCCTTGCGCACGGCCACGCAGGCGTGCTCGTGGATCAGCATTTGCTCGGCGAAGGAGGAGAGGTTCAGGAACTGGTTCATGCCAGCCGGTTCCTGCAGCAGGCGCGGCTCGTCGCCCTTCTGCCGCTTGGTCTCGGGGCTGACGCACAGCGACATGTGGCCGGTCAGGCAATGCTCGCAGTGACCGCAGAAGGCCGAGAGGCATGTGATCACGTGGTCGCCCGGCTTCACCGTGCGCACTTCCGAGCCGACCTGTTCGACCACCCCGGCGCTCTCGTGGCCCAGCACGGCGGGCAGGGGGTAGGGGTAGGAGCCCTCGACGAAGTGCAGGTCCGAATGGCAGACGCCGGCCGCGGCGGTGCGGATCAGCACCTCGTGCGGGCCGGGCTTGTTGATCTGGACGTCCTCGATCTCGAGCGGCGTCTTCACCTGGCGCAGAACGGCGGCTTTCATCCGGACTTCCTCCAAAGCAGCATTGGCGGCGTTGCAGCCGCCGCGTCGCGCGCAATATGCCCGGCTGAGCGCAGGGAGCAAGCTAGCTTATCGGCATTTAGTTGGCGTTAGCCGATCTACGGCAAGAACCACTGCACGATCAGCCAAAAGATGGCGACGGGCGTATTGGACTTCGGATCGTCAAATCGATCGACTCGCGGATCGCCATATAGCGCCGCTTCGACCCCGAGCACGATCGTGCTGCCGCCATGAAGGTCATCTTGCAGCACCACTTCATATTTCCGGTAGGTGGTCTCGCCAAACTCGGTTCCGGTTCGAGTGACGCTCAGCACGTGGCGCCCGACGCCTTCGTAGTCTCGCTTCAGTCGCGGAACGTCAGAAGCGGGGGAGTAATTGAGCCAAAGCAACCAGCCGCCAAAAAGCGCGACCCCGATCACGCCTGCGGTGACTACAGCAGTTACTGTAGGGTTCATGCTCGGACTGTCACTTCCTTGCCGATATCGGCGAGGCGGTCTTTCACATCACGGAGCGAGCGATCCTAGACCGCCGGCCGCAACCGGTAGTGACTCACGCCCCATTCCTCGCCGCCACGATGGCCGAACAGGCCGGCGGTGGCCAGGAAAAACAAGCGCCAGCGTTTGAACCAGACGCCGGCCTCGGCGTCGTAGACGCCGCGCAGGATCTGCATGATTTCAGCGCCGTGGGCGTCGAAGTTCGCCAGCCAGTCGAGGGCGGTGCGCTCGTAGTGGCGCCCGTTCCAGGTCCAGTCGGCCTCGACCTCGAACAGGTCGGGGAACCGCTTCATCAGCCCGTGGCTGGGCATGATGCCGCCGGTGAAGAAATAGCGGCCGATCCAGTCCGCCTCGTCGGTGTGGTCGAAGCGATAGGGCGTCGTGCGGTGGCTGAAGATATGGATGAACAGGCGCCCGTCCGGCTTCAGCCAGGTGCGCACCCGCTCCAGAAGGATGCGCCAGTTGCTCATGTGCTCGAACATTTCGACCGAAACCACGCGGTCGAAAGCCATTTCGGCCATGAAGTCGTTCATGTCGGCGGTGATTACGCGCAGGTTGTTGAGGCCAAGCTCGGCCGCCCGGGCCTCGATATGGCCGCGCTGGGAGCGGGAATTGGACACAGCGGTGATGCGGGCGCCCGGCAGGGTCTCGGCCATCCAGAGGCTCAGGGAGCCCCAGCCGCAGCCTAGCTCCAGAATTTCCTGCCCGTCCCTCAGATTGGCGTGGCGGCAGGTCTCCTCCAGCGCCATGACCTCGGCCTCAGCCAGGGTCTGGGCCGCGCCCGCGTAGAGACAGGATGAGTATTTTCGCCGAGGTCCCAGAACCCGCGCGAAAAACTCCGGCGGCAGCTCATAGTGCTGGGCGTTGGCGGCGTCGGCGTGCAGGGCCACCGGATGGTCGATCATCGCCTGGGCGAAGGCTTGTTCGGCCTCTGCAGGCTGGCCGCGCAATTGGCGTCGGGCATTGCCCACCAAGGCCCCGACCCCGAGCTTCAAGGCCGCATCCGGCAGGGGCGCGCGTTCGGCGAGATCGATGGTGGCTGAGAGCAGGCTCACGGCGACTCCAATGCGAACGATCGGTTGCAATGCGATCCTGGCATGACGGCGTAGGTTGAGGAACACCGCCGGCCCTGCCGCGTCTATTGCTACGGTCTGGCCGCAGGCCTGGATCAGTCCGCGGTCAGGGCCCGCTGCAGGGCTGCGAACTTGGCTTCGGTCTCTTGCAACTCGGCGGCCGGCTCGCTGTCGGCCACGATCCCGCCGCCGGCGCGGGCTTCGAAACGCCAGCCGCCCTCGGACTCGGTCAGGGCTACGGTGCGGATCAGCACGCTGGAATCCATCGAGCCGTCGAAACCCAAGAGCGCCATGGAGCCGAAGAATGGCCCCCGCGGCGGCTCCAGCCCCGCGATCACCCGCATGGCCTGGACCTTGGGCGCCCCGGTGATCGAGCCGGGCGGGAAGGCGGCGCGCAGGAGGTCGACCGCGGTCCGGCCCGCCGCCAGTTCGCCTTCCACGGCCGAGACAAGGTGATGCACGTTGGCGAAGGTCTCGACCTCGAACAGCTTCGGCGTCCTGACCGTGCCCGGCGCCGAGACCCGGGCGAGGTCGTTGCGCATCAGGTCGACGATCATCAGGTTCTCGGCCCGGTCCTTGGCCGAGGCGGCGAGTTCAGCGGCCAGGGCCGTGTCTTGCGCCGGCGTCGCGCCGCGGCGGATGGTGCCTTTGATCGGCCGGGTCTCCACCTTGAGGCTGCGGCCGTCCGCCGTCACCTGCACGAACCGCTCCGGCGAATTGGACACCAAGGCCAGGCCCGGCAGGCGCATATAGGCCGCGAAGGGCGCGGGGCTCTGGCCGATCAGCCGGGCCAGCAGATCGAACGGCCTGGAGCCCGCGGCCAGCCGGCCACGCCAGCGGCGGGCGATGTTGGCCTGGAAGATCTCACCCTGGGCGATGCGTTCCACGACCTCGGCCACGGCGGCTTGGTAGCGTTCGGGCGGTTCGCCCTCCATCTCGGCGGCGAGTGGGCCGGCGGCTGGCTGCGGCGCCGCCTGCGCCAGCCAGGCGGCCGCCTCCAAGGCGCGGGCTTCGGCCTTGGCGTCGTCGGCGCCTCGACCGATAGCGACGATCTGCTGCGCCTCGTGATCGAAGGCGAGGAGGGCGGGATAGCGGGCGCAGGCGAGGTCGGGCCAATCGCCCAGGCGTCCCAGGTCCAGTGGCTCCAGCCGATCGGCGAGGTCGTAGGCGCAGAGCGCCGCGACGCCGCCCTGGAAAGGCGGGCCGTCGGGAGCGGCCGGCAAGGGCTCGCCCAGAAGGCTCCGCAGGGCCTCGAACGGGTCGCGCCGATCGGTCGCACCCAGAATCAGAAACGCGTCGGGCGCGCGCGCCAGATAGCTCCAACGCCCGCGTGGGCCGCCGCCGCCGGATAGAAGGCCCAGGGCGAAGGGCTCGTCGGCGAAGGCGGCCAGCACGTCGGCCGGTTCCCGCCACGGCGCAGTGATGAAAAAATGGGCACGCATGGATGCGCCCTTAAACCCCCTCAATCAGCAATAAAAGATGATATGCGACATCGGCTTTGACATTTTTTTTCACCCAAAGTCGCATACGTGCATTCGCCTCCAAGCAGCGATCACAGACTGTCGTCCAAATCCGGGGCCCAAGTGACCTGAAGAGTCTCAAACTCTCGCGAGTTCGCGCGCCACGGCCTTGCATCCTTTGAGCTTTTACTGTTTCTACGCCGGCGCTCAGAATATCCGGCCGCCCTCGAACTTGCCAAAGGCGGACTGGCCGTCGACAAGCCATAAGGCGGTAGAGCGTGCGTCCCGGCGCGTCCGGCGGACGTTTCTTTTTCGAAAGGGTCGACCCGAATGGGTGAAGGATTGCAACAGGGTCTCTATGACCCGCGGAACGAACATGATGCGTGCGGCGTAGGTTTTGTGGCCAATATCAAAGGCCGCAAATCGCACGACATTATTCGCCGCGGACTGGAGATTCTGGTCAATCTGGACCATCGGGGCGCCGTGGGCGCCGACCCCTTGATGGGCGACGGCGCCGGTTGTTTGATCCAGATTCCGGATGCGCTGCTGCGTGATTGGGCAGGCAAGGCCAATGTCGTGCTGCCGCCGCCCGGCGACTACGCCGTGGCCATGTGCTTCCTGCCGCAGGATCCGGTGGCGCGCACCTTTGTCATCGGCCAGTTCGAGCACTTCATCGCGGTCGAGGGCCAGCACCTGATCGGCTGGCGCGACGTGCCGGTCGACACCACCGGCCTGGGCGCCAGCGTGCTGGAGCAGATGCCCCTGATCCGCCAGGCGATCATCGGCAAGGGCAAGCGGATCAAGGACCAGGACCATTTCGAGCGGAAGGTCCTGGCGATCCGTAAGCAGACCCAGAACCCGCTGGCGCAGCTGGCGAAGAAGCACAACCTGCCCGGCGTGACCGAGCTCTACATGCCGTCCTTCTCGACACGGACGGTGGTCTACAAGGGCCTCTTGCTCGCCGGCCAGGTCGGCACCTTCTACAAGGACCTGCAGGATCCCCTGTGCCAGTCGGCCCTGGCCATGGTGCACCAGCGCTTCTCCACCAACACCTTCCCGTCGTGGAAGCTGGCGCACCCGTACCGCTACATCGCCCACAACGGCGAGATCAACACGGTGCGGGGCAACGTCAACTGGATGAACGCGCGCCGGCGGACCATGGAATCGCCGCTGCTAGGCCCGGACCTCGACAAGATGTGGCCGCTGATCCCTCATGGGCAGTCGGACACCGCCTCGCTGGACAACGCGCTCGAACTGCTGGTCGCCGGCGGCTATCCGCTGGCCCAGGCGGTGATGATGCTGATCCCCGAGGCCTGGGCCGGCAACCCGCTGATGGACGAGAAGCGCCGCGCCTTCTACGAGTTCCACGCCGCCCTGATGGAGCCGTGGGACGGGCCGGCCGCGATCGCCTTCACCGACGGGCGCCAGATCGGCGCCACCCTGGACCGCAACGGCCTGCGCCCCGCGCGCTTTGTCGTCACCGACGACGAGCATGTGGTGATGGCCTCCGAGTCCGGCGTGCTGCCGATCCCGGAAGAGAACATCACCCGCAAGTGGCGCCTGCAGCCCGGCAAGATGCTGCTGATCGACCTGGAGCAGGGCCGCATCATCGAGGACGAGGAGATCAAGCGGGAAGCCGCCGAAACCGAGCCCTATGACGAGTGGCTGAAGCAGGCCCAGTTCAAGCTGGAAGAGCTGCCGGACCTGACCAACGCCGCTCCGCCGGAGCCGACCGAGGCTACGACCCTGCTCGATCGCCAGCAGGCCTTCGGCTACACCCAGGAGGACATCCAGTTCTTCCTGGAGCCGATGGCCGTCCAGGGCGACGATCCGGTGGGCTCGATGGGCCGCGACACGCCGATCGCGGTGCTGTCGAAGCGTCCGACCCTGCTCTACGAGTATTTCAAGCAGAACTTCGCCCAGGTCACCAACCCGCCGATCGACCCGATCCGCGAGGAACTGGTGATGTCGCTGGTGTCGATGATCGGGCCGCGGCCGAACCTGCTCAGCCGCGACGCGGGCACGCACAAGCGGCTGGAAGTCTCTCAGCCGGTGCTGACCAACGCCGACCTTGAAAAGATCCGGGCAATCTCGGAACTCCTGGACGGCGCCTTCCGCACCCAGACGCTCGACACCACTTGGTCGGCGTCCGAGGGCGAGATGGGCCTGCGCGCCGCGCTGGAGCGGCTCTGCAGCGCCGCCACCGAGGCGGTGCTGGCCGACAACAACATCCTGATCCTGTCGGACCGGGCGACCTCGGCGAACCGCATCCCGATCCCGGCGCTTCTGGCCACGGCGGCGGTGCACCACCACCTGATCCGTCAGGGCCTCAGAATGCAGACCGGCCTCGTCATCGAGACCGGCGAGGCGCGCGAGGTGCACCACTTCTGCGTCCTGGCCGGCTACGGCGCCGAGGCGATCAATCCCTACCTGGCGTTCGAGACCCTGGAGCAGATCCGCGTCCAGCAGAACCTGCCGCTGAAGCCCTATGAAGTTCAGAAGAACTACATCAAGGCGATCGGCAAGGGCGTGCTCAAGGTGATGTCCAAGATGGGCATCTCGACCTACCAGTCCTATTGCGGCGCCCAGATCTTCGACGCCGTGGGCCTGTCGAGCGAGTTCATCGAGAAGTACTTCACCGGCACTGCGACCACCATCGAGGGTTCCGGTCTGGCCGAGATCGCGGTCGAGACCGTGCGCCGGCACCGCGACGCCTATGGCGACGCGCCGATCTACCGCAACATGCTGGACGTGGGCGGCGCCTACGCCTACCGCATCCGCGGCGAGGAGCACGCCTGGACCCCGGCCTCGGTGTCCAACCTGCAGCACGCGGTGCGGGGCAATCAGCCGGACGCTTACAAGGCCTTCGCGGACTCGATCAACGAGCAGAGCCAGCGGCTGCTGACTATCCGTGGCCTGATGCGGCTGAAACCGGCCGACGCGCCGGTGTCGATCGACGAGGTCGAGCCGGCGGCCGAGATCGTCAAGCGGTTCGCGACCGGGGCGATGAGCTTCGGCTCGATCAGCCGCGAGGCGCACACCACGCTGGCCATCGCCATGAACCGCATCGGCGGTCGCTCCAACACCGGCGAAGGCGGCGAGGAGGCGGATCGCTTCAAGCCGCTGGCCAATGGCGATTCCATGCGCTCGGCGATCAAGCAGGTGGCCTCGGGGCGCTTCGGCGTCACCGCCGAGTACCTGGTCAACGCCGACGACATCCAGATCAAGATGGCCCAGGGCGCCAAGCCCGGCGAGGGCGGCCAACTGCCCGGCCACAAGGTCGACAAGAACATCGCCCGCGTACGCCATTCGACGCCGGGGGTCGGCCTGATCTCGCCGCCGCCGCACCACGACATCTATTCGATCGAGGATCTGGCCCAGCTGATCCACGACCTGAAGAACGTCAATCCGACCTCGCGGATCTCGGTCAAGCTGGTCTCGGAAGTGGGTGTGGGCACGGTCGCGGCGGGCGTCGCCAAGGCGCGCGCCGATCATGTGACCATCTCGGGCTTCGAGGGCGGCACGGGCGCCTCGCCCCTGACCTCGCTGACCCATGCCGGCTCGCCCTGGGAGATCGGCCTGGCCGAGACCCAGCAGACCCTGCTCCTCAACGGCCTCAGAGGCCGGATCGCGGTGCAGGCCGATGGCGGCCTGCGCACCGGCCGCGACGTTGCGGTGGCCGCGCTGCTGGGCGCCGACGAGTTCGGCTTTGCGACCGCACCTCTGATCGCGGCCGGCTGCATCATGATGCGCAAGTGCCACCTGAACACCTGCCCGGTGGGGGTGGCGACCCAGGACCCGGTGCTGCGCGCGCGCTTCACCGGCCAGCCCGAGCACGTCATCAACTACTTCTTCTTCGTCGCCGAAGAGCTGCGCCAGATCATGGCCGAGATGGGCTTCAAGACCGTCCGGGAGATGATCGGCCGGGTCGATCGGCTGGACGCCCGGCCGGCGGTCGATCACTGGAAGGCCAAGGGCGTCGACCTGTCCAAGCTGCTGTTCCAGGTCGATGTCGCCCCCACGATCAGCCGCTGGAACAGCGAGCGGCAGAACCACGGCCTGGAGCACGCCCTGGATCACCAGCTGATCGAGGCGGCCCAGCCGGCCCTGGAAAAGGGCCAGCCGGTGGTGATCGAGTCGCCGGTGCGCAACGTGAACCGCACGGTCGGGGCCATGCTGTCAGGCGAAGTGGCTCGCCGTTACGGCCATGTCGGCCTCGCCGACGGGACCATCGCGGTGCGCCTCAAGGGCGTGGCCGGCCAGAGCTTCGGCGCCTTCCTGGCCCATGGCGTCTCTTTGGAGCTCACCGGCGACGCCAACGACTATGTGGGCAAGGGCCTTTCGGGTGGCCGGGTGGTTGTGCGCCAGCCTGAGAGCGTCCAACGCGACCCGACCGCGAACATCATCGTCGGCAATACGGTGCTGTATGGCGCGATCGCGGGCGAGGCCTATTTCGAGGGCGTTGCAGGCGAGCGCTTCGCCGTGCGCAACTCCGGCGCCGTGGCGGTGGTCGAGGGCGTGGGCGACCACGGCTGCGAGTACATGACCGGGGGCGTGGTGGCGGTGCTGGGCGAGACCGGACGCAATTTCGCGGCCGGCATGTCGGGCGGCGTGGCCTATGTCTATGACCCGCATGGTCGCTTCGGCACCCTGTGCAACCTGGCCATGGTCGAACTCGAGCGGCTGGGCCCCACGGCGGCCAACGAGGCCGACGAAGGCGGGCGTCCGCGCCAGCGGGCCCTGGGCGCGCACGACAGCGGCATGGGCGACATGCTGCGCCACGACGGCGAGCGCCTGCGCATCCTGATCGAGCGGCACCTGCTGCACACCGGCAGCAAACGGGCGCGCGAGATTTTGGACAGCTGGGACACCTCGCTCGGCCTGTTCGTCAAGGTGATGCCGAAAGACTACCGGCGCGCCCTGATCGAGCTGGAGGCCGAACGCCTCAGGGCCAAGACCGTCGCCGCCGAGTAGCCTCGGCTGATGCTAAGCTGGGCCCCGCCTGGGACAGGCGGGGCCACCCCAGCAGACCTTCGATTGTCGGAGTTGAACCATGGGCAAGCCCACCGGCTTCCTGGAGATCGAGCGCCAAGACCGCGGCTATCAGAAGCCCGCAGAGCGCCTGAAGAACTGGAAGGAATTCGTCAAGCCGATGGCGCCGGCGGCCGTCAGCCAGCAGGCCGCGCGCTGCATGGATTGCGGCATTCCCTTCTGTCACAACGGCTGTCCGGTGAACAACCAGATCCCGGACTGGAACAACCTGGTCTATCGCGACCAGTGGCAGGTGGCGCTGGAAAACCTGCACACCACCAACAACTTCCCGGAGTTCACGGGCCGCATCTGCCCGGCGCCCTGCGAGGCGTCCTGCACTCTCAACATCGACGAGAATCCGGTCACCATCAAATCCATCGAGTGCGAGATCGTCGACCGCGGCTGGCGGGAAGGCTGGATCGCGCCGCTGGTTCCTGGCGCGAAGACCGGAAAGCGGGTCGCGGTGGTGGGCTCGGGGCCGGCGGGCCTGGCCTGCAGCCAGCAGCTGGCCCGCGCCGGCCACGAGGTGGTGCTGTTCGAGAAGAACGACCGCATCGGCGGGCTGCTGCGCTACGGCATCCCCGACTTCAAGATGGAGAAGCACCTGATCGATCGCCGCATCGAGCAGATGCAGGCCGAGGGGGTGGAGTTCCGCCCCGGGGTCGAGGTCGGCGTGGCGGTAAAGATCGACGAGTTGATGCGGGCCTTCGACGCGGTGGTTCTGTCAGGCGGGGCCGAGCAGCCGCGCGACCTGGACCTGCCGGAGCATGAGTTCGCGGGCATTCATTTCGCCATGGATTTCCTGACCCAGCAGAACAAGCGCGTGGCTGGGGACGACGAATGGAAGGCCGCGCCGGCCGGGGCGATCTCGGCCAAGGGCAAGCATGTGGTGGTGATCGGTGGCGGCGACACCGGCTCTGACTGCATCGGCACCTCGAACCGCCAGGGCGCCGCCTCGGTGACCCAGCTCGAGATTCTGCCCCAGCCGCCGGAGAAGGAGAACAAGGCCCTGACCTGGCCGGACTGGCCGCTGAAGCTTCGCACCTCGTCCTCGCAGGAAGAGGGCTGCGACCGCGACTTCGCCGTGCTGGCCAAGCGGGCGCTGGGTTCGGAGGGCCGGATCAACGCTCTGGAATGCGTGCGGGTCGAATGGACCAAGGCTGCCGATGGGCGCATGGCCATGGCCGAGGTCCCGGGCAGCGAATTCGAGCTCAAGGCCGACCTGGTGCTGCTCGCCATGGGCTTTTTGGGGCCGCGGCCCGAGCCCCTGCTGGCGCAGGCGGCTGTGGACCTCGATCCGCGCGGCAATGTGCGGGCGAACGTCAACGACTATCGCAGCTCGGTGCCGCGGATCTTCTCCTGCGGCGACATGCGCCGCGGCCAGTCGCTGGTGGTCTGGGCGATCCGCGAGGGCCGCCAGTGCGCCCGCTCGGTCGACGAGTTCCTGATGGGGACCAGCGACCTGCCGCGATAGGCCCGGTCTATTTCGGCGCCGCCGGCTTCTTGGCCGGCGGAAGCGGCGTGGTGGTGATCTTCTTGGTCGGCTGAGCCGCTGGCGCGCCAGGCTTGGCGGGCGGCGCGGCCGGCTTCGCCGCGGCCGCGGCGTGATGATGCGTGCGGCGGCGATGCGGCAGTTTCGGCAGGGGCGGCGGCGTGAACGGCTGAGCCACCGGCGTGCCCGGCGGATAGCCGACGTTCAGCTGGTCGAACAGAAACGCCAGTTCGTCGGTCTGCTGCTCGATCCGCTCGGCCTCCGCGCTGCCTATGCCGTGGCCCGAAGTGGCGCTGGTGCGCAGCAGCACCGGCAGGCCGGAGCCGGACTGGGCCTGCAGGATGGCGGCGAACTTGCGCGACTGCATCGGGTTGACCCGACCGTCATTGGCCCCGGCCATCAGCAGCACCGCCGGATAGCCGGTCCCCATCCTGACGTGCTGATAGGGCGAATAGGCGTAGAGCGCCTTGAACTGCTCGGGATCGGCGATCGAGCCGTATTCGCTGACGTTAAAGGCGCCGTTGGGGTCCTGCTCCAGCCGCAGCATGTCGTAGATGCCGACCGACGAGACCACGGCGTGGGCGAGGTCCGGCCGCTGGGTCAGGGTGGCGCCCATCAAGAGGCCGCCGTTGGAGCCGCCCATAATGGCCAGCTTGTCGTGGCTGGCGTAGCCGGCCTTCACCAGATAGTCGCCGGCGGCGGCGAAGTCGTTGAACACGTTCTGCTTGCGCGTCAGCATGCCGTCCTGATGCCAGCGCTCGCCGAACTCCGCCCCGCCGCGGATATTGGCCACGGCATAGACCCCGCCGGCGTCGAGCCAGATGCGGCGCATGGCGCCCAGGAAGGACGGGCTCTGGCTGAGGCCGAAGCCGCCATAGCCGTAGAGCAGCGCCGGGGCCTTGCCGTTCTGCGGCTGTCCCTTGCGCCGGATGATGCTCAACGGGACCTTGGTTCCGTCGGCCGAGGTCGCTTCGGCGCGGATCACCTCGATGTCGCTGAAGTCGATCGGGCTCGGGCCGGCCAGGCCCGCCTCAACCACCCGGCCGGTCGCCGGCGTCCAGCGCAGGAAGTAGCGGGGCCTCAGATAGGTCGAGACGTCGTACAGAACGTCGTGGTTCGCAAGAGGCTCGGCCTCGCCGTTGGCGGCCACCTCGGGCAGGGGCAGGGTGTAGAGCAGGCGGCCCTGGTGGTCGAACACGCGCAGGCGGTTCGGGCCGCCGATGATGTCGCGCACGATCAGGTGGCGGGCGTCGAGGGTCAGGTCCGGCCGGCCGAAGGCGGCGCCGTCGGTCAGGATGGCGGCGTCGCTCTCGGGCACGATCACCGGCGCCGTGGCGAGGCTTGCGCCCGGGCGCAAGGTCGAGACGCCACCCAGCTTGACCACCTTGCCGTTCAGCGCGCCGGCGCGGGAGACGGCGTAGAGCGCGTCATCCGGCCCGATTGTGGCGTAGACTATGCGGTCGGCGTAAGCCGAGACCTGCAGCGGCGGCTGGCCGGGCCGCAGCACATAGTGCGCCCACTGGCCGCCATCGCCGCGCTGCACCGAGGCCAGGGCCTCGCCTTGGGCATAGCGGTTGTCGAGGAACACCTCAGAGACCCGTTCCAGCCCGTCGCGAGCGCCGAGGGCCAGGGCGTCGCCCCGCCAATCGGCGCCCAGCAGGTGGAAATAGACCTGCATGTTGAAATGACGCTCGGCTGGCGGCGCCTCTTCGCCCGGATAGCGGGTGTACCAGAAGCCGCGGCCGTCGCGGGTCCAGGCCAGCGAGCCGCCGCCGGTCGGGTATTGCACGCGGGGTATCGGCTCGCCGGCCTCGGCGCCGGTGGCGGCGACATAGATGTGCAGGGTCCCGTCCTCGCTGCCGCCCTTGGACAACGAAACGGCCACATAACGCCCGTCCGGCGAGGCGACGAACCAGTCGATGGCGGTCAGGCCGGTGGGGTCGATCAAGTTGGGATCGAGCAGCGTGCGCCGGCTTGCTGGATCGGCGGCGGCGTTCAGCGTCACCAGCGAAGGCTGCTGGCGGGCCGGATCGTTGTAGAGGGCGAAGACATAAGAGCCGCGAGCCTGAAGATCGGACCAACTGGGCGAGGACGCGCCGATCAGGCGGGTCAATTCACGCTTGATCGGCTCGCGTGTCTTCAGCGCGTCCAGGGTAGCGCGGGTGCGGGCGTTCTCGGCGGCTGTCCAGTCGACAACCTGCTGGTCCTTGCCATCTTCCAGCCAGCGATAGGGATCGCTGACAGAGACCCCGTGATAGGTGTCGGTGACCGGGCGGACCGGGGTGTAGACGGCGACGGTGTCGGCAGGGTCGGCCAGGGCGGGGCCAGCGAACAGTGCGACGGCCAGGGTCAAGCGCAACAGTTTGCCGAGCACGCACGAACTCCAGGGCCAAGGCGACCCTTAGATTGCCGATCAATCGTGGCGCTTCAACGTCCGCAGTCGCAGTTTTCGCAGGACCCTGAGGCCTTGGCTGCGGGATTTGCCAGTGCGGGCCGTTTTCGAGGCCAGAACCGTCGCACGACCCAGACGGCGGCGACGGCGACGATCAGATAGGCGACGATGGCCTGGGCCATATGCTCAGCCCCCGCCGAGCGCCAGGGCGATATGATAGACGGCGAAGGCCGCCAAATAGGCCAGGGTGATCATGTAGGCGAACATGATTGTGGGCCACAGCCAGCTGTTGGTCTCGCGCTTGACCACGCCCAGGGTCGAGGCGCACTGCGGCGCGAAGATGTACCAGGCCAGGAAGGACAGGGCCGAGGCCATCGACCAATGGTGCGCGAGCATCGAACCGAGCACGCCGGTCGCATTCTCACCCCCGCCGACGGCATAGACCGTGGCCAGGGCGCCGACCGCGACCTCGCGCGCCGCCATGCCCGGGATCAGGGCCACGGCCATCTGCCAGGAGAAGCCCACGGGCTTCAGGACGGGCAGCATGGCGTGGCCGATCATGCCGGCCAGGCTGTAGTCGATCGCGGGGCCTGTCGCCCCGGGGGGCGGACCCGGGACCGACGACAGGAACCAGATCAGGACCATCATCGACAGGATGATGGTGCCGGCCCGCTGCAGGAAGATCTGGCCGCGCTGCAATACGTTGCGCGCCACATTCAGCGGGTCGGGCAGCTTGTAGGCCGGCAGCTCCATGATGAAGGGCTCGGCCACGCCGCGCCAAAAGATCTTGCGGATGACCACCGCCACCAGGAGCGCGCTGACGATGCCGGCGGCGTAGAGCCCGAACATGACGAGGCCCTGCAGACTGATCCAGCCCGCCAGCGTCCGGTTCGGAATGAAGGCCCCGATAATCAGGGTGTAGACCGGAATGCGCGCCGAACAGGTCATCAGGGGCGCGACCAGGATGGTGGTCAGCCGGTCCCGGCGATGGTCGATCACCCGGGTGGCCATGATGCCGGGAATGGCGCAGGCGAAGCTGGACAGCAGCGGGATGAAGGCCCGCCCGTGCAGGCCGGCGCCGCCCATGATCCGGTCCATCAGAAAAGCGGCCCGGGCCATGTAGCCGAAGTCTTCCAGAAGGATGATGAAGAAAAACAGGATCATGATCTGGGGCAGGAACTGCACCACATTGCCGACCCCGGCGATGATCCCGTCCACCAGCAGGCTCTCGAGCATACCGGGCGGCAGGAGATGCTGCACGAACACGCCAAGCTGGGCGAAACCGCCGCCGATCAGGTCCTTGGCCGGTTCGGCCCAGCTGAACACGGCCTGGAACATCAGGAACAGGATCGCCAGCAGGATCAGGATGCCGGCGACGGGGTGCAATAGCAGTCCGTCCAGCCGGCCGGTCCAGGTGTCCGGCCGCGCCGGCGGTTTGACACAGGCCTTAAGGATCGCCTCCGAGCGGCGGTGAGCATCGCGCAACTCGGCGGCGCTGGGCTCCTGCCAGACGGAGAGGGTCGTGGCCTGATGGCCGGTGGTTGTCAGGGCCTCGACCTTTTCCACCAGTTCGGCGATCCCGCGCCCGCGGGTGGCCACGGTGGTCACGATCGGCACGCCGAGTTCGGCCGACAGCTTGGCCAGGTCGATGTCCAGGCCCTGGCGCTGGGCGATGTCATACATGTTGAGCGCAAGCACGATCGGCAGGCCAACCTGAGTCAACTCCAGCACCAGGCGCAGGACCAGCCGAAGATTGGTGGCGTCGGCGACGCAGACGATGGCGTCGGGGCGCGCCTCACCCGCCAGGCGGCCCAGCACGGCGTCGCGGGTCACTTCCTCATCGGGGCTGCGGGCGCGCAGGGAATAGGTGCCGGGCAGGTCGAGGACGGCGATGCGCGCGCCACCCGGGGTGGTCAGCACCCCTTCCTTCCGCTCGACCGTGACGCCGGCGTAGTTGGCCACCTTCTGCCGGGAGCCGGTCAGGGCGTTGAACAGGGCGGTCTTGCCGGAATTGGGATTGCCGACCAGGGCGATCCGCGGCGGGGCGATGGCGGCGTCGGTCACGCCTTGGCCTCTGGTGTGGTGTCGATCCAGATGCCGCGGGCCTCGCGCCGGCGCAGGGCGATGCGCATATCGTCCAGGGCCACGGCGATGGGATCGCGGCCGATGAAGCCTTCGTGCAGCACGCGGATGCGCGCGCCTTCCACGAAGCCCATCTCCAGCAAACGCCGCTCCAGCTCTGCCGCGTCGATGGCGCCGTGCGCGTCTTCCTCGGCGGCCACCAGGGCGACCCTGCCCGCCAGACCGCGCCGCGCGTCGCTGAGCCGGACCAGGCTCAGCCGGGCCGGGTTGGCGTCGAGCGGGAGGATCAGGGGGCGCTGAGCGTTCAAAGGATGTTTCGCCATCAACAATCGAGAACGATTATCAATATCATCTAGGGTCCGGATAGGCCATAGGCCAGGAGCGACAATGCGAACAGGTCTCAGCTTCGCCGAGACAGCGCGCTGATCTGCATCAAGGCTGCGCAAGAAGCAAATATCGGCTTACGGCTCGCTGTCGGGCGCCGTGACCCGCAAATCGAGTTCAACCCGCCCATCCTGGGTAGGGGCGGCGGTCTTGGGGTCGAATTTCAGGCTCGGGGTCATGATCAGGGCGGTGGCGCCGACGCCAAGGCCAGCCGGCGTCTCCTTGACCACCCGGCAGTCGGCCAAGCGGTCGTCGCCGGTCCGGGCGCAGTCCAGCTTGGCGACCCCCGTCGCGCGGGCGGGCCTGGCGCCGGCCCTGGCGCGCGGTTCGATATTGAGCCGCCAGGCATGGTCGTCCACCAGATAGGTCCGGGCCATGCGCTGGACATCTTCGGCGCTGACATGCTGCAGGTCGGGAATGGTGGACCGCAGAACGTCAAGACGCCGCGCGTCTCGGCTGACGCCGGTCAGGGCGTTCAGCCAATAGCCGTTGTTCTGCTGCGCCTTGGCGAACAGCTCGACCCGCGGCTGGCGTGCGCGCTCGAGTTCGTCGGCCGAGATCGGGGTCTGGCGCAGGTCGGCGGCGATCTTGTCCAGCGTCTCGTAGAACAGGACGGCCTTGTCGGGCGGCGCCTCGGCATAGGCCAGGATATAGCCGTAACCGGGAAAAGTCTGGGAGGTCTCGAGATAGGTCTCGGCCTCGTAGGCGGCGCCGTCCTCGACCCGGAACTGGTTGAACAGCCGCGACTTGATGACCTGCTCCAGGATGCGCAGGTCGCGCGGGGTCTGCAGATCGCCGCGAGCGTCCGCCACCGGCCATCCCATCGCGAACAGGGCCTGGTCGTCGCGGCCGGCGTGGCGACGGACAAGGGGGGGCGCCGCGCTGTCGGGAAAGCGGACCAGCGTAGAGGCAGGCGGCGCGTCGGTCTCCTGGCGTGGCGGCAAGGCGCCGAACGTGGCGGCGACGGCGGCGATAACCCGGTCAACGGATGCGTCGCCGACGATTGTGACCTCGATCGGGCCGCCGCCAAGCAGGCCGGTCAACATCCGTTTCATTTCACCGGGCTGGGCGGTGGCCACATCGACCTGCGTAGGCGGCGCCCAGCGCGGATCGCCCGTGTGCAGCAGAAAGCCCAGCTGGCGCTGCATGACCCCGCCGGGTGAGGCGTTCTGGTTGTTGATTGTGGGTGCAGCCAGCTGGCGCACGCGCTCGAACGCCTCGGGCCGCATGCCCGGATCGATCAGGTAGGCGGTCAGCAGTTGGAGCTGAGTGTCCAGGTCCTGCTCACGAGTGACCCCGGACAATTCCGCATGGTCCTCGGCGACATTGAAGCCGACGGAATAGATGCGGCCAGCCAAAGCGCGCTGCATGGCGTCGAGGTCGAGCCGGCCGAGCCCGCCGGTGAGGAAGGCCCCCGAGTCCGCTGCCCAGCGCAGGCTGGAGCGGTCCATGGGCAGGTCCAGCAGGCCATGGCCGACGGCGACGCCGACCTGGACCTGGTCCGTGGCGAACTTCGTCGGCTTGATGGTCAAGTGGACGCCGTTCTTGAACACCACCTGCGTGACGTCGAGGTCGGCGATATGTCTTCGCTCGGCGACTTCGCCTGCGGTTCCAAATTGGGTGTATGGCCACACCGCCTTGGCCTGCTGCACGGGGGCGGCGAGGGGCTCGGAATCGATCCGGGCCCATTCGCTGCGCACAGCGCGCTCTCCGCCCTCGATCGCGGCCGGGCTGGAGATGAACACCAGGGGACCCGCGCCGGAAAAGGCGCTGCGGAGAGCCGCGGTGACGTCGGCGGCTGATAGGCCTTTGACGTCGGCGTTGAAGCGAGCCAGGCGCTCGACGGGGCCGAGGAACACCCGACCCTCGTCGACCGACCGCATGATCGCCTGGGCGAGAGAGGGCGAACTCAGAGTGTCGACGCCGGCGGCCAGGGTTTCGAGCCCGGCGCGCATCTGGCTCACCTGTAGATCGACCTCATCCTGAGTGACGCCATAGGTCATGGCCTGGCGGCGCACGGTGTCGGCGGCCTCCAGCGCGCTTTTCCAGCGGCGTGGAGAATCGTCGACCGCCAGTAAGGTCAGCCGGGCCGAGCGGCCTTGGTCATGGCTGGTCAGACCGGCGTCCATAAACGGCGGGGCCGCACCGTCGGAGAGCACTCGGAAACGGCGCCCAACGATGCCGAACGCGATGGTCTGCAGCGTTTCACGCCGCAGGTCAGCGCTCGTCAGCACGGGGCCGGCATAAGGGGCGACCCAGGCGACCTGGATCGAGCGCGACATCTTGCTGTCGACCACCACCTTGGCGTCCGGCCCTTGAGCGGCGGGCGCGCCGAGGTCGGGCTGGGGGCGGGCCGGAGCTGCCGCCTTCCAGTCGCCGAAATGGGCTTTGATGCGGGTCTCGACCGTCGTCGGGTCGATATCCCCGACCACGATCAGGGTTGCGCGTTCGGGACGATAGTATGCCCGGTAGAAGGCGCGGACCTGATCGGCGGAGGCATGGCTGACGATCTCGGTCTTTCCGATCGGCGCCCGCCTGGGCAGCAGCAGGCCCTGGTAGAAGAAGGCGCGCTGCTGCATCAGCGCCCGGAGATCGGGTGTGTCGCGCAGCCGCTCCTCCGACAGCACCGGGCCGCGCTCGGTCTCCAGGGCCTTGGGATCGATGGTCAGTTCGCTGGCCGTCTCGCGCATGCGCGCCAGGCCGAAGTCGAGCGTCTGGGGCCGGGCGTTAGGCAGTTCGATCAGATAGAAGGTCTGGGTTTCCTGAGTGTAGGCGCTGGCGTCGGCGCCGACCTGGACGCCAAGGCGCTGCAGGCTGGGCCAGACCTCGGCCTCGGGCACATGGGTCGAGCCACGGAAGCTCATATGCTCGAGCAGATGGGCGAGGCCCTGTTCGCTGTCGGCCTCGTTCAGCGAGCCGACGTCGAAGCGGAAGCGGATCGAGACCTGGCCCTTGGGGGTGGTGTTGCGCAGGATCGCGTAGCGCATGCCGTTGGCGAGGGCGCCGAAGCGGATCTGCGGATCGGCCGGCAGGTCGCTCTTCGCCTGCGGCCAGGCCGGCGCTGTGGCTGCGCGCGCCGCAGCAACCCCGCCGAAGAGGCCGAGGATCGCGCAGAAAGCGAGGAGCCGGCCAAGCCGCTCCAGGACGAAACGATGCAAACCAGATCCCCGAACAAGGACGCGGCGGCATCATCGGCCGCCGCGCCCCGTCGGGCAATCGCTATGGCGTCGCAGCGGTAGCCGGCGCCGGAGCGGGATGAGGAAAAGTGCGAAGCGGCTTTCCGCCCGCATCCCGCTCCAAACTTTGAGAATCGATCACGTTTTATGAAATCGGATCGATTCGATCCGATTTCATCGTGATCTAGCCTCAGCCGAGAATGCCGGGCAGGTCCAGGCCCTGCTCGCGGGCGCAGTCGATGGCGATCTGGTAGCCGGCGTCGGCGTGGCGCATGACGCCGGTGGCCGGGTCATTCCACAGCACCCGCTCGACGCGCTTGGCCGCGGCCTCGGTGCCGTCGCAGCAGATCACCATGCCGGAGTGCTGCGAGAAGCCCATGCCGACCCCGCCGCCATGATGCAGCGAGACCCAGGTGGCGCCCGAAGCGCAGTTGAGCAGGGCGTTCAGCAGCGGCCAGTCGGAAACGGCGTCCGAGCCGTCCATCATGGCCTCGGTCTCGCGGTTGGGCGAGGCGACCGAGCCGGAGTCGAGGTGGTCGCGGCCGATGACGATCGGGGCCTTCAGTTCGCCCCTGGCCACCATCTCGTTGAAGGCGAGTCCGAGGCGATGGCGGTCGCCGAGGCCCACCCAGCAGATCCGCGCCGGCAGGCCCTGGAAGTGGATCTTCTCCCGCGCCATGTCGAGCCAGTTGTGCAGGTGCTTGTTCCCGGGGGTCAGCTCCTTGACCTTCTGGTCGGTCCGATAGATGTCCTCCGGATCGCCGGACAAGGCCGCCCAGCGGAACGGGCCGATGCCGCGGCAGAACAGCGGGCGGATATAGGCCGGCACGAAGCCCGGGAAATCGAAGGCGTCGGCGACCCCTTCCTCAAGCGCCATCTGGCGGATGTTGTTGCCGTAGTCGACGGTGGGCACGCCCATCCTGTGGAAGTCGAGCATCGCCTTGACGTGCTCGGCCATGGACTTGCGCGAGGCGGTCTCGACCGCCTTGGGGTCGGTTTCGCGCAGGCGGGCCCACTGGTCCAGGCTCCAGCCCTTGGGCAGATAGCCGTTGATAGGGTCGTGGGCTGAGGTCTGGTCGGTGACCGCGTCCGGGCGCACGCCGCGGCGGACCAGTTCAGGGAAGATGTCGGCGGCGTTGCCCAGGAGGCCGACCGAGATCGCCTTCTTGGCCTTGCAGGCCTCGTCGATCATGGCCAGGGCCTCGTCGAGGGTCTGGGCCATGTGGTCGAGATAGCCGGTGCGCAGGCGCATCTCGATGCGCGAAGCTTGGCATTCCACGGCCAGGCACGAGGCGCCGGCCATCACCGCCGCCAGGGGCTGGGCGCCGCCCATGCCGCCGAGGCCCGCGGTCAGGATCCAGCGGCCGGCGAGGTCGCCGTTGTAGTGCTGGCGGCCCAGCTCCGCGAAGGTCTCGTAGGTGCCCTGAACGATGCCCTGGCTGCCGATGTAGATCCACGAGCCGGCGGTCATCTGGCCGTACATGGCCAGGCCCTTCTTATCCAGTTCGTTGAAATGGTCCCAGGTCGCCCAGCGCGGCACCAGGTTGGAATTGGCGATAAGGACCCGCGGCGCGTCGGCATGGGTGCGGAACACACCCACCGGCTTGCCGGACTGAACTAGCAGGGTCTGGTCGTCTTCCAGCCGCTTCAGGGTGGCGCAGATGGTGTCGAAGCTCTCCCAGTCGCGGGCGGCCCGGCCGATGCCGCCATAGACCACCAATTCCTCGGGGCGTTCGGCCACGTCAGGGTCCAGGTTGTTCATCAGCATGCGCAAGGGGGCTTCGGTCAGCCAGCTCTTGGTCTGCAGTTCGGCGCCGTGGGCGGCGCGGATCACGCGGGTATTGTCGAGGCGGGTCATTGTGGGCTCGCTTGGCGGTCAGGATTGGCGGGAACGGGCGAAGGACAGGCAGGCCTGAAGCACCTGAGTCAGGGCGGCGCGCATAGGGGCGGCGCGTTCCGGATCATAGGGCGTCGGCCAGTCGGCCTCAGTCGGCGGGGCCTGGGGGTCGACCATATAGCCGCGGCAGGCCAGCTCCATCTGGACAGCGTCCACGCCGGTCTCCGGGCGGCCGTAGTGGCGTGTGGTGTAGCCGCCCTTGAAGCGGCCGTTGGTGATGCGGGAAAAGCCGCTGTCGTCGCAGGCTTCCTCGACGGCGGTCGTCAGGGCGGCGTCGCAGCTGGCGCCGCTATTGGTTCCGATATTGAAGTTGGGCAGGGGACCGTCGAACAGGCGCGGGATCAGCGAGCGGATCGAGTGGGCTTCGTAGAGCACCACGACCGGGTGCTCGGCGCGCAGGCGGGCGATCTCGGCCGAGAGGGTGGCATGATAGGGATCGAACCAGGCTTGGCGACGGCGGGCGATCTCGGCTTCATCAGGCGCCTGGCCGTCCCGATAGAGCGGTTCGCCGTCGAAAGTGGTGGTGGGGCAAAGCTCGGTGGTCGCTTGGCCGGGATAGAGCGAGACGCCGCTGGGATCGCGGTTCACGTCGATCACCGTGCGCGAAATCGTTGTCCTGACCAGGGTCGCGCCGAGGCCGCCGGCGAAATCGTACAACCGGTCGATCCACCAGTCGGCGTCCTTTCGGCCCAGCCAGGGCGAGACGAGCTTTGCCTCGATCTCCGCCGGGATCTCGGTCCCGGTGTGCGGGAAGCTGACGATCAGCGGGGCGTCGCCCCGGGTGACCTGCAGCCAGTCGGGATGCGCGCTCATCAGGGGGTCAGCTCCGGCAAGGTCACGGCCGAGGCCGCCGCGATCACCCGGCCGTCGCGGACCATGGCCGTGGCCGCCTGCATGTCGGGATGCATGTGGCGATCGTCCTCCATGAAAGCGACCTCAGCGCGGAGGGCGGCGCGGACGGCTTCGAGGGGCGCGCTGGACTTGAGCGTGCGGTCCTTCTGCAGGTCGCAGCCCTGGGCGGCGACCAGGAGCTCGATGCCGACCACGGCGGAGGCGTTGTCGGCCATTTCCAGCAAGCGCCGGGCGCCGTGGGCGGCCATGGACACGTGGTCCTCCTGGTTGGCCGAGGTCGGGATGGAATCGACGCTGGCCGGATAGGCGCGCTGCTTGTTCTCCGAGACCAGGGCCGCGGCGGTGACCTGCGGGATCATGTAGCCGGAGTTGAGGCCGGGCTTGGGGGTCAGGAAGGCGGGCAGGCCGGACAGGGCCGGGTCTACCAGCATGGCGATGCGCCGCTCGGACAGGGAGCCGATCTCGCAGAGGGTGAGCGCGATCATGTCGGCGGCGAAAGCCACCGGCTCGGCGTGGAAGTTGCCGCCGGACAGGGCTTCGTCAGCCTCGGGGAAAATCAACGGATTGTCGGTGACGCCGTTGGCCTCGGTGGCCAGGGTGGCGGCGGCCTGGCGCAGCACGTCCAGGGCCGCGCCCATCACCTGCGGCTGGCAGCGCAGGCAATAGGGGTCCTGCACCCGATCATCGCCCTTCAGATGCGAGGCGCGGATCTGCGATCCGGCCATCAGCTCACGCAGGGCGCGGGCCGCATCGATCTGGCCCTTGTGCCGGCGCAGGGTGTGGATGCGCGGATCGAAGGGCGTGTCCGAGCCCCTGGCGGCTTCGGTGGACAGGGCGCCGGTGATCAGCGCGGAGCCGAACAGGCGCTCAGCCTCGAACAGGCCAGCCAGGGCGTTGGCGGTGGAGAACTGGGTGCCGTTCAGCAGGGCCAGGCCCTCCTTGGGGCCCAGGGTGACCGGCTCCAGGCCCGCGCCGGCCAGCGCCTCGGTGGCAGGCAGGCGGCGATCGCCAATCTGGATTTCGCCATGGCCGATCATGGTCGCCGCCATGTGCGACAGGGGCGCCAGATCACCCGAGGCGCCGACCGAGCCCTGGGCCGGTACGACGGGCGTCAGGCCCTTGGCCAGCATGGCTTCCAAAAGCCGCATGGTGGCCGGAGCCACGCCCGAGGCGCCCTGGGCCAGACTGCCGAGCTTCAGGGCCATCATCAGCCGGACGATCGGGGCGGGCGTGGCCGGGCCCGTTCCCGCGGCATGGGACAGGACGATGTTGCGCTGGAGCGTGGCGAGGTCCGCGTCGCCGATGCGCACGCTAGCCAGCTTCCCGAAGCCGGTGTTGATGCCATAGACCGGCTCTCCCTTGGCCAGGATACGGGTCACGGCGGCGGCGCTCTCGGCGATCACGGCGTTGGCGGCGGGGTCCAGCCGGACGCTTGCGCCGCGATAGATGGCGCGCCATTGCGCCAAGGAAACCTCGCCAGGGCGAAGGGTGATCTCGGTCAAGACAAAAGCTCCATTCAGCCTTGCGGCCAGACGATCGGAAACAGGGGGTGGTCCATGGGCGCGCCGGGCGGCAGCTCGGCCTCCAGGCCCGGGAAGTCCGGCGAGGTGGTCCAGGCGCGCGGAGCGTGGGTGATGTCGTCGCCCAGGAAGCGCACGGAAAAGACTCGGCGGCGGGCGTCGGCGCCGGCGGAATAGTGCAGGGTCAGCATGTGGAAGCAGACCACGTCCCCCGGCTGCAGCGGCCAGCCGAGGATGCGCCAGGCCGAGCGATCGGCCTCGATGTCGGGCAGGTCGGCCAGGCTGCCTTCCGGAAACCAGCGGGCCTGGTCGTCCATGAAGCTGCGCGGCATCAGCCAGGGGCCGAGGTGCGAGCCGGCGACGAACTGCAAGGTCGAGGCTTCGCTGACCGGATCGACCGGGATCCAGAAGCTGCAGTTCTGCCGGCCGTCGATGTTGTAGTAGGGCTGGTCCTGGTGCCACGGCGTCGGCTGGCGCGTGCCGGGCAGCTTGGTCAGCATGTGGTCGTGATAGAGGCGGGCCGAGTTGGATCCCATCAGGTCGGCTGCGATCTCGCCCAGGCGGGATTCGAAAATGAAGCGCCGGTAGGCGTCATTGTCCCGCCAGTTACAGAAATCCTCGACGAAATAGCCGGGATCGTCCGGGCGGCTGGCGACCTTGGCCCGTGGGCTAGGCTCGGCCAGGTTGGCGTCGATGCCCTCGCGCAGGAGGGCGATCAGGTCGGGCGGGATCACGCCCCTGAGGCAGACGGCGCCATCTCGGGCGAAATCTTCGGCAGGCGTGGTCACTGGCCCCTCCAGACACGGGTGTGAAGTGGGTTGAACCCCATCCGGTAGACCAGCTCGGCCGGCCGCTCGATGTCCCAAATGGCAAGATCGCAGGCCTTGCCGGCCTCCAGCGCGCCAGTCTCGGCCAGGAGGCCCAGGGCGCGGGCGGCTTCTCGGGTCACGCCGGCCAAGCACTCCTCGACGGTCATACGAAACAGGGTCGCGCCCATGTTCATGGTCAGCAGCAGGGAGGTCAGGGGCGAGGTGCCAGGGTTGCTGTCGGTGGCCAGGGCCATGGGCACGCCATGCCGCCGCAGGAGCGCGATCGGCGGCAGCCTGGTCTCGCGCACGAAGTAGTAGGCGCCCGGCAACATCACCGCGACGACGCCCGAAGCGGCCATGGCGGCGACCCCGGCCTCGTCGGTGTGCTCCAGATGGTCCGCCGAGAGGGCGCCGAATTTGGCCGCCAGGGCCGTGCCATGCAGGTTGGAGAGCTGGTCGGCGTGCAGCTTGACCGGCAGGCCGTGGGCGCGGGCGGCTTCGAACACCCGGCGGACCTGCTCTGGCGAAAAGGCGATGCCCTCGCAGAAGGCGTCGACGGCGTCGGCCAGGCCTTCGCGCGCGATGGCCGGCAGCATCTCGCTCGCGATCTTCTCGATATAGGCGTCCTTGTCGCCGGTGGCTTCGGCAGGCAGGGCGTGAGCGCCGAGGAACGTGGTGCGGATGGTGACCGGCCGGGCATCGCCCAGGCTGCGCGCGACCCTGAGCTGCTTGCGCTCGTGTTCGAGGGCCAGGCCGTAGCCGGACTTGACCTCGACCGTGGTGGCGCCCTCGGCGATCAGGGCGTCGAGGCGGGCGAGGGCGCTCGCGGCCAGCTCGGCCTCGCTGGCCGCACGCGTGGCCGCGACCGTGGAGACGATGCCGCCGCCGGCGCGGGCGATCTCTTCATACGAGGCGCCGGCCAGGCGCAGCTCGAACTCGTGCGCCCGGTCGCCGCCATAGACCAGATGGGTATGGCAGTCGATCAGGCCGGGGGTGATCCAGCGGCCGTCGCATTCGATGGTCTCGGCGGCGTCGATCGCAGGCGCTTCGGCCACTGGCCCCGCGTAAAGGATGCGGCCGCCCAAAGCGGCGACAAGGCCGTCCTCGACCACGCCGAGTCCCGGGCGATCCGCCGCCAGGGTCGCCAGTCTCGCGCCTTTCCAGAGTCGATCGCAGCGCATCCGCACCTCGTGATCCGATGGACTCATGCTGGGTCAAATCGCCAAATATGTCTAGACATAATATTCAAGTCTGGCACGATGGGCTCGAACAGAAGGAGACGCGCGTGACCGGCGCCTTGTGGTTCGAGACGGTGCTTCTGCCTGGCGGCTGGGCCGATCGGGTGCGGATGGCCGAGGCCGGCGGAAAGATCGCGGCGGTCGAAATCGGTGCTGAACCGCAGCAGGGCGACGAGCGCGTTCCGATCGGCCTGCCGGGCCTGCCCAACATCCACAGCCACGCCTTTCAGCGCGGCATGGCGGGTCTGGCCGAGGCGCGCGGGCATACCGACGACGATTTCTGGAGCTGGCGCGAGGTTATGTACCGCTTCGTCGACCGCCTGAACCCGGACGATGTGGAAGCCATCGCCGCCCAGGCCTTCGCCGAGATGCTCGAAGGCGGCTTCACCCGGGTGGGCGAGTTCCACTACCTGCACCACGACCTGGACGGCCACGCCTATGCCGACCCGGCCGAACTGTCCGCGCGGATCGCCGCGGCGGCCTCGGCCACGGGGATCGGCCTGACCCTGCTGCCGGTGTTTTATGCCCACAGCGGCTTCGGCGGCGCGCCGCCCAGCCACGGCCAGCGCCGCTTCATCAATGATCCGGATCGCTTTGCGAAGCTGGCTCAAGCGGCCAAGGCGGCCTGCGCCGGGCTGCCCGACGCTGTGGTGGGGGTCGCGCCGCATTCCCTGCGCGCCGTGACGCCGGATGAGCTGGCCTTGGTGTCTCAGGTCTTCCGCGATGCGCCGATGCATATCCACATCGCCGAGCAGGTGCGCGAGGTCGAGGATTGCCTGGCCTGGTCCGGCCGGCGGCCGGTGGCGTGGCTGCTGGACGAGGCCGGCGCCGACGCCCGCTGGTGCCTGGTGCACGCCACCCATGTGACAGAGGCCGAGACGGGGGCCCTGGCGCGGACCGGCGCTGTCGCCGGCATCTGTCCGGTGACCGAGGCCAATCTGGGCGACGGCGTGTTTCCGACCGATCGCTATCTGGCCGCCGGCGGGGCCTTCGCGGTCGGCAGCGACTCCAATATCCTGATCTCGGCCGCTGAGGAGCTTCGCACCCTGGAATATGCCCAAAGGCTGACGCGCAGAGCCCGTAACGTCCTGGCCGGCGGCGCGGGAACCTCGACGGGGCGGACCCTGTTCGACGGTGCGCTTGCGGGGGGCGCCCAGGCCCTGGGTGTCAGCGGGGAGGGGCTCGCCGTCGGTGCGCCGCTCGACGTTGTAAGTTTGAATGCAGAGAGCCCGTCGCTGATCGGCCGCAGGGGCGACGAGCTGCTGGATGCTTGGATCTTCGCCGCCCGGCCGGGCGCGGTCGACCGGGTCTGGCGTCGTGGCCGCAAGGTGGTCGAAGGCGGCCGGCACGTGGCGGCCGAGCCCATCGCCGCTCGCTATCGGCGGACCCTGGAAAAGGTGCTGGCGGATTGAACTCTGCAATCGACATCGCGGTGGGCGAGCGGGCGCTGCACCAGCGGATCACCGCCGATATCGAGGACAAGATCCGCTCGGGCGCCTGGCCGCCGGGCTTTCGCATCCCCTTCGAGCACGAACTGACCCAGCAGTATGGCTGCGCCCGCGCCACCGTGAACAAGGCGGTCTCCGCCTTGGCCTCCGCCGGGCTGATCGAGCGCCGCCGGCGCGCCGGCTCGTTCGTGGCCCGCCAGCACATCCAGTCGGCGGTGCTGGAGATCCTGGACATCGAGGCCGAGGTCACGCGCCGCGGCCAGGCTTATGGCTATGCCCTCCTGTCCAGCAACGTTCGCCGCATCGACCCGGCCGACAGCGACGAGTCGCGGCTGGGTGGGGGCCCGTGCCTGGAGATCCGCTGCCTGCATCTGGCCGACGGCCAGCCGCTGGCCCTGGAGCACCGGCTGCTGAGCCTGGATGTCGCGCCATCGGCGGCCGAGGTCGATTTCGCCAAGACCTCGCCCGGCGGCTGGCTCTTGCGCCACGTGCCCTGGACCGAGGCCGAGCATCGCATCTCGGCGGTCAACCCCGACCGCGCCGACGCGCGCCAGCTCAAAGTCCGCCCCTCCGACGCCTGCCTGTGCGTGCGCCGCTGGACCTGGCGGGTGGGCGAGGGTGTGACCTACGTGCGCCAGCTGTTCCCAGGCGACGCCTACGACCTCGTGGCCCGCTTCACGCCGGGAGCCGGCTAGGCGCGGAAGCTTGCGTGGTTGCCGCCGCCGCGGCCGGTCCCGCCGACCGCTTCGCGGTGCATCAATCGCCCGGGCCTGGCGCCCGTGTCCTCGCCTTCAGCCTGGATCACCTCGCCCTTGACCATGGTCATGACATAGCCGTCAGCCTTCTGCATCAGCCGCTCGGCCCCGCTGGGCAGGTCGTTGAGCATGCGGATCGGGCGATAGCCCAGGCGGTCGAAGTCGATCAGGTTGATGTCGGCGCGAAGCCCCGGCGCAATGCGCCCGCGGTCATTGATGCCGTAGAGCTTTGCGGCGTCCCAAGTCTGCTTGCGCACCATGTGCTCCAGCGTCAGGCGCGGGCCGCGGCTGCGGTCGCGCACCCAATGGGTCAGCAAGAAGGTCGGCGCTCCGGCGTCGCAGATGGTCGCCACATGGGCGCCGCCATCGCCGCCGCCCAGCACAGTGTATGGGCTGGCCAGGAGTTCGTAGGTCGGGTCCAGCGAGCCCTTGGCGTAGCCCATGATCGGCCGGTGCAGGAAGCCTTCGCCCTCGTTCTCCAAGAGAATGTCCAGGGCAACCTCGCGCGGGTCGCGCCCCTCGCGCTTGGCGATGGCCGAGATGGTGGTCGCGGGCTCCGGCTCGTAGTTGGGGTTGGTCCCCAGGGGATAGATGCCGTTCCACTGACTGAAGCCGCCCACGGCGCCCAGGATATTGTTCATGCCCTGGCCGGTCACGGCCGTGCGCAACGCCTCGTCGGTCTTCAGGCGGCGAACACGTTCCTCGTGCGGCAGGTCTGACAGGCTGAGCCAGGCTTCCGAATGAATGAAAGGGTGGTGGCGGCTTCGGAGGCAGACCACGATGCCGATCGAGCGGCAGAACACCTGGGGCGTCACCTGGGCGCCGCGCTCACGGCCCTCGATGCAGGCCTGCAACTGGTCGCGCCACCAGTTGGGCTGAACATGGTTTTGGCCGCACAGGAAGGTGATCGGGCAGCCCGTGGCGGCCGAGATCTGGTTCATCCAGGCCAGTTCGTGCGGCGGGGCGGTGATGTCCTCGCCCAGCAGCCCCGCGGTGACCGCCTCCATCACCCCGCCGCCGGTGTCGGTCAGGGCCCGGGCGAAGGCGGTCAGCTCCTCGACCGTGGCGTAGGTGCCGGGCACCGGCTCGCCGTCCGTGGCGCGGTGGATCACGGTTCGGGAAGTCGAAAAGCCGAAGGCGCCGGCCCGCTGGCCTTCGCGCACCAGGGCGGCCATGGCCTCGATGTCTTCCGGCGTCGCGGGCTCGTTCATGGCGCCGCGCTCGCCCATCACATAGGCGCGCAGGGCTCCGTGCGTGGTCTGGGCGCCCACATCGATGGCGAACGAGCGGGCGCGCAAGGCGTCGAGGTATTCCGGGAAGGTCTCCCATTCCCACTGGATGCCGTCGGACAGGGCCGTACCGGGAATGTCCTCGACGCCCTCCATCAGGCCGATCAGCCACTCGCGCCGATCCGGCTTGACCGGGGCGAAGCCGACGCCGCAATTGCCCATGATGGTGGTGGTGACGCCGTGCCAGAAGGACGGGGCAAGCTGGCTGTCCCAGGTGATCTGGCCGTCGTAGTGCGAGTGAATGTCCACCCAGCCGGGAGTCAGGAGCAGGCCGTCGGCGTTGATCGTTTCATGGGCGGCGGCCGAGATTTTGCCGACCTCGACGATCATGCCGTCGGCAATCGCCACATCGGCCGTGAACGGCTCGGCTCCCGTGCCGTCGACTACGGTGGCGGAGCGTATGATCCGATCGTACATGGCTGGCCTGAATCTTGCGTGGAGCGTAGGTCAAACTGTCGCCTTGTCTTGTTACGATAGACACAGGCTATAAAATTGAGGTTACCGCTTCGAGCGTGACGGCGCCAGAGGCGGTGGAGGGTGGACAAAGATAAATCGTTCGCCTTACGGCGGTGCGCATCAGTAAGTGGCGGCCGTGAGGTGGCAGTATTGTCAGTCGGTTGGCAAATATACTTAATGTGACACCGGTTACATCGGGTGGTTGGTATTGGCGTAGTTTGGCTTTGTCCGGTCTTCACTCCGCTCTTGGGTGGAACCGTAACTGGTTGTAGCTTGTTAGGGCAGTCGAGTGAGGCTGGGCAGGATTCGGTAGGGCTTTGCGGCCTTGGGTTCTCCCGTGAGAGTATGGGTTGAGAGTGAGACGGGCATGATTCCGATCGATCAGGTCTATGGCAAGCTGACCGATGTCTTCCGCGACGTGTTCGAGGACGACGAGCTCGAGCCCACGCCGGAAATGACCGCAGAGGACGTGGACGGGTGGACCAGCCTGGCGCACGTACGTCTCGTTTTGACCATCGAGGAAGCCTTCGGCATTCGCTTTTCGGCGGCTCAGGTCTCGTCCATGGCCAACGTGGGCGATCTCGCCACGACGATCCAGAAGAAGCTATCCTGACCCCAGCCACCGATGACGGGTGGCCCGGAACCGGACTATGAGCTTCACCGTTACGTTCACAGGGTTTGAGGGACGGGGGGATGATGGCTGACGATCTCTATCTGGGCTTGGCGTGGCTGCCGCCCGTAGAGGATTTTCGTGCAGCTTGCGCAGCCCTGCTGGATGGAGAGGGCGAGCAGGGCGCGGCCGTGCGTGGCCTGGCGCGCCGTCGTCTGAACGAGACCCAGCTGAACCGCCTGGCCAACACCATTTCGGCGCTGCGGGAGCAAGGCCGCTCGCTCGCGCCGCTGACCCCGTTCAAGCTGGGGATCGTCGGCAACGGCACGCTGGACCTGATCGGTCCGGCCCTGACGGCCAGCGCAGCTCGACACGGCCTGGATCTCAGCTACGTCACGGTTCCCTACGGTGCGGCGGTGCAGGAGGCTGTTTCCCCGGATTCGGCGCTGAATCGGGCGGGATGCGATGCGGTCTTGATCGCCCTTGACCATCGCGGCCTGCCGCTCCGGCCGAGCCAGGCCGATATCGACGGGGCCGAGCAATCGGTCGCCGACAGCGTCGCCCTCATCACAGCGATCCGTCAGGGCCTGCGCGCCGCCAGCGGCGCCCGGGCAATCGTCCAGACCCTGGCGGCTCCGCCGGAGGCCTTGTTCGGCAGCCTGGACCGCCAGGTCCCGGGCGCAATGCGCCGGCTGACGGACCGCTTCAACGAGGCGCTCGCGGCGAGCCTCGACGACGGCGATGTGCTGTTCGACGTGGCCGCCCTGGCCCAGACCGTGGGGCTGTCGACCTGGCATTCGCCGGTGCAGTGGAACATGGCCAAGCTGCCCTTCGCCGGCGCCTGCCTGCCGATCTACGCCGAGCACGCCGCGCGCCTGGCCGCCGCCATGCGCGGCAAGGGCGGGCGCTGCCTGATTCTCGACCTCGACAACACCTTGTGGGGCGGCGTCATCGGCGACGACGGGGTCGAGGGGATCGTGCTGGGCGAGGGGGACGCAACGGGCGAGGCCTTCCTCAGCGTGCAGCGCATGGCGCTCTCGCTGCGCGAGCGGGGCATCGTGCTGGCGGTCTCGTCCAAGAACGACGAGGCCAACGCCCGAAAGCCGTTCCGCGAGCATCCCGAGATGCTGCTGAAGGAAGACCATATCGCGGTGTTCCGCGCCAACTGGGACGACAAGGCAAGCAACATCCGCCAGATCGCCGAGGAGCTGAACCTGGGCCTGGACGCCATGGTGTTCCTGGACGACAACCCGGTCGAGCGCGGCCTGGTGCGCCGAGAATTGCCCCAGGTGATGGTTCCGGAACTGCCGGAAGACCCGGCGCTATACGCCCGCACCCTGGCCGCAGGCGGCTATTTCGAGGCGGTGACGGTTTCTGACGAGGACAGGAAGCGCGCCGAGTTCTACCAGACCAACGCCAAGCGAGCCCAGGCCAAGGTCGCGGCCACGGATATCGAGGGCTACCTCAAATCCTTAAACATGGAGATGACCGTCCAGCCGTTCGACCCGGTCGGGCGTGCGCGCATCGTCCAGCTGATCAACAAGTCCAACCAATTCAACCTGACCACCCGCCGCTACGACAACGCCGACATTGAAGCCTTCGAGCACGACTCCCAGGTCCTGACGCTGCAGGTCCGGCTCGCCGATATCTTCGGCGACAACGGCATGATCAGCGTGATCATCTGCCGTCCACGCGGCGCGGAGGTGTGGGAGATCGACACCTGGCTGATGAGCTGCCGAGTGCTGGGGCGCGGGGTCGAGCGGATGGTGCTGAACGAGATCCTGCTGCAGGCCCGCGAGCGGGGCGTCAAGACTCTGGTCGGGGTCTATCGGCCGACCGAACGCAACGGCATGGTCAAAGACCACTATCAGGGCCTCGGCTTCACTCAGCTTTCCGCCAGTGACAGCGGTGAGACCGAGTGGGTGCTGTCGGCCACCGCTGAAGTCCCGCTGGCCCCGATGACGGTGGTGCGGCAGGGCTTTCTCTCGGCGGCCGCCTGAACAGTCATGGATGTCCCGTCATTTCCGTTCCTGGCCTTCGCCGCGATCGGCGCGCTGGCCTACAACCTCTCCCGGGCCAGGTGGTGGCGGATATCGGTGCTGCTGGTTTGCAACCTGGCCTTTCTGGCCAGCTTCAGCCACCAGGTCACGGCCTTCATCCCCTATGCCGGCTTCGTGCTGCTGGGCTACGCCTTCGTCTTCGCCATTCAGAACGGCGCGCCGAAGCAGCTTCGACCCATAGCGATCCTCACCATCATCGGCCTGTTCTTCTGGCTGAAGAAGTACAGCTTCCTGCCCTCGGCGACCTATCTGACCTTTCCCTATCTGGCGATGGGGCTGTCCTATGTCTTCTTCCGCATCCTGCACCTGGTCATCGACGCGCATGACCAGGAGACCATCGGCCGGGTCGGGCCGCTCGCCTACCTGAACTACACCTTGAACTTTCACAGCATCGTTTCGGGACCGATCCAGCGCTACGAGGACTATGCGCGGATGACTGACGGCGAACCGGCGCCGCTGGACGTGGTCTCGGTCGGTATCGCCCTGGAGAGGATCGTACGCGGCCTGTTCAAGGTGATGGTGGTCTCGCACCTGCTGTCCATGGCGCAGAAGGCGGTGATGACCCAGCTGCTGTCGCCGGAGACGCTCCTGGAGCATATCCGCGACGGGGCGCTGATCACCGCGCTCTATCCGATCTATCTGTTCTTCAACTTCTCCGGCTACGTCGATTTCGTCATTGGGGTGGCGCGGTTCTTCCGCATCGAACTGCCGGAGAACTTCAATCTTCCATACTCGTCCGCCAGCTTCATCGAGTACTGGAGCCGGTGGCACATCACCCTGTCCAATTGGCTGAAGACCTATGTCTACAACCCGCTCCTGATGGTGCTGATGCGGCGGGTGCGCTCGAAGACCGTTGGCCCTTATCTCGGCGCCATATCGCTGTTCGTGACCTTCTTCCTGATTGGCGCCTGGCATGGTCGGACCTCGGAATTCATGGTCTTCGGCCTCCTCAACGGAGGCGGTGTCGCAGCCAACCAGGCCTATCGGATCTTCATGGCCGACCGGATGGGGCGCAAACCCTTCGCCCAGCTCGGCCGCAATCCGCTCTATATTTCGCTGTGCCGGGGCCTGACCTTTACCTGGGTCGGCGTCACCCTGCTGTGGTTCTGGTCCGACTGGGGCCTGCTCGCCCAGATGACCCGCGCGCTGGGGCCGGTCGGCGTGGTCGGCGCATTCCTCGCGATCTTTGTCTCGGCCACCCTGGTGCTGGAGGCGATGGTCCGAGGCCGCAAGGCGCTGCTCTCGATCGGACGGGCGGATGCGCCGGTGTTCACCTCGCGCTATTTGCGCACGGCCTGGGCGACGGCGCTGGTGGTGTTCGTGGTGGCGTTCCAGACGGTGATGGATTCCCCCGCGCCCGACATCGTCTATAAAGCTTTCTGAAGGGCGGGCGGGGGTGAAGACCGACGTGGATCCGGTTTCCGTCAGATCCGGCGCGCTGCCTGGGCGCGACTTGATCCTGTTGCCGTTGATCAGCCTGCTGACCATCGTGTTCCTCGTCGGCGCGGCCGAACTGGGGGCGCGCTGGGCCTGGCCTGAGGAGAAGGCGGATTCCTGCCTGGCCAAGCATGGCGAGCTGGGCTACCGCGCCCGGCCGAATTGCGTCTCGCGCACCAAGGCGGCGGAAGGGCCGTGGGTCGAGAACCGCTACAACGACTGCGGCCAGCTGTCGGCCAGGTCCTGCCATGCGCCCGCGAACGGCGCCCTGCGCATCGCCGCGGTCGGCTCCTCGATCGGATACACCTATCTCGTGCCCTGGAAGGATTCCTGGCAGGGGCTTATCGCCGAAAGCCTGGGCAAGGCCTGCGGGCGACCGATCGACTTCCAGAGCTTCGCCGGCCTCTACAACATGAACGAGGCGGCGATGCTGGCGCCTCAGGCCGCGGCGACCCATCCTGACGCGGCGGTGATGTTCATCGACGCCACCGACCTGTTCCAATCGCCGCCGCTGGACTTCGACCTGAACCTCGCGGCGCACAAGGACGTCGTCACCCCGCCGCCAGGCCACCTGCCGGGCTGGGAAGGGGTGAAGGACAATCTGCAGTTCAAGCGGCTGAAGGCCGACAGCCGCGCCGCCCTGATGGCCTCGCATTTCCTGTTCAAGAACGAGCGCACCTATCTCGACCTCTACCTGAAGAACGGGGACAAGGCCGATTTCCTGCGCCCGCCGCTGACCCCCGCCTGGCAGGCGCGGCTGAGGGTGCTGGACAAGGACCTGGGCTATATGGCTGACCAGCTGAAGGCCCAGAACGCACCCCTGCTCGTGGTGTTCGCCCCGCAGCAAGCCCAGGCCGAGATCGCCTCCGGCCTCGCCGCGCCAGGGACCGACGCCTATGCCCTCGACCGGGCGGTGCAGGCGATCGTCGAAAAGCACGGCGCCCGGTTCGTCGACGCCACGGCGCTGTTCAAGGGCGTCAAGGGCGTGGCGGCCTACTACTACCCGGTCGACGGCCATTTCAACGCCAAGGGCAATGCGCTCCTGGCCGGGGCGGTGCGCCAGGGCCTCGTCGGGGGACCTAAACCGCTCGTCACGGGTTGCGGCGGGGCGTAGCGGCTGGCGTTCGAAGCCAAAGCTGGGCTATCGATGCTGAAAATTTGCGCAGCCCTCGGGGAGACACGCGCCTTGTCCAGATCAATCCGCCTCATCGCCGCCGCCTTGACCTTCGCTATGGCTGCGGGCGCCGCCCAGGCCGCTCCGCGCGATCTCAAGGCCGGCGCGGTCGCCGCGTCCGACCAGTTCGGAGCCGCTGCGGCGCGAGAGGTGCTGAGGAAAGGCGGCAATGCGGTCGATGCGGCCGTGGCTACGGGCTTCGCCCTGTCGGTCACCTATCCCGAGGCCGGCAATATCGGGGGCGGGGGCTTCATGACCCTCTATGTCGACGGCAAGCCTTACTTCCTCGACTATCGCGAGACCGCGCCGGCGGCCGCCAGCGCCAACATGTATCTCGACGCCAAGGGCGAGGTGGTCCCCAACCTCAGCCTCACCGGCAACCTGGCGGCGGGTGTGCCGGGCACGGTCAAGGGCCTCTGGGAAGCCCATCACCGCTTCGGCAAGCTGAGCTGGGCCCAGGACCTGGCGCCGGCCATCCGCTTGGCCAGCCAGGGCTTCGCCCCCTCCAAGATCATGGTCGCGGTGCGCGACGGCGACCACAAGCAGTTCGAAGGCGAGACCAATTTCGCCACCTATTTCGGGAGCTTCAAGGCCGGCCAGGTGTTCCGCCAGCCCGAGTTGGCGGCCACCCTGCGTCGGATCGCCAAGGACGGCGACAAGGGCTTCTACGAGGGGCCTACGGCCGACCTGATCGTGGCCCAGATGGGGCGCGGCAAGGTCAAGGGCCTGATCACAAAGGATGACCTCAAGAGCTACAAGGTCGCCTGGCGCGAGCCGATCCAAGCCGAATGGCGCGGCTTCCACGTCATCACCGCACCGCCGCCCAGCTCAGGCGGGATCGCCCTCCTGCAACTCCTGGACATGAAGCAGGACGACAAGGCCCTGTTCAAAGGCGTGACCCTGAACTCGCCGCAGTACATGCATCTGGTCTCGGAGCTCGAAAAGCGGGTGTTCGCCGACCGGGCGGCCTATCTCGGCGACCCTGACTTCGTGAAGAACCCGGTCCAGGCCCTGATCGACCCCGCCTACGTTGCCCGTCGGGCGGCTGAGGTCGATCCGCAGAAGCCGTCGGCCCTGGCCGCCGTCAAGCCGGGCCTGGAAAAGCCGCAGACCACTCATTTCTCGATCGTCGACAAGTGGGGCAACGCGGTCTCGAACACCTATACGCTGAACGGCGACTACGGCGCGGGCGTGGTGGTCGAGGGCGCCGGCTTCCTGCTGAACGACGAGATGGACGACTTCTCATCCAAGCCGGGGGTGCCGAACCAGTTCGGGGTGGTGGGCTCGGACGCCAACGCCATCGGACCGAACAAGCGGCCGCTCAGCTCCATGACCCCGACCATCCTGACCAAGGATGGCAAGCTGGCCATGGTGATCGGCACGCCGGGCGGCTCGCGCATCTTCACCTCGGTGTTCCAGGTGCTGGCCGACGTCTATGACTACGATCTGCCTCTGCCCAAGGCCTTGGCCCAGCTGCGCTTCCACCATCAGCTGCTGCCCGAGAACACCATCTTCTCGGAACCTTACGCGCCGTTCGACGCCGGCCTGACCAAGGCCCTGGCCGAGCGCGGCTACAAGGTCGAGGACCAGGACTACAACGGCGATATCGAGGCGATCCGCATCGTCGGCGGCATGCCCCAGCCGGCCTCGGATCCCCGCCAGCGGGGCGTGTCGATGGTGGTGAAGTAAGGCCTATTCGAACTGGAAGTCGTAGATCGAGCCCAGGTCGAGAAGTTCAGTCAGCTGGTCCAGGGCTTCGAGGCTCTGGCGGTGCAGGGCTGGATCGCCCAGCATTTCGGGCGTGACCGCGTCGGGATAGGTCTTTTGGACCCAGGCCTCCAGAGCGGCCAGCTTGGCCTCGTCCAGCAGGAAGCGCTGATCGACGGCGGCGTGCTCCTCGGGCGTGACGGCGACGCGCAGGCGCAGGCAGGCTGGGCCGCCGCCGTTTCTCATGCTTTCGCGCACCTCGACCACATGGGCCTCGGCGATCGGGCCCCCCGAGGCCAGCAGGCGGTCGAGATAAGCCTTGGTCGAGGCGGTCTCCTGGGTCTCGGCCGGCAGGATCAGGGCCATCTTACCCGGTCGGCCCGGCAGGCTGACCAGCTGGCTGTTGAACAGGTAGGAGCGCACGGCGTCGGCCAGGGAAACCTCCTCAGCCGGGACCTCGACCAGCACTAGCTCTGGAAAGGCGCGGCGCAGGGCCGCGATAGTCCCGTCGCGGTCCTCGAAGGCCTGGGCATGGGCGAACAGGACGTGGCCATTGGCCACCGAGACCACGTCGTTGTGGAAGGCGCCGGCGTCGATCGCCTGGGCCGACTGCTGAACGAAGGCGGTGCGTTTCGGGGATAGACCGTGCACGCGAGCGATGCATTCCGAGGCGCGGCGGCGCTGGCGGGCCGGGAAGCCGCCCTCGGGCTTGTCGCCATAGACGAACAGTTCGACGCCGGCCTCGCCGTGGCTGCGGCACAGGCGGCCGTGATTGGCGGCGCCCTCGTCGCCGAGGTGCTGGCCGCCGGGCAGGGGATCGTGCACGGCGAAATGCTCTTCGTCGCCAAAGACCAGGCTCAGCTGCCGGTCGGTGAAGGTCGCCTCCAGGGAGCGGTGCAGGTTCGAGGCCAGGTTGGCCACGGTCAGATGCAGGCGGCCATCTTCGGTGTCGGCGCTGGGCGAGACGGTGGCGGCGTTGGCGGCCCACATAGAGGAGGCTGCGCAGGCGTTCTGGAACAGGGCCTGGTCGGTGCGGTAGGCGGCGGCGATGGCCAGTTCGGGCGAGCCCTTGAACCCCCAGGCATGCAGGGTCGGCAGGTGCGGGCGCTCCTGCGGCAGCAGGATGCCCTGCGGCAGGCCCAACTGCATCAGTCGGCGCATCTTGGAAAGACCCTGTAGCGCCGCCTGCTTCGGCCGGGCGACCTCGCCGGCGTTCTTCGCCGAGGCCAGGTTGCCGAGGCTCAGGCCGCCATAGTTGTGGGTCGGGCCGATCAGGCCGTCGAAATTGATCTCAACCGCTTCGGTCATGCGCGCAGGCCCTGGGTTATGTCGGCGCCGCCGAGGCCGGCCTGCTCGAGGCCCGCCACCGGATAGGCGCAATAGTCGGCCGCGTAGTAGGCGCTGGGCCGGTGGTTGCCGGAGAGGCCGATGCCGCCGAAGGGCGCCTTGCTGGAGGCGCCGGTCAGCGGCCGGTTCCAGTTGACGATGCCCGCCCGGGCCTCGGCCCAGAAGCGGCGGTAGAGGCTCTCGTCATCGCTGATCAGCCCGGCGGCCAGGCCATAGGCGGTGTGATTGGCCTCGGCGATGGCGGCGTCGAAGTCGCGAACGCGGACCAGTTGGAGCAAGGGGCCGAAATATTCTTCGTCCGGCCGGTCGGACACGTCGGTGACGTCGAGCAGGGCGGGAGTCAGGAACGGGCGCTCGGCGTCGGGCCGGGCCAGAGCGCGGATCGTGGGGGCGCCTTTGGCCGCCAGCTCGTCGGCAGCTCGCACGAGCCGATCTGCTGCGGCGTTGGCGATCACCGGGCCCATGAACGGCTGGGGCTCATCGAAGGGCGCGCCGACGATGATGCGGTCGATCAGGGCGGTCACGGCGTCCAGCATGGCGTCGCCCTGCGACCCGGTGGGGAGGATCAGGCGGCGGGCGCAGGTGCAGCGCTGGCCGGCGGAGAGGTAGGCGGATTGTACGATCAGCTGGGCGGCGGCGGCCGTGTCGGCGGCGTCCCAGACGATCAACGGATTGTCGCCGCCCATCTCCAGGGCCAGCATCTTGCCCGGCTGTCCGGCGAACTGGCGGTGCAGGGCGAGGCCGGTCGTGGCGCTGCCGGTGAAGAGCAGGCCGTTGAGGTCCGCATGGCCGGCGAGGGCGCGGCCGGTCTCGGCGGCGCCGACCACCACCTGCAGCACCCCCTCCGGCAGGCCGGCCTGGGCCCAGAGCTCGGCCATGTAGAGGCCCACGGCGGGGGTCAACTCGCTGGGCTTGAAGACGACCGCATTGCCGGCCAGCAGAGCCGGGACGATGTGGCCGTTGGGCAGGTGAGCCGGGAAATTGTAGGGACCCAGCACCGCCAGGACGCCATGCGGCTTGTGACGCAGGGCTTGGATCATGCCGCCAGCCTCCTGGGCGCTCTGGCCGGCGCGTTCGGCCTGGGCGGCGACCGAGATCTCGACCTTGCCGACCACCGAGGCGACCTCGGTCCTGGTCTCCCAGAACGGCTTGCCGGTCTCCTGGCTGATCAGTCGCGCCAGGGGTTCGGCGGCGGCCTTGACCCGCTCGGCATAGGTCCGGGCGATGGCGATGCGTTCGTCGAGGCTGGTCAGGGCCCAGGCCCCGGCGGCCTTGCGGGCGCGGGCCACGGCGGCGTCCACCTCAGCGGAGCCGGCGGACGGCCCAGACCAGAGCGTTTCGCCGGTGACAGGATTGATCGAGGCGATCTCAGAAAGCGACATGGCGGATCTCGTCTCCGGCATCGACGTGCAGGGCGTGGGCGAGCGATTTGGTCAGGCGGCAACCGCCGCCGGCGTCGAGGTGCAGTCGGCCGGTCGTGGCCCGAAAGTCGCCGCCGCGACCCGAGCTGATCAGGCTGAACGGGCTGTCGGCCGCTTCGTCCGCCTTGCCGCCGACGTCGGTGACGGTGGCGAGGCGGCTGTCCTTGACCGCCTTCAGCGTGTCGATATCGGCATGGACGGTTGGGCCCGCGTCGAAGATGTCGACATAGCCGTCGTCGCGGAAACCTTCTTCCATCAAGAGGCGATAGGCCGGCTCGCCCGCCGGATGGGTGCGTCCGATCACGGCCTGGGCCTCAGGCGGGAGGAGCTGGGTGTAGATCGGGTATTTCGGCATCAGGTCGGCGATGAACTGGTTGCCGGTGACGCTGTTCAGCCGGTCTGCTTCGTCGAAGGGCATGTCGAAGAAGTGGCGGCCGAGGGCGTCCCAGAAGGGCGACCTGCCGTGCTCGTCCTGATAGCCGCGCAGGTCGGCGACCACCCGTTCGGCGAAACGCTCGCGCATCTGGGCGATGAACAGGTAGCGGCTGCGGGCCAGCAGGCGTCCGGCCCCGCCCCGGCGCCAGGCGGCGTCGAGGAACAGGCCGCCGACCTCCGAGCAGCCGTCGAAGTCGTTGACCAGGTGCAGCACCTCGCTGCGCAAGGTCTTGCGCAGGCCCACGCTGGTCTGGCTGAGCCGGATCTTGCGATAGGAATAGAAGGGCCACTCGACCCCGATCTCACCGAACACGGTGGCCGTGCCGACGACCTTGCGACTGGCCAGGTCCTCCAGCACCAGGATGTAGGTGGCGCCGGCCTCGGGCGGGGTGCGGTCCTGGAAGCAGTCGTCCGAGCGCTCCAGGCGCTTGGCCAGGGCCTCGCGGTCGGGCGGCAGGTTGGTGAAGCCGCCGCCCGTTTGCAGGGCCAGGGCGTAGAGGGCGTCGAGGTCGGCGAGGCTTGCAGCGCGCACGCGGAAGGCGGATTCGGTCATGCGGCGGCTCCGATGCGGGGCGGGCAGGGGATGGTCCCGGCGGCGAGGCGCATAAGCAGCAGGGCCGAGAGCTGCGCCCGCTCGACCAGGCTTTCGGTGATCAGGAACTCGTCGCGGGAATGGATCAGGCCGCCGCGCACCCCCAGGGTGTCGACCACCGGCAGGCCGGCCTCGGCCAGGTTGTTGCCGTCGCAGCAGCCGCCGGTTGGCTTCCAACTGATGGGTTGGCCGAGTTGGGCGCCGCAGGCGGCCACGGCCTCGAAAAGGGCCTGGGTCGAGGCGTCGAGGGGCTTGGGCGGGCGGGTGAAGCGGCCGTTGAGTTCCAGGGTCAGGCGATGGTCGGCGCCCACGGCGGCGGCCAGACGGGCCAGTTCGGCCTCGACCCAGTGGCGATCCTCGTGCGTCGCCACCCGCGCCTCCAGGCGGCAGAGGGCCAGGTCCGGCACCACATTGGTCGGTCCGCCGCCTTCGATGCGGCCGACATTGATCGTCAGCCCCTCCCGCGCGCCGCTGAGGGCCGCGGCTCGGACGGCGAAGTCGGCGGCGGCCACCACGGCGTTGCGGCCCGAGGCGTGGTCGCGGCCGGCATGGGCCGATACGCCGCGGGCGACCAGGGTGAAGGCCGCGAGGCCCTTCCGGGCGCCGGCGAGGACGCCTTCGGGCGTGGTCGCCGGCTCGTAGACCAGGCCGACATGGGCGCGGGATGCGGCGTCTTGCAGAAGCGCGACGGAACCGATCGAGGAGACTTCCTCGTCGGAATTGATCACCACCTGATAGCCGAGCCGCTCGGCCCAGGGGCTCGCTTCCAGGGCCTTGAGGGCCTCCAGCATGACCTGGAGGCCACCCTTCATGTCGGCGACGCCCGGACCGTTGAGCACGCCCGGCTCGCGCCACGTCGCGGCTTGGAAGGCGTCGTCCTTGGGGAACACGGTGTCCATGTGGCCGGTCAGCAGCACCTGCACCGGGGCCTGGGTGCGGACGGAAAGGTGCAGGTTTCGGCCGCGGCGGATCGTGCGGACCTCGCCGGCGCCGTCGATGGTCTCGACCGGGACTGGGTCCAGCAGGGCTGGCTCGGCGCCCAAGGCGGAAAAGCTGGTCTTGAGGATGCCGGCCATGCGCTCCAGCCCGTCCAGATTGGCCGAGCCGGTGTTCATCGCCGACCAGTCGAGCACGGTCTCGGTCATGCGGCCTTGTGCGCCTTCCAGCGCCGAAAGCACGCTGCGCTCGGCGGCCGAAACGCCATCGCCAAAGAATTTTTCGCGTCCGGTCATGGGATGCTGCTATCGTCGCCCGCTCTCTTCCGCCTTGAAGCATCCTCCTTTTTGGGCCGCATGTCCGATCGAAGAACCGCCCTGCCGCGCAATGTGAACGCCCCGGCCCGCCACCAGGCCGCAGATTCTTTCGTGGACGATCGCGACCTGAAGATCCTGGCCCTTCTGCAGGCCCAGGGCCGTATCTCGAACCAGGATCTGGCGGGCGCGGTCAACCTCAGCCCCAGCGCGGCCCTGCAGCGGGTGCGGCGCCTGGAGGCCGCGGGCCTGATCCGGGGCTATCACGCCGAGATCGATGTGGAGCAACTGCGGCCGGTGCTGACGGTGTTCGCCGAGGTGACCCTGACCAGCCATTTCCCCGACGATTTCGCCCGTTTCGAGGCCGAACTGGCGGCGATCCCCGAGGTGGTCGCGGCGCACCAGATCAGCGGCGCCTACGACTACCTGCTGGAAGTAACCGTCAGCGATATCAACAGCTGGCGTCAGCTCGCCGACCAGCTCCTGGGCGCCGAACTGGGGGTGGCCAAGATCACCACCACGGTCAAGATGAAGACCGCCAAGCCGTTCCGGGGCTATCCGATCTGATGGGCAGGCTCTGGGACATCTCGCAGCCGATCCGGCCCGGTCTGCCGACCTGGCCGGGCGATACGCGCTTCCAGGCCGAGCGGACCTGGCGCATCGAGCCGGGCTGCCCGGTCAATGTCTCGCGTATCGTCCTTTCGACTCATACCGGCGCCCACGCCGACGCCCCCCTCCACTACGATCCCGATGGGGTGAGCGCCGAAGCGATGGACCTTGCGCGCTATATCGGCCCCTGCCGGCTGATCGACGCGCGCGGCGCGCGGGACGTGGTCCGATGGCGAGACGTGGAGGGCGCCATCGAAGGCGCGCCGCCGCGCGTCCTGTTTCGCACGTTCGAGGCTTTTCCCGTCGAGACCTGGACTTCGGACTTCACCGCCATCGACCCTGATCTGGTCGAAGCCCTGGCCGAGCAGGGCGTGGTGCTGATCGGGCTCGACTCGCCGTCGGTCGATCCGGAGGCCTCCAAGGACCTTTTGGCGCACAACGCCATCCGCCGGCGGGGGCTGTCGATCCTGGAGGGGTTGCTGCTCGATGAGCCGCCGCCGGGCGACTATGAGCTGATCGCCCTGCCGCTGCCGCTGGTCGGCCTTGACGCCTCCCCCGTACGGGCGGTCCTGCGGGAGCTGGGCTGAGCGCAGGCAAAGCCGGGCCGTCCACAGCATTTGCGCCCGGCAAGCAGGCTTCGCCGTGATTCGAACGAAATCGGGGACTAGACTGCCTGGCAAATGCGCAGAAAATGTCTGTGCTTGCTCTCGACCTGGCGGCGGACCGCCAAAGGAGGTCGCATGAGGTTTCCCCGGCGCAGCGCGAACGAGACGAACCGCCGCGCGTTCCAGACTGCGGCGACGCGACACATCCCCTGCGCCGGAATGGCACGTTTCGCTTCTATGATGAAAGCGCGAGGATGAAGAAAGCGAATCTGCTAGATTGAATGTCTGGAAGAATTCAAGGTGTTTGCGATCGGCTCAAATCGCGGTTGCGAACTGAAAAATAGGTCGTTGGGGTTCGGCCACACGAACACCCGCGGACTGATGTGTAGCGCCGGTGGTGGGCGCATTGGTTTCTTGTTGCGAAAACATGGCGGTGCTGTGTCCATGACCTCGGTCTGCACAAACAAAACGCAGTTTCGCAATTCGATACCCTTCGAAGAAGAAAGGGCGACTGGTTCCGCAATCCGGCGGGAGTAGGATTCTAATGTTTTCTCTGGCCCTGAACGGCTGAGCGAGGGAATAGCATGACCGACCAATCCGACGTCTTCGACCTCTACTCCTCCTTCTTTGAGAGCCGGAAGCAGACCGAGCTGTCGCTGCGCGACTATCTGAACCTGTGTCGCGAGACGCCGACGACCTACGCCAACGCCGCCGAGCGCATGATCGCCGCCATCGGCGAGCCCGAGGTGATCGACACCTCCACCGATCCGCGCCTCGGCCGGATCTTCATGAACCGCTCGATCAAGCGGTACCCGACCTTCTCCGACTTCTACGGCATGGAGGAGACGATCGAGCGCATTGTCGGCTTCTTCAAGCACGCCGCGCAGGGCCTCGAAGAGCGCAAGCAGATCCTCTACCTCCTCGGGCCCGTGGGCGGCGGCAAGTCGTCCCTGGCCGAGCGGCTGAAGACGCTGATGGAGCGCATGCCGGTCTACGTGCTCAAGGCCGGCGACCAGATCAGCCCGGTGTTTGAATCCCCCCTCGGCCTGTTCGATCCCGAGCGCCTTGGGCCAATGCTGGAAGAGCGCTACGGCATTCCGCGCCGCTATCTGACCGGGCTGATGTCGCCCTGGGCGGTGAAGCGGGTCGGCGAATTCGACGGAGACATCTCCAAGTTCACCGTGGTGCGGCTGATGCCCTCCAAGCTGAACCAGATCTGTGTGGCCAAGACCGAGCCCGGCGACGACAACAACCAGGACATTTCCTCCCTGGTCGGCAAGGTCGATATCCGCAAGCTGGAGTTCTTCGGCCAGAGCGACCCGGACGCCTATTCCTACTCCGGCGGCCTCAACCTCACGACCCAAGGCCTCTTGGAATTCGTCGAGATGTTCAAGGCGCCGATCAAGATCCTGCACCCGCTGCTGACGGCGACGCAGGAAGGCAACTATGTCGGCACCGAGAGCGTCGGCGCGATCCCCTTCCAGGGCATCGTGCTGGCCCACTCGAACGAGGCGGAATGGCAGAGCTTCCGCAACAACAAGAACAACGAGGCCATGATCGACCGCATCTGCGTGATCAACGTGCCCTACTGCCTGCGCACCAACGAAGAGTCGGCGATCTACAACAAGCTGCTTCAATCCAGCGATTTAAGCGAGGCGCCTTGCGCGCCGGCGACCCTGGAGATGCTGTCGCAGTTCTGCGTGCTGTCGCGCCTGAAGCCGCACGAGAACTCCAACCTGTTCTCCAAGATGCGGGTCTATAACGGCGAGAACCTCAAAGACGTGGACCCCAAGGCCAAGTCCATGCAGGAGTATCGCGACGTCGCCGGCGTCGACGAGGGCATGAACGGGGTCTCGACCCGCTTCGCCTTCAAGATCCTGGCCGAGACCTTCAACTTCGACAACGAGGAGGTCGCCGCCGACCCGGTGCACCTGATGTATGTGCTCGAGCAGTCGATCCGCCGAGCCCAGTACCCCGAGGCGGTCGAGAAGCAGTATATCGAGTTCATCAAGGGCGACCTGGCTCCGCGCTACGCCGAGTTCATCGGCAACGAAATCCAGAAGGCCTATCTGGAGAGCTACGGCGACTACGGCCAGAACCTGTTCGACCGCTACGTCGCCTATGCCGACGCCTGGGTCGAAGACCAGGACTTCAAGGACCCCGACACCGGCGAGCTGTTCGACCGCAAGATGCTCGATCAGGAGCTGTCCAAGATCGAGAAGCCCGCGGGGATCGCCAACCCCAAGGACTTCCGCAACGAGGTGGTCAAGTTCGCCCTGCGCGCCCGTGCGGCCAACAGCGGCAAGAACCCGTCCTGGACCTCGTACGAGAAGATCCGCGAGGTGATCGAGAAGCGGATGTTCACCCAGGTCGAGGACCTCTTGCCGGTGATCAGCTTCTCGACCAAGGGCGACAAGGAGACGGAAAAGAAGCACAATGACTTCGTCGCCCGGATGGTCGGCCGGGGCTACACCGCCCGCCAGACCCGCCGTCTGGTCGAGTGGTACATGCGCGTGGACAAGGCCGGATGAGGGCTTAGTCGATGAATGTCATTGATCGTCGACTGAATCCCAAGGGAAAGAGCCTACCGAACCGGCAGAGGTTCATCCGCCTGGCCAAGGAGACGATCAAGGAGGCGGTGGTCCGCTCGATCCGCGAACGCGCCCTGGGCGATGTGGAGAGCAAGGAGGTCGTCTCGATCCCGATGAAGCGGATCGCTGAGCCTCGGCTTCGGCACTCGTCCCAAGGCGGGGATCGCGACCAGGTGTTTCCCGGCAACAAGGAGTTCGTCCAGGGCGACACCCTGCCCAAGCCGAAATCCGGCCAGGGCGGGGGCGGCTCCAAGGGCTCGCCGGACGGGGAGGGGGAGGACGACTTCCGCTTCACCATCTCGTCGGAAGAGTACCTGAACATCCTGTTTGAAGAGCTGGAGCTGCCGGATCTGGCCAAGACCCAGCTGGCCGACTCCACGGCGATGAAGTTCGCCCGCGCCGGGCACAGTTCGTCGGGTTCGCCCACCAACCTCAATCTCGTGCGCACCATGCGCAACAGCCTGGCCCGCCGCATCTCCCTGGGCCGGCCGCGGCGCGAGGACGTGGAGGCGGTCGAGCGCGAGTTCGCCGAACTGGAGGCCAAGGAAGAGCGGACCAAGAAGGAGGAGGCGCGGTTCGCCGAGCTGACTGCGATCCGCGAGCGCCTGGCCGCGCGCAGCAAGCGCATCGCCTACATCGATCCGGTGGACCTTCGGTTCAACCGCTTTGAAGCCCGACCCTTGCCGACCGCCCAGGCGGTGATGTTCTGCCTGATGGACGTCTCCGGCTCGATGACCGAGGACATGAAGGACCTGGCCAAGCGGTTCTTCCTCCTGCTGCACATGTTCCTCAGCCGCAAGTACGAGCACGTGGAGATCGTGTTCATCCGTCACACCTCGGAGGCCAAGGAGGTGGATGAAGACACCTTCTTCCACAGCCGTGAGACCGGCGGCACGGTGGTCTCGACCGCCCTGGCCGAGATGAAGAGGGTGGTCGAGGATCGCTTCCCGCTGGACCAGTGGAACATCTATGCGGCCCAGGCTTCGGACGGCGACAACTATGCCAGCGACAGCCATACCTGCCTGGAGCTTCTGACCGGCGACATCCTGCCGATCTGTCAGTATTTCGCCTATGTCGAGGTCTATGACCGGCGCCAGGCCGAGATCTTCCACTCCAGCCTCAACGTCAGCGAGCTCTGGAAGGACTATCAGAGCGTCCAGGAAGCCCACCCGAACTTCGCCATGAAGCGGGTGTTCTCCAAGGCCGACGTGTTCCCCGTCTTCCACCAGCTGTTCGCCAAGAACCGCAAGGCGGCCTGAGCGCAGGGAGTGTTGGGTCGATGAGCAAGCTTCTGTACGATACCGGCGAGTGGAACTTCGACACCCTCAAGCGCACCTATGATGCGATCGAGGAGATCGCCATCGGCGAGATGGGGCTGGATCCCTATCCGAACCAGATCGAGATGATCAGTTCGGACCAGATGCTGGACGCCTATTCGTCGATCGGCATGCCGATCTTCTATAACCACTGGTCGTTCGGCAAACGCTTCGCCCGCGACGAAGCCATGTACCGCAAGGGCTATTCCGGTCTCGCCTACGAGATCGTGATCAATTCCAACCCCTGCATCTCGTACATCATGGAAGAGAACACCATGACCATGCAGACGCTGGTCATGGCCCACGCCGCCTTCGGTCACAACCACTTCTTCAAGAACAACTACCTGTTCAAGGAGCAGACCGACGCCAGCGGCATCCTCGACTATCTGAACTTCGCCAAGAGCTATGTGGCTCACTGCGAGGAGCGGCACGGCATTCCCGCCGTGGAGCGGATCCTGGACTGCGCCCACGCCCTGATGGATCAGGGGGTCAACCGCTATGGCCGCCGAGCGCGGCCGAGCCTGGCCGAGGAGAAGGCGCGGGCCGAGGCGCGGGCGGCGCACGAGGAAAGCAGCTTCAGCGACCTCTGGCGCACCCTGCCCAACGCCCAGAAGGATCGCAGGCGGGCGGGCGAGGGCAAGAAGGCCGAACCGCTGCAGGACATCCTCGGCCTGCCCGAGGAGAACTTGCTCTATTTCCTGGAGAAATTTTCGCCCCGGCTGAAGGACTGGGAGCGTGAGTTGCTGCGCATCGTGCGCAACATCGCCCAGTATTTCTTCCCGCAGCGCCAGACCAAGATGATGAACGAGGGCTGCGCGACCTACTGCCACTACAAGATCATGAACCGGCTGTTCGAAAAGGGGCTGATCAGCGAAGGCTCGATGCTGGAGTTTTTGACCAGCCACACGGCGGTGGTGTTCCAGCCGGACTTCGACGATCAGCGCTATTCCGGCATCAACCCCTACGCCCTCGGCTTCGAGATGATGTGCGACATCGAGCGCATCGTCACCGACCCGACCGAGGAGGATCGCCGGTACATGCCCGACATCGCCGGGACTGGCGACGCCATGGCGGTGTTGCGATCGGCCTGGGCCAATTTCCGCGACGACAGCTTCATCGCCCAGTATCTGAGCCCGCACCTGATGCGGAAGATGCGCATGTTCATGCTGCAGGACCTCGCCGCCGATCCAACCTACAAGGTCGCCGCCATCCATGACGAGCGCGGCTATCGCGAGGTGCGGCGGGCGCTGTCGCGGCAATACGATCCCGGCCTGCGCGATCCCAATATCCAGGTCACCGGCGCCGACCTGCCCGGCGACCGGCGGCTGACCCTGACCCACTTCATGCACAATGATGTGCCCCTGGCCGAGAACGACACCATGGCCGTGCTGGCCTATGTGGCGGACCTGTGGGGTTTCGACGTGGAACTGCGCGGCGTCGGTAAGGATGACGAGCAGCGCTATCGCTACGAGCACGTCAAGTCGGGACCTGCGCCAGCTCAGCCTGCGGAGCCGCTGGCGGCGTTGGTCTGAGCCTCTCTACTCCTCCAGCCACGCCCGCATGAATCGTTCGGCGATCTGGCCGGCCTCGTCGGGCGTGAAGGTGGTCGGGTCCAGGCAGAGCTCCAGCCACAGCCCGTCGATGGCGGCGCAGAGGCCGATGGCGGCGAGGCGGATGTCGAAGGTAGGCGACGAGCCCGCGCAGTCGAGCAGCAGGGCTTCGAGCCGGGCGCGATACTGGGCGTAGATCTCGCCGTGCAGCCGGCCGATCTCGGGCTGCAGGCGCACCAGGCTCCAGAAGGCGAGCCAGGTGGCGAGGACCGCGGGGTCCAGGATCGGTGGGCGGAAACTGGCCGTCAGATAGGCCCGCAGCCTGGCGCGCGGGTTCGGTCCAGCCGCCTCGACAGCCTCGTCCAGCGCGCTGCTGATGCGGACGCCCACGTCGTCGTAGGTGGCGGCGATCAGGTCGTCGACGCCCTCGAAATAGTGCCGCAGCAGGCCCGGCGAGACCCCCGCCGCGGCGCAGATCGTCCGCACCGAGGTCCCGGCCACTCCACGCTCGGCCAGGAGGCGGGCGGTGGCGGTGATCAGGTCCTGCCGGCGTACGTCGGCGGAGGCGCGGATGAACGGAGCGCGGCTCAAGGCGTTGGCGTCACCATCCTGCGGGCGGGCGGCGCAGCCGCGATTCCGGGATCAGGGCGCGCATCTTGCGGCCGAAGCTGCGCAGCGAGACCTCGGTTTCGCTCAAGGGACCGGGCTCGAAATTGCGCGAGGCCATGCCCTGCTGCACCCGCTCGACCAGCACCGTGTCCTCGGCGTTGACCTGGCGGTTGATGCGCCAGTTGAGGTAGCGCGCAGCCTTCATCTCGCGCCGGCTGTCGGGCAGGGCGTAGGCGATCTCGCGGATCAGGGTCTGGGTCGGCGAGATCGGGATGAACTGCATGAAGTCGACCTGGTCGGGATAGATGTCGAAGGCCACGTTCGGCCACATCTTGAAATAGGTCCAGAGCCGCTTGCGTTCGGGCGGCAGGTGCTCCACGTCCGGGAGGATCGCCTGGTAGGCGCGCTCGGAGGGATTGCCCGACGGCTCGTCCAGCAGTTGGCCCCACATCTTGTCGACCATCGGCCCCGCTTCCACGCCGTAGCCCTTGCCGAACAGGCGCGTCAGGCCGGGGTGGGCGACGACGATGTGCAGGCCGTCGGAATAGTTGTCGCCGATGTTCTTCCAGTTGACCGGGCGCGGGCGCAGGGTCACGCGGCCGAAGGGTTGCAACTCCTCGAAGCGGTAGGGCTCCAGTTCGTGGGCATAGGGCGCCATCATCTCGGCGACGCTGGGGCCGCCGCCTTCGAGCCGCACGAAGATGAAGCCCTTGAACACCTCCAGCTCGATCTCGGGCAGGCGGCGCTCGCCGATGCGCAGGTCCGGATAGGTCTCGCGCAGCGGCGCGCCGATCAGCCGGCCTTCCAGGTCGTAGGTCCAGGCGTGATAGGGGCAGACGATTCGCCCGCATTGGCCGCTGGAGCCGTCCAGAAGGCGGGCGGCGCGGTGCAGGCAGACATTGTTGAAGGCGCGCGGGGTCCCGTCCTTGCCGCGCACGACAACGATGCTTTCGCCGATGAAGTCGAAGGTGTGGTAGTCGCCGGCCTTGGGGATGTCGTTCAGGTGACAGACCACCTGCCAGGACGGGGCCAGCACCTTGTCTTTCTCGGCCTCGAAGAAGCGGGCGTTGGAATAGATCCAGCCTGGCAGGCCGCGGAATTCGTCCGGATCGGCGTTGGCGGCCTGGGGCGCGGCGAGGGCGGCGTCGGTCATGGCGGCGGTCTCCTCTCTCAGCGCCCTTGCAGGGCGAGGCTGATGGCGGTTCCGAGGTCCTTGTCGCGCAGGATCTCGCGGGCGGCGTTGCGGCCGGGATTGCCGGAGACGCCGCCGCCCGGATGAGTGCCGGCGCCGCACATGTAGAGGCCCTTGATCGGGGCCCGGTGGCTGGCATAGCCCAGCATCGGCCGGGCGGCCCACAGCTGATCAAGCGACATGTGGCCGTGCATGATGTCGCCGCCGATCAGGCCGAACTTCCGCTCCAGGTCCAGGGGCGAGAGGATCATGCGGCCCAGGACCGAGGCCTTGAAGTTGGGGGCCCAGTCGTTAACCGTGTCGATGATCAGGTCCGCGACCTCCTCGCGATGGTCGTCCCAGCTCTTGCCGTCGGGCAGCTCGGGCGCGAACTGCTGGCAGAACAGGCTGGCCACGTGCTGGCCGGGCGGGGCCAGGGTGTCGTCGAGGGTCGAGGGGATCAGCATCTCGACGATCGGCTTCTTCGACCAGCCGTAGGCCTTGGCGTCGCGATAGGCGGCGTCCATGTAGTCGAGGCTTGGCGCGATGACGATGCCGCTCTGGTGATGCTCGCCGACCTCCTTGCCCGGCAGGCAGGTGAAGCTGGGCAGCTCCGACAGGGCCACGTTCATACGGAAGGTGCCCGAGCCGTTGCGATAGCGGGCGATGCGCGAGCGGAACTCGGCCGGCAGGTCAGATGGCGCCACCAGACGGCTGTAGAGCAGGGACGGGTTGACGTTGGCCGAGACGATCGGCGCGGCGAAGGTGCGGCCGTCGACCAGCTCGACCCCGGCCGCCTTGCCGCCGCTGGTCAGCACCTGCTTGACCGGCGCGTCGGTCAGGATCTCGACGCCGAGGGCCTGGCAGGCCTTGGCCATGGCCTGGGTGATGGCGCCCATGCCGCCGACCGCGTGGCCCCAGGCGCCCTTCTTGCCGTTCACCTCGCCGAAGGTGTGGTGCAGCAGCACATAGGCCGAGCCGGGGGTGTCGGCGCTGGCGTAGTTGCCGACCACGGCGTCGAAGCCGAAGGCCGCCTTGACCGCGTCGCTCTCGAACCAGCCGTCGAGGAAGGCGCGGGCGCTTTCGGTGAAGAGGTCCAGAAGGTCGGTCTTGCGGCCCAGCGACAGACCGAGCATCCGGCCGCCCTGGCGCAAGCCGCGCAGCAGGCCCGGCAGACCGTCGGTGATGTTGGGCGGGGTCTCCTTGGCGAGGTCGCGCAGGATGTCGCCGATCTCGTCGAGGAGGTCGTAATAGGCGGGCAGGGCGTCGGCGTCGCGGTTGGAGAACTTGCGGAACTCTGCCTGGGTGCGCTCCAGGCCGCCACCGAGCTTCATGTAGCGGGTGTCGTCGATCGGCAGGAAGTTGGAGATCGGCCGCTCCAGGATCTTCAGGCCATGGCCATGCAGGTCCATGTCCTTGATCACCTGGGGATTGAGCAGACTGACCGTGTAGCTGGCCACCGAGTTCTTGAAACCCGGGTGGAACTCCTCGGTCACCGCCGCGCCGCCGACGACGCCGCGCGCCTCGCAGATCGTGACCTTCAGGCCCGCCTTGGCCAAATACCAGGCGCAGACGAGCCCGTTGTGGCCGCCGCCGACGATGACCACGTCGCGCTTTTCCGTTCCCGTCGCCATGCCGGCCCCTCCGTCTCGTTGTTATACGACTGTACAACAATGCGCCCCCTTGGCAAGCGGTAAGCGAGAACCAATCTCAACGGGTTGTGGAGGGCGTTGTCCGCTGTAGGGTGCGCCAGCAAAATCAAGGGAGGGCGCACATGGCCCGTAGACTGCTCCTCGCCGCGACCGCGGCTCTGGTCATCGGCGCGTCGGGCGCCGCCGCATTTGCGGCCGATGTCCCCGCCAACATCGCCGCCGCCGTCGCGGACGCCAGCCGCCCGGCCGACGACAAGGCGCGCGACGCCGACCGCAAGCCGGCCGAAATGCTGGCCTTCGCCGGGGTCAAGCCGGGCGATAAGGTGGTCGATTTCATCGCCGGCAAAGGCTACTTCACCAAGCTGTTCTCGGCGGCGGTGGGGCCGAAGGGCGTCGTCTACAAGTACGCGCCGACGGAGTTCGCCCAGTTCTCCAAGACGCCGCTGCCGGCCAACGGCGCGCCGGGCGACCCGGACCGCAAAAACGTGATCTTCCTGACCTCGCCGGCCAACAGCTTCACCACGCCCGAGCCGGTCGACATCGTCTGGACATCGCAGAACTATCACGACCTGCACGACAGCTTCGCCAAGCCGGCCGACCTGGCCCTGGTGAACAAGGCGATCTTCAACGCCCTGAAGCCGGGCGGGGTCTATGTGGTGCTCGACCACGCCGCCGCGCCAGGCTCGGGCCTTGCCGCCACCGAGACCCTGCACAGGATCGACCCCGCCGTGGTGAAGAGCGAGGTCGAGGCGGCGGGCTTCAAGTTCGAGGGCGAGAGCGACGTCCTGGCCAATCCGGCCGACGATCATACCAAGAAGGTGTTCGACCCCGCGATCCGCGGCAAGACCGATCAGTTCGTGTTCAAGTTCAGAAAGCCAGGCTAGGGCTTTGACCTGACGCGGTCATCGCCGGCTCATTGACGGCCGGCGATGACCATCTGCCTACCCTATTGCGGGGAGACCACCAGCACCTCGAAGGTTCCCGGAGTCGGCGCCGGACGCGAGCCCGGGGCCAGGGTGTACTTGGCGGTGGGCAGGTACAGCTTGCCGGTCTCGGGGTCGAGCGCGCCGGTTCGGGCGCCGGGCTGGGTCGTGACCTTGGCGACAACGGCGACGTCCTTTCGGCCCTTCACGGCGACCACGTCCAGCACGCCGTCCCGGCCGCAGGGGATGAAGGCCAGCTCACGTTTGGCGTCATAGATCACCGCGTCCGGACCCTTGCCGATGGCCAGGGTCGCGAGGTCGGCGCCGGTCTTGGCGTCGATCACCTTGGCCACGTTGTTGGCGCAGGCCGAAATCACCACGCCGGCCTTGTCGGCATAGGCCAGGCCCGTGGGCCCGTCGCATCCCTTCAGCGGATAGCGGCCCAGGACCTTGCGAGACTTGAGGTCCACGGCGACGAGTTCGTTCTTGTCTTCGACGTTCACGAACAGCTTGCCGCCGCCGACCGGGGCCATGAACTCAAGGCCGCCGCCGACGGCGATCGAACCTGTCGCCTTGCGCGTGGCCACGTCGATCAGGGTCAGGTCGCCGCTGGCGCCGTTGGCCACCACCGCCAGGCCCGTAGCCGGGTCCAGCACTGCGGCGTCCGGCTTCTTGCCGGTGGGAATATCGGCGATCGCCTTTCCAGTCGTGGCGTCGATCAGGTGGGCGCTATTCGAGGTGGAGTCGGTGACCAGCAGCTCGGCGCCGCCATTGACCACCAGGGGCTCATGGGTGCGGCCGGCGGCGGTGAGCTTGCCGGTCACGGCCTTGCTCTCGGCGTCGATGGCGGTGACGCCGTCGGCGCGGGCGACATAGACGCGGTGCTTGACCGGGTCGAAGCTGGCATAGTCGAAGCCGCCATCGGGAATGGAGATACGGTCGGTGACGGCGTAGCCCGGCGCGGCGTGGGCGACGGCGGCGAGACTGGTCGCGGCGAGGAGGCCGGCGGTCAGGGCGCCAAGGCGCGGGCTCGATTTCATTTCGCTTCCTCCTCGAGCGCTTCCCGCCAAGACGGGTCCGGTCCGGCGACCAGGAAGCGCACCATTGTTGAACACCCGCTTGAACCTGCGAGCGAGGCGGTCAGACTGCCGGACGAATCTGACGGCGCCCTGACACCATGCGAATCCTGCTGCTCGAAGACCACCAGGCGATGCGGAGCATGACCGCCGCCTATCTGACAGAACGCGGCTTCGTGGTCGACGCCGTGGGTACGATCGAGGCGGCGAAGGCGGCGCTGGACGGGGCGGCCTACGACGCCATGATCCTGGACCTGGGCTTGCCGGACGGGGAGGGGCTGAGCCTGCTGGGCGCGGCCGGTCGCGGGCGCACGCCGCCGCCGGCCCTGATCCTGACCGCCCGCGACAGCTTGGCCGATCGCATCGAGGGGCTGAACGCCGGGGCCGACGACTACATGGCCAAGCCGTTCGAGCTGGACGAACTGCATGCCCGGCTGAGGGCGATCCTGCGCCGGCCGGGCGTGCGGGCGCAGGTGGAGCTGGGCCTCGGCCGGCTGTCCTTCGACACCATTTCGCGGGAGGTCCGTATCGATGGCCGGCCGCTCGACCTGCGTCGGCGCGAAACCCTGGTGCTGGAAACCCTGTTGGCTGCGCGGGGACGGGTCGTGGTGCGGGACGTGCTGGAAGACCGGCTCTACGGCTATGACCAGGCGGTGACGCCCAATGCCCTGGAGGCGGCGGTCTCGCGGCTGAGGCGGGCGCTGGACGAGGCGGGCGCTGGCGTCCGGGTCGAAACCCGGCGGGGCATCGGCTACGCCTTGCGCGCCGAAACGGACCGCGCATGAGCGGGCTTAGGCTTCGCCTGCTGCTGGCCTTGCTTCTGGTCTGGGCGCTGGGAGCCCTGGCCATGACCGCTGAGCTGCGCCGCCAGGCGCGGCAGCCGGACGAGCTTTTGGAAGACGCCAGCCTGTCCACCCAGGCCAAGACCCTGATCGCCGCCATGACCTTCGACGCCCAGGGACGGCTGGTGTCGGTGCGCCTGCACAAGCCCTGGCGCAGAGCCTACGCCAGCGCCGGAGCGGCCTACTACACCGCCTTCGACCCGCAGGGGCATGTGGCGGCGGTTTCCCCCAACCTTGCCCAGCCTCTGGACCCGATCCCGCTCGCGCCCGGCGAGACCTTCACAGCCCTGCGCCTGGTCGGCCCGTATCAGGATCTGGCCGCCGGCGCCCGAGCGCCTCACGGCTACGTTCTGGTGGTGGCGCGCAGCAATCCGAGCAGGAGCGACCAGACCCAGATGCAGCGCTGGGTCGATTGGCTGCCCGGGGTGATGTTCGTGCTGTTCGCCAGCGCGGGGCTGATCGCTGTCTGGTTCGTGGCGGCCTGGAGCCTGAAGCCATTGTCCCTGGCCGCACATCAAGCTGCGCTGATCGGCCCGGACCGGCCCGAAGCGCGGCTGCCGGTCAAGGACCTGCCAACCGAAATCCGCCCCATGGCCGAGGCGGCCAACGAGGCCCTGGACCGGGTCGCGGCGGCCCTGGCCAACGAAAAGCGCTTCACCGCCGAGGCGGCCCATGCCCTGAGGACCCCTCTGGCGGTGCTTGATCTGAGGCTGCAGCGGGCGGAGCAGGGCGGGGCTGCGGACTGGGGTGCGATCCGGGGCGATCTCGGCGAGCTGTCGCGGCTGATCTCAGGGCTCCTGGCCCTTTCGCGGGCCGACCGGGGGCGACATCTGCGAGCCTCGGCGGAGGTCAACCTGAACCGCCTGATCCGAGAGGCCGCCGCCGCCTTCTCGCCGCGCCTCGAGGCCTTGGACCGCGCGATCGAGGTCGAGGCGCCGGATCAGCCGGTGATCGTGAGCGGCGACGCGGGCGAACTGCGTGAACTGGTCTTCGCCCTGATCGACAACGCCCTGAACCACGGGGTGGGCGCGGTGAGCCTGAGCCTCGCGGCCGAGGGCGGCTTTGCCTCGATGCGCGTCGCAGACCAGGGCTCCGGCGTACCGGCGGCGCAGCAGGAGGCCATGTTCGAGCGTTTTCACAAGGGCGAGGCGACATCGCCCGGCGCCGGCCTCGGCCTTGCCATAGTGCGGCAGATCGCCCGCAACCACGGGGGCGATGCGGTCTTCATCGCTCCGTCCACGGTGGAAGTGCGCCTGGCCGTGAACCCGCCGCCCGTCTGACCCCCGCCTGTCAGGCAGCGGTCAGCCTGGTGATCTACGGGAACATCACGAGGGAGATTTCGAGGGTGGTGCTTTGAGGTCGAAGGCAGGCTGGATGGCGCTGATCGCGGCGGGCGCATGCCTGGCCAGCTGCGCGACCTATCAGCCGGCGCCGCTGAAGGACGAGGCCGAGGCGGATCTGCGCCAACCCGATCTTTCGAGCGTCGCCGCCGAGGTCGCAAGCCATCCGCCGGCGCCGTTGAAGCCCGTGGTGATCGACCTTTCCCAACCCCTGACGCCGGAAGCCCTGGGCCTGATCGCAGTGGTCACCAACCCGGACCTGAAGGCGGCCCGCGCCAAGGCCAAGGTGGCCGACGCCCAGGTGTTCGACGCCGGGCTGCTGCCCGATCCCTCCATCACCCTGGGCGCCGACCAGCTGATCTCCGGCCCCGACACGACCAACGCCTTCACCGGCCAGGTGGCGGTGGAGCTGAACGCCCTGCGCGAGCGCGGGGTGTCGCTGAAGATCGCCCGACGCGCCCGCGACCAGGTGCGCTACGACCTGGCCTGGCAGGAATGGCAGACAGCGGGCCAAGCGCGGCTGCTGGCGGCGCGCATCGTGGGTCTTGGCCAGGCCCTGGCCCTCGACGAGCAGGCGCGCGACATCGCCCGCCAGACCCTGGCCCAGACCCTGGAGGCGGCGTCGCATGGCGACGTCAAGGCCGACGACATCGAGGCCCGCCGCATCGCCGCCGCCGAGGCGAATGACAAGGCGCTGCAGGCCGAGCGCGATTTCGGCGCGGCGCGGCAGGACCTGAACCGGCTCCTGGGCGTGCGCCCCGACACGGTGATCCGCATCTCTGCGCCCGCACCTGCTGAGGGGGCGCTGGACGCCGAGGCCCTGTTCGCCAAGGCCCGCGCCTCCCGGCTGGATCTGCGCGCGCTGGAGGCCGGTTACGACAGCCAGGAGGCGACCACCCGCAAGGCGGTCATGGACCAGTTCCCCAGCCTGCAACTGACCATCAGCCGGGCTCAGGACACCGCCAACAACCAGACCATCGGCCCACAGGTCAACTTCACCCTGCCGGTCTGGAACCGCAATGCGGGCGGGATCGCCATCGCCCGGGCGACACGCGAGCAGCTCCGCGCGGAATATGCGGCGCGCCTGTTCGCCACGCGGGCCGATATCGCCGATCTGGTGGAGGCCCTGAAGCTGGCGCGCCGTCAGCGCAGCGACATGGCCGCCCAGGTCGCGCCGCTGAAGACCATCGCCGCCGCGACCGAACAGGCCGTCGCGCGCGGTGACATCGCGAGGGCGACCGGCGACACGGCTCGTCAGAGCGTGGCCGACAAGGAACTGGCCCTCGCGGCCCTCGACCAATCCATCGCCGAGCAGACCGTGGCCCTTGAACTGGCCGTGGGCGCTCCCCTGACAGGCGACCAGAGCCGATGATGCGACGAACACCTCTGCTGGCCCTCCTGGCCCTGGCCGCCTGCTCCAAGGGCGAGGCCGACAAGGAGCCGACCCCGACCGCCCTGGTCACCACCGCCGTGGTCGCCAAGGCCTCGGTCGCCGACACCGTCACCGCCTATGGCGCAGCCGAGTTCAGTCCCAACGGCGAGCATAGCCTGACCGCGCCGGTCGAGGCGGTGGTGGACAAGGTGCTGGCGCCGCCAGGGACGCGCGTCACCGCCGGTCAGGCGGTGGTCGAGCTGAAGGCCAGCCCCACCAGCCAGCTCGACCTGAACAAGGCCAGGGCCGACGCCGACGCCGCCGCCAAGGCCTATGCCCGGGCCCAGCGGCTCAGGGCCGAGGGCCTGGACAGCGACGCCGACGTGGAGACCGCCAAGGCGACGGCGGAGGCTGCGGTGCAGAACGCCAAGTCCCTGGCGGCGCGGGGCGGCGCTGGCCTGGTGCTGCGCGCCCCGGCGGCCGGGGTGGTCGAACAACTGGCCCTGAGCGTCGGCGACCAGGCCGCCCAGGGCGCGACGGTGGCCAAGATCGGGACCCTGAGCAGCCTGCGCGTGCGCCTGGGCGTCGAACCTTCCGCCGCTGCGAACCTGCGTGCGGGCGCCGAGACGCAGCTCACACCTCTGGCGGGCGGTGAAGAACGGACTGCCAAGGTGGTCTCGGTGGACCCGCGCCTCGATGCGCAGACCAAGCTCGCCTCGGCCCTGGTCGAGGCCCCGGCCGGCGCCTTCGCCCCCGGTCAGCCGCTGAAGGGCGTGATCGCGCTTCGCCAGCAGGCGGGCGTGGTGGTGATCCCGCGCGCCGCGGTGCTGTACGACCAGGAACAGCCCTATGTGTTCGTCGAGCAGAAGTCGGCCGCGCACCGGCGCGATATCAAGCTGGGCGCCGAGAGCGGTGACGGCGTGGCGGTGCTGAACGGCCTCTCCGCCGGCGAGCGCATCGTGGTCGAGGGCGCTTCGGCGCTGGACGACGGCATGGCCGTCCGCGAAGGCAAGGCGGCCAAGCCCGCCGCGGACGACGACAAATGAAGGCCTGGCTCACCGGCCACGTGCGCTCTGTCGTCCTGGCCTTCATCCTTTTGACCGTCGCGGGGCTGGCGGCTGCGCTGAACCTGCCGGTCAGCCTGTTTCCGCATGTGGACTTCGCGCGGGTGGTGGTGTCGATCGACGCCGGCGACCGCGCGGCCGACCAGACCGAGATCCAGGTCACCCGGCCACTGGAGGAGGCCCTGCGGGGCGTGCCCGGGGTCAGCCATATCCGCTCCACCACCAGCCGCGGCGCGGCCGACATCGCCCTCAGCTTCGACTGGGGTCACGACATGGTGGCGGCCACCTTGCAGACCGAGGCGGCGGTCAATGCGGCCATGCCCGACCTGCCGCCTGGCGTGCGCTTCACGGTCAAGCGCATGGACCCGACCGTATTCCCGATCCTGGGCCTGGCGGTCAGTTCTCCAAGCCGCGATCCGGTCAAGGTGCGCCAGTTCGTCGACCTGCAGCTTCGCCCCCTGGTGGCCTCGGTCCCCGGCGTAGCGGCCGTCGACGTGCTGGGCGGCGGACAGGCGGAATACCAGGTGCTGATCGACCCGGCGCGGCTGCAGGCGCTGGGTCTTTCGGCCGACGACGTGGTCAAGGCGATCGCCGCCAACAACGTGGTCAATGCGGTCGGCAAGCTGGAGGATCGCCACCGGCTCTACCTGACCCTGGTGGACACGCGCCTTTCCAGCGCCGCCGACCTCGGCCAGATCGCCGTCAAGACCGGCGCCACGCCCGGCGCAGGGGTCGTGCCCCTGAGCGCCGTCGCCCAGATCCAGCTCGCCCCGGCGCCGATGTGGACCCGGATCACCGCCCAGGGGCGTGATGCAGTGCTGGTCAATATCCGCCAGAGCCCCGAGGCCGACAGCGTGGCCCTGGCCAAGGCCGTGCGGGCGCGTCTCGCCGAGCTCTCCAAGCACACTCCGTCCGACATCAATGTCGCCACCTTCTACGACCAGACCGAACTCGTCACCGGTGCGGCCGGCAGCGTGCGGGACGCGATCTTCCTGGGCGCGCTCCTGGCCGGGGCGGTGCTGTTCCTGTTCCTGCGCTCCTCGCGGCTCATGCTGATCACCGCGATCATGCTGCCGGCGGTGCTGGCCAGCGCGTGCCTGCTGCTGTTCGTGCTGCACATGAGCTTCAACATGATGACGCTCGGGGGTCTGGCCGCGGCTGTCGGCCTGGTGGTCGACGACGTGGTGGTGATGCTCGAGCACCTGATGCGCCGGCTGCAGGAGGCGCCGGAGGCCGAGGCCAAGAGCGGCATCCTAGCCGCCGCTGGCGAGATGGCCCGGCCGCTGATCGGCTCCAGCCTGTCGACCGTGGTGGTGTTTGCACCCCTGGCCTTCCTGACCGGGGTCACCGGCGGCTTCTTCAAGGCCCTGGCCGTGACCATGAGCGCGGCCCTGATCATCTCGCTGCTCTTCGCCCTGTTCGTGGCGCCTGTGCTGGCTCAGGCCTGGGTGCGCCGCCAGGACGTGGAGGCGGCCGACGCCGCCGACCGCATGACCCATCCGATCGCCGGCGGCTATCAACGGGCCATCGGCTGGACGCTGGGGCGGCCTTTGCTGGCGGTCGGCGTTATCGCGGCCATTTTCTTAGGGTTGGGCGGCCTGGCCTACAGCCAGCTCGGCACGGGCTTCATGCCCAAGATGGACGAGGGCGGCTTCGTCCTCGACTACAAGGCCAAGCCCGGCGCGGCGCTCAGCGACACCGACCGGCTGCTGCGCCAGGTTGAGGAGATCATCCGCTCGACCCCCGACGTGGACAGCTATTCCCGCCGCACCGGCGCCCAGCTGGGCGGGGGCCTGACCGAGGCCGACGAAGGCGACTTCTTCATCCACCTGAAGAAAGGCAAGCGCCGCGGGGTCGAGGAGGTGATGGCCGAGATCCGCCAGCGCGTTGGCGCCGAGGTCCCGGGCCTGGACGTCGAGATCGCCCAGCTGATGGAAGACCTGATCGGCGACCTGACCGCGGTGCCGCAGCCGATCGAGATCAAGCTGTTCGGCCCCAATCCCGACGCCCTGAAGACGGCGGCCAAGACCATCGCCCCGGCCATCGGCAAGATCGACGGCGTGGTCGAGGTCGTGGACGGCCTGCGGGTCGCCGGCGACGCCCTGGTGGTCAAGGTCAACCGTCCCGCAGCCGCGCTGGAGGGCCTGGATCCCGACGCCGTGTCGAAACAGCTCGAAGACCTCGTCGGCGGGCAGGTCGCGACCCAGGTGCAGAAGGGCGAGCTGCTCTATGGCGTGCGGGTCTGGACTGGCGCTTCGCTGAGGGACCGGGTCGGCGCCATCGCCAATCTGCGCCTTCATGCCCCCGATGGGCACGACCTGCCGCTGTCGCGCATCGCCACGGTAGTGGTCGAGCCCGGCCAGCAGCAGATCACCCGCGAGGACCTGCAGCCCTTCGTCGGCGTCACCGCGCGGCTCGAGCACCGCGACATGGGCTCGGCCATGGCCGAGGTGAAGAAGACCATCGCCGGCCTCGCCCTGCCGGCCGGGGTGCGCATCGAATATGGCGGCCTCTACGCCCAGCAGCAGAGTTCGTTCGTGGACCTGGCCGTGGTGTTCGCCGCCGCCCTGCTCCTGGTCTCGCTCCTGCTGCTCTACCTGTTCGAGCGCTGGCGGGTGGTCATCAGCGTCCTGGCGGTGGTGCTGATGGCGGCGGCGGCGGTGTTCGTCGGCCTTTGGGCCACAGGGACCGAGCTGAACATCTCAGCCCTGATGGGCCTGACCATGGTGGTGGGGATCATCACCGAGCTGGCCATCTTCTTTTTCGCCGAGGTCGAGCTGGACCAGCACGTGGACGCCAGCCACCTGACAACAGCGGGCCTGGCGCGGCTGAGGCCGATCCTGATGTCGGCTGTGATCGCGATCTTGGCCCTGTCGCCTCTGGCGCTGGGCCTCGGGCAAGGCTCGGCCATGCAGCGGCCCCTGGCCATCGCCATCATCTCCGGCCTCCTGGCCGGCGCGCCCCTGGTGCTGATGGTGCTGCCGGCCCTGTTCGAGGCGCTCAGTCGAAAACGAGCCTGATTGATCCGGGCGGGGTTTGGTGGCGTAGTCCGTTTCGCCATGGCCACGCTGCAACTGCTCGCCGAGAACCTTGGGGTCACCCTCGTCTGCTTCCTGATCCTCTGGCGGATCGGGGTGGCGATCCGCGACGTGACCTTTGTCGACAGCTGGTGGGCGTTCGGCATGGTGGTGCTGGCCTGGGCCAGCTTCTTCGAAACCGGGCCGGCGAGCCCGCGTAAGCTGGTGCTGGTCGCGCTCTGCACCGCCTGGGGCCTGAGGCTTGGAACCTATCTCCTGCTGCGCTGGCGCGGCCATGGGCCGGACCGGCGCTACAAGACCATGCTGGGCAAGGCCGAGGCCGAGCGAGGCTGGGGCTTCGCCAAGGCCTCGCTGCTCCTTGTGTTCGCTCTGCAGGCGCCGCTGCAGTTCGTGGTCTGCCTGCCGGTGCAGCTGGGCCAGCTCGATCCGGCGCCGGCGATGCTTGGGCCGCTGGGCTGGGCGGGCGCCGGGTTCGCGCTCATCGGCCTGATTTTCGAGAGCGTCGGCGACTGGCAGCTCAGCCGCTTCAAGGCCGACCCGACCAACCAGGGCAAGGTCATGGACCGGGGCCTCTGGCGCTACACCCGCCACCCCAACTATTTCGGGGACGCGTGCCTGTGGTGGGGCCTTTGGCTGATCGCCGCCGAGACTCGCGCCGGCCTCTGGGCCCTGCCAGGCCCGATCCTGATCACCTTCCTCCTAACCCGCTTCAGCGGCGTGCCCACGGTCGAAGGACGGATGCGCCGTAGCCGGCCCGACTATGAAGCCTATGTCCGCCGCACCTCCGGGTTCATTCCGTGGCCGCCAAAGAGACTTGTGGCGGAGCCCTGAGGTCGCTCACGGGAAATCACCGCACCGCGACGCCGTTCTCAACGAAAGCCCGGTCCGCCCAGCAGGAATGCGTTCCGCTACAGAGCTTGTGCGGCAGGGCGATGCGGCAGACGGGGCCATCCTCGATGCGGCGGGCGTCCAGCAGGATGCATTCGGAGCCGCCGGTATTCTCATCGGTCAGGAAGCTGACCAGATAGCCGTCGTCCTCTTGGGTGGACCCGATCCGCGGGACGAAGGGGGCTTCGCTGGCATAGACGCCTTCGGGCAGGTCGAACCGCCGGGTTTCGCCGGTCTTCAGGTCGTGCTTGACGAAGCCGGTGAACAGGAACCAGCCCGGCTTGCTCACGGTGGAATAGGCGTAGCGATAGGGGCGGCCGGCGAAGCGCTGGTTGAACATGCCGAACTCGACGATCTCGTCGCACAGCCGCTCTTCGCGGGTCCGGCCGATGGCGAGATCGAAGCGCCAGCGGTGCAGCTTGGGGCGGAAGCTGTGCTCGTCGAGATAGGCCATCATGTGCTCGAAGCCGGCGGGCGCGTCCTTGCGCGGGCGCGGCGTCGGCTCTTCCTGGAAATAGCCGTCCAGCACCACCTCGGTCCCATCCTCATAGGCGTTCAGCCAGTGCAGCACATAGGTCGGCTCGGCCTCGAACCAGCGCACCTCGCCGTCGCCGCGGCGCGGGACCAGGGCGAAGCGCGAGGGCAGGCCGGGATGCAGGCGCACGGCGTGGATGTTCCGCTGCAGGAGGTCTGCGTCCCAGAACACCGGCATATCGTTGAGGATCGCCCAGTTCTCGCTGAAGGCCATGTCATGCGGCAGGCGCGGGCCGGGCAGGGGGATCGGCTGGTAGCGGGCAAGGCGCCCCTCCCGGTCGACCACGCCGAAATGCAGGTGGGGGGCGTGCTTGGAATAGTTGAAGAACAGCAGTTCGCCCGTCGCCTCATCGACCTTGGTATGCGCCGAGACCCCGTCGAGCGGTCCCCAGGGGGCGACACCCAGGGTCTCCAGCGTGAACGGGTCGAGCTGATAGGCTTCGCCGCACTGGTAGAAGGTGGCGATGGCCTTGCCGGCGTGGACCACGATGTCGGTTGAGGCGTTGTCCTTCAGCGCGCCATGGGCGCCATAGCCGGGACGCTTGGCCAGGCTGGGCGGATCGGCGAGGCCGCCCCACAGCGAGCCTTCGGCCTCCTGTTCGGCCTGGAAACACCGTGTACGGACGAATCGATTGCGATAGCTGGCGCGACCGTTCTTGAAGCCGATCTGGTGAATCATCGCGTCGCCGTCGAAGGGGTGGTAGCGGCCGAGCGGCTGGTGGATCTGGTTTTCGGTGTTGCGCAGATAGACCCCGTCGATGTCGGCCGGGATCGCGCCTTGCAGCACCTCCAGGTCCTCGGCGTCGACCTCCTCGTGGAGCGGGGTCCAGGCGCCGTTGAGATAGGGATGGTTGCTGGGCTGCAGCGTGGTGCGGACCCTTGGCAAGCGGTCTAGCTTCATTGCGCTGTCTCCGGATCGGGGCCCGGAAGGGAGGTTAGGCCGGGCCGGCGGCGGCGCAAGGGCCTTGACGTCGGTGCGACGGATCATCGACGGTCCGGCCAAGCTCAAGGAGGCTCAATGGGCAAGTTCACGCCTAGTCGCTATACGGCCTTCGCCCTCTGCCTCGCCGGGGCGGTGCTGGGTTTTGCGGTCCTGCCCTGGTGGAGCAAGGGCGTCTATCTGGGGATCGCCGGCGCCGCCTTGAGCGTGCTGGGCGTGATCGACCTGATCCAGACCCGGCATTCGATCCAGCGCAACTATCCGGTGATCGGCCATATCCGCTGGATCGTCGAACTGGTGCGGCCGGAGCTGCGCCAATACCTGTTCGAGGCCGACCAAGAGGCTGCGCCCTTCACCCGCAGCCAACGCAGCCTGGTCTACGAGCGGGCCAAGGGGCTGCCGGCCGAGCAGCCCTTCGGCACCCTGCTGGAGGTCTATCGCAGCGGCTACGAGTTCATCGGCCATTCGACCTGCCCGGCGGCGCATGCGGACCCGGAAAGCTTTCGCGTGACCATCGGCGGCGAGCTGTGCGCCAAGCCCTATTCCGCCTCGCTGTTCAACATCTCGGCCATGAGCTTCGGCTCGCTGAGCGCCAACGCCATCCGCGCCCTGAATGCGGGGGCCAGGAAGGGCGGCTTCTATCACGACACCGGCGAGGGCAGCATCAGCCCCTATCATCGGGAGATGGGCGGGGACATCGTCTGGGAGGTGGCCAGCGGTTATTTCGGGTGCCGCACCGAGGACGGCCGCTTCGATCCGGAGAAGTTCCGCGCCCAGGCGACCACCGACCAGGTGAAGATGATCGAGATCAAGCTCAGCCAAGGGGCCAAGCCGGGTCACGGCGGCATCCTGCCCGCCAAGAAGGTCAGCCGGGAGATCTCCGAGACCCGCGGCGTGCCCATGGGCCGCGACTGCATCTCGCCGCCGCGCCACAGCGCCTTTTCCACGCCGCTGGAGATGATGGGCTTCATCGCCCAGCTGCGCGAGCTGTCCGGCGGCAAGCCAGTGGGTTTCAAGCTGTGCCTGGGCCACCCCTGGGAACTTATGGCCATCGTCAAGGCCATGCTGCAGACCGGCGTCCGACCGGACTTCATCGTCGTCGACGGCGGCGAGGGCGGCACCGGCGCCGCGCCGGAGGAGTTCAGCGACCATGTCGGCGCGCCGATGCGGGAAGGCCTGTTGTTCGTTCACAACACCCTGGTGGGCGCGGGCCTGCGCGGCCAGATCAAGATCGGCGCGGCCGGGCGGATCGTCAGCGCCTTTGACATCGCCTGCGTGCTGGCGATCGGCGCCGACTGGGCCAATGCGGCGCGGGGCTTCATGTTCGCCATCGGCTGCGTGCAGTCGCTGAGCTGCCACACCAACCACTGCCCGACCGGGGTGGCGACCCAGGACCCGGGGCGCCAGAAGGCGCTGGTGGTCACCGACAAGGCCGAGCGGGTCTACAACTTCCACCGCAACACCCTCAAAGCCCTGGCCGACATGCTGGCTGCGGCCGGGGTCGAGCGGCCGGAAAAGCTGGGGCCGCATCATCTGGTGCGCCGGGTCAGCGCCACCGAGGTCCGACAATTCGCCGATCTGCACACCTTCCTGCCGGCGCGGTCCCTGGTGGACGGCGCCTGTCAAGACAGCTTCTATCGCACCAACTGGGACCGGGCGTCGGCCGAGAGCTTCGACCCGGTGATGGCCTGAGCCCTGGCGCCGCAGGCCCGTCGGCCCAATATGCACGCAAACACAACAAGGGAAGGGCGCCCATGACCCTCGATCGACGCGGAATTCTTCTTGCCGGCGCAGCGCTCGCCGTGACGCCGGGCCTGGCCCTGGCGACGCCGGCCGATCCGATCCTGCACAAGGTGATCGAGACGGGGCCGCGGACCGATAAGGAAAAGGCTCGCGACAAATATCGCCACCCTGAGGAATCCCTGAATTTCTGGGGCTTGAGGCCCGGCCAGACTGTGATCGACGTCAATCCGGGCGGCGGCTGGTGGACCGACATCATCGCGCCCTTCCTGGCCCAGACCGGGGGCCACTACATCGCCGCCACCGCCGACCTGAACGATCCCAAGGTGAGCGAGGAGGACAAGCGCGAGCGGCGGTCCATCGAGGCCAAGTATGTGGCCAATCACGCGACCTTCGGCGACGTTGCGGTTGCGGGCTTTGGCCCGCATTCGGGAGCGTTGGCGCCGGCGGGCAGCGTCGACTTGGTGCTGGTCTCGCGCGAGACCCACAACTGGGTCGGGCCGTTCATCCAGAAGGCGTTCAAGGACTTCCACGCCGCCCTCAAGCCCGGCGGGGTGCTGGCCATCGAGGATCATCGTGCGCCAGAAGGCTCGGACCCGGCCAAGGGAAACGGCTACATCCCGGAAAGCTACGTCATCGACGAGGCCAAGAAGGCCGGCTTCAAGCTGGTCGCCCGCTCGGAGATCAACGCCAACCCCAAGGACACCAAGGACTATCCCTTCGGCGTCTGGACCCTGCCCCCGACCCGCCAATCGGCCCCGGACGGCAAGCCGCCGAACCCGAACTTCGACCACAGCAAGTACGACGCCATCGGCGAGAGCGACCGCATGACCCTGAAGTTCGAGAAGGTTGGCTGATCAAAAGCTTGGCGGGGTGCAGGCGCTGATGATGCGGCAGGGTTCTTCGCTGACGCATCGGAAGCGGTGGGGGCGGCGGCTGTCGAAATAGTAGGCCTCGCCGGGGCCGAGCACCCGCCGCTGATCGTCGACAGTGACCTCGATGCGGCCGGCGATCACCACCCCGCCTTCCTCGCCCTCGTGGGTCAGGGGTATGCGGCCGGTGTCGGCGCCCGGCTCGTAGCATTCGACCAGCATTTGCAGGGCGCGGCCGGAGAGGTTGCGGCCGACCTGGCGATAGGAGATCGACCCCTTGCCGATCTCCACCAGATCGCCGGCGCGGTAGAAGACCTGGCGGTCGCGGTCGGGCTCCAGGGCGAAGAAGTCGGCCAGGCCGATCGGCACCGCATCCAGGATCCGCTTCAGGGCCCCTACCGAGGGGTTGGTGCGGCCGGACTCGATCAACGAGACGGTGGAGTTGGTGATACCGGCCTTCTTCGCCAGCACCCGTTGGGACAGGCCCGCCCGTTCGCGCACATAGCGCAGCCGCTCGCCGACCTCGAACTCCACCCGCGCCTCCGACCCCGTGTTGTAGGTGTTGAATATATCGCAACACCTGGAAAATCGCCCGCGAAATTCAAGGCCTTGCAGACGCGAAGAAAACGCCTTGTGGCTGGCGGCGCATCGCGGTCTCCTTCACGCAACAGGAGACTTCCCCATGACCGCCTCGACCAACGCGCCCAAGCTCGATCGCTACTGGATGCCGTTCACCGCCAACCGGCAGTTCAAGGCCACCCCGCGCCTGCTCGCCGGAGCCGAGGGCATGTACTACACCAGCGACGATGGGCGTCGAATCCTGGACGGGACCGCGGGGCTTTGGTGCGTCAACGCCGGCCACGGTCGGCGCGAGATCGCCGACGCTGTGGGGCAGCAGCTGCGCGAGCTGGACTATGCGCCGTCGTTCCAGATGGGCCATCCGATCGCCTTCCGTTTCGCCGAGGAACTGGGCGATATCGCCCCGGGCGGGCTGGACCGGGTGTTCTTCACCAACTCCGGCTCTGAGTCGGTCGACACGGCGCTGAAGATCGCGCTCGCCTACCAGAAGGCCATCGGCCAGCCGGGGCGGACCCGGCTGATCGGTCGCGAGCGCGGCTATCATGGGGTCGGGTTCGGCGGGATCAGCGTCGGCGGCCTGGTCAACAATCGCCGCACCTTCGGGCCCCTGCTGCCTGGGACCGACCACCTGCGCCACACCCACGATCCTGCGAAGAACGCCTTCACCAAGGGCCTGCCGCAGCACGGCGCCGAACTGGCCGACGATCTGGAGCGGCTGGTGGCGCTGCACGGCGCCGACACCATCGCCGCGGTGATCGTCGAGCCGGTCGCGGGTTCGACCGGGGTTCTCCTGCCGCCGGTCGGCTATCTGGAGCGCCTGCGCGAGATCGCCACCCGCCACGGCATCCTGCTGATCTTCGACGAGGTGATCACCGGCTTCGGGCGCCTGGGGACGCCGTTCGCCACCGAATATTTCAGGGTCAAGCCGGACATCGTGACCACCGCCAAGGGCCTGACCAACGGCGCCATCCCCATGGGCGCGGTGTTCGCCAGCCGCGAGGTGCACGACGCCCTGGTGCAGGGGCCGGAGGGCATGATCGAGCTGTTCCACGGCTACACCTATTCCGGCCACCCGGCCGCCTGCGCCGCGGGCCTGGCGACCCTGGAGATCTATCGGCGCGAGGGCCTCCTGACCCGCGCCGCCAGCCTGGCCGCCCACTGGGAGGAGGCGGTGCATGGCCTGAAGAGCCTGCCCAACGTGATCGATATCCGCACCATCGGCCTTGTGGCCGGTGTAGAGCTGGCGCCGCGCGAAGGGGCGCCGGGCAAGCGCGGCTACGACGTGTTCGTCGACTGCTTCAACCATGGCCTGGGCGTTCGGGTCACCGGCGACATCATGGCCCTGTCGCCGCCCCTGATCGTCGAACCGGCTCAGATCGACGCCATGGTCAACATGCTGGGCGAGAGCATCGCGCGGGTGGCCTAGCTTCGCCCGGGGAAGCCGGTCTAAGCTCGGTTCCGCGACAGCGAGGGGCCGGGCTTGAAGAGCTTTAAGACCATCTACGACCGCGCCGCTGAGCGCAAAGGCGGCGAGGCGGTGCTGAAAAGCTTCCTGCCGCTGGAGAAAGCGCACGGGAATCCTGCGACTCTCACGGACGATCGGATCCTGGCGCAGATGACCCAGCGGATATTCTCCGCCGGCTTCGTCTGGAGCGTGATCGAGGCCAAGTGGCCGGGGTTCGAGGAGGCCTTCCTGGGCTTCGATCCGCCGGCCCTCCTGGGTCAGTTCGACGAGTTCTGGGAAAGGCTCTGCAGCGACAAGCGCATCGTACGCAATCCGCAGAAGATCATGTCGGTGCGTCATAACGCGGGTTTCGTCGTCGAGCTGGCGCGGCAGCACGGCTCGGCCGGCCGCTTCTTGGCCGAATGGCCGGCGGACGACCAGTTGGGCCTGTTGAAGGTGCTGGCGGATCGGGGATCGCGCCTTGGCGGGCGCACCGGCTTCTATTTCCTGCGCTTCGTCGGGCGCGACAGCTTCATTCCGTCCAAGGACGTGGTGGCGGCGCTGCGCGACGCCGGCCTCGACATCGCCGACGAACCGACGTCCAAAAAGGACATGGCCAAGGTCCAGGGCCAGTTCAACGCCTGGCATGACGAGACAGGGCTGCCCTTGACCCACATCTCACGCATCCTGGCGATGTCGATCGGCGACAACTATTCGCCGGAAACCCTGAGGGAGAGGGCTGGCCGCGATGAGTAGGGCGATCGCGGCGGCGGTCCGCGACTACCGTGAACTGGCGCGCCGGCGACTGCCGCACTTCCTGTTCGAATATATCGACGGCGGCGCCTATGACGAGATCACTCTGCGCCGCAACATCGAGGACCTGCAGGCCATCGCCCTGCGCCAACGGATTCTGTGCGACGTCTCGCGTATCGACCTGACGACCCGCCTGTTCGGCCAGGACATGGCCATGCCGATCGGGCTCGCGCCAGTGGGCCTGGCCGGCATGAACGCCCGCCGCGGCGAGGTGCAGGCGGCGCGGGCGGCCGAGGCGGCCAAGGTCCCGTTCTGCCTTTCGACCGTTTCGCTATGCGCCATGGACGAGGTGGCGGGGGCGCTGAAGCGGCCGTTCTGGTTCCAGCTCTACCTGATCAAGGACCGCGGCTTCGTGCGCGACATGCTGGCCAAGGCCAAGGCGCTGGGGTGTTCGGCCCTGGTGTTCACGGTCGACCTGCCGACGCCGGGCGCCCGCTATCGCGATGTGCGATCCGGCCTGACCGGCGCGCCCGGGCTGGCGGGGGAAGTTCGGCGGGCCTGGCAGATCGCGCACAAGCCGGGCTGGGCCTGGGACGTGGGCGTCAACGGCCGGCCGCATCAGCTGGGCAACATCGCCTCGGCCCTGGGGGCCAAGAGCAGCCTGCGCGATTTCCTGGGCTGGATCGGCCAGAACTTCGACGCCTCGGCCAATTGGCGCGACCTGGAACAGATTCGCCAAGCCTGGGATGGCCCGTTGATCGTCAAGGGAATCCTCGATCCTGGCGACGCCGTGCGGGCCGCAGATCTCGGAGCGGACGGGATCGTGGTCTCCAACCACGGCGGGCGGCAACTGGACGGGGTGCTCTCCAGCGCCCGGGCTTTGCCGCCAATCACCGAGGCGGTGGGCGGGCGGCTGACCATCCTGGCCGATGGCGGGGTGCGCTCGGGCCTCGATGTGGTTCGCCTCCTGGCCCTAGGCGCTCAGGGCGTCCTGATCGGCCGGGCCTGGGCCTATGCGCTGGCCGGAGCAGGGCAGGCCGGCGTATCCCATGTGCTGAGCCTGATGGCGGCCGAGATGCGCGTGGCCATGGCCCTGACCGGTGTGACCAAGATCAACGAGATTGACCGAAGCAGCCTGGCGGAGGGCTGATCCTCGCCTGGCGACCTATTGCTGCTGTTGCTGCTGTTGCTGCTGCTGAAGCTGCTGGTCGTAAAGCATGTCCTGGGTGCGCCGGCGTCGGTCGGCGGTGGTCAGCGACGGCCGGGTCAGCCGCATGTATTCGGGCTCGGCCATGGCGGCCCGGGCCCGCCTGACACTGACCGCGACCATCAGTTCGCTGTCGCAGTCGCCCTTGAACACTCCGCGCGAGGGCGGCACGTCGCCGTAGTCACGGCCGACGGCGACCGTCACGTGCCGCTCGCCGGCCACGACGTTGTTGGTGGGGTCGAAGCCGACCCAGCGCAGGGAGGGCAGGAACACCTCCACCCAAGCGTGGGTGGCGTCCGGGCTGGAGCGATCGCCGCCCTCCGATCGGTCGGTGAACAGGTAGCCGGAGACATAGCGCGCCGGCACGCCCCAGGCGCGGCAGACGGCGATCATGATGTGGGCGAAGTCCTGGCAGACGCCGCTGCCGGCCTCCAGCGCGTGATCGATGGGGCTGTCGGCGTCAGTGATCCCGGGCTCGTAATCGAAGGCCTCGTAGAGGGCGCGGCACAGGCCCTCTATCGCCGTCAGAGGGTCCTGGCCGCTTGGGTCCTCCAGACCATGGGCGCGCATGAACTCGGCCAGGGCCGGGGTCATCACGGCAAAGCCGGTCGGATGCAGGAAGTCGAAATATTCGCCCCGCACATGCTCGCTGCGCAGCCGGTCCCATTCACCCGGGTCCAGCTTGTCGGGCAGGGGCGGCGGCGGCTCGGTCTCGACGGTGGCCCGGGACTCGATCGCCAGGCGGTCGTGCGGCTGGGGCACGTCGAAGTGGTAGACGGCGTTGCCGAAGGCGTCGACATAGCTGAACAACTGGGCCGCTGGGTCGATCTCGAGCTCGAAACTGATCAGCCTCTGGCGGGCGCTCTTCTGCGGCTGGACCCACAGCTCCATGACGCTGGCGCGCACCGGCTCGGCGTAGTGGTACTGGGTCAGGTGACGGATTTCGAGCAGCATCAGGCCGGCAGCCTCTGTTCGAGCGGATAGTCGATGAAGGTCTCGTAGATGGCGTGGTGGATGCGCGAGCACTCCGCCACGACCGCGCCCAGTATGGCGCCGGCGCCCTGGCCCTCGTCCATGTCGGCGAATTCCAAGCGGGCGTTCAGGCGCCCGGCCAGGCGTTCCGGCGCGGCCTTGCCCTGGAAGGCCGACCGCGGCGCCAGGCGGTCGAGATAGTCCTGAATGCGCGCGGTCGAGAACCGGATCGAGCGCGGGAAGTCCTCGTCATAGAGCAGGAACTGCAGCACGTGCTGGGGGTCGATCTCGGCGGTGTAGACCTTGAGGTAGGGCTCCAGCGCGCAGGCCATGCGCAGCACCGCCATCTGGGCCATGTGCTCGGTGAGGCCCGGCCGGCCGGCGCCGTCGCCAAAGCAGACGTCCAGCAGGCGCGCGATCCTCTGGGCGCGCTCGAGGTGCACGCCCAACAGCAGGAAGCGCCAGCCCTCGCCATGGCTCATGGTGGCGTCGGCGGCGCCTTTGAACAGGTGCAGGTCGGCGATGATCCCGTGCAGATAGTCCGAGGATCCCTGGGCGAATTCGTGCTCGGCGGCGGGGTCGGTGATCCGCAGGTAGAGCAGGTTCAGCCGCTCCCAGGTCTCGGTGGTGATCTGGTCGCGCACCTGGCGGGCGTTTTCCCGCGCCCGGGCCAGGGAATTGACCACCGAACTCAGGTCTTCCCGGTCGAACAACAGGCTGCGCACGGCGCCGAGCGCGGTTTGGCTCTCGCCCAGGGGCTCGCGGTCCTCGATCGCGGCGAGGGCGATATGGGCGACGATGTCCGAAGCCTCGCTGTCGTCGAGGGTCGCGGTCAGCATCACTTCGCCGATGCGGCTGAGATGCTCGGCGCGCTCTACGTAGCGGCCGATCCAGTAGAGGCTGTCGGCCACGCGGGCGAGCATCATGCGCCATGGTCTCCGTCGGCCAGCACCCAGGTGTCCTTCGATCCTCCGCCCTGGCTCGAATTGACAACCAGCGAGCCACGCTTCAGCGCGACGCGGGTCAGAGCGCCGGGGGTGACCACCACCTTGTTTCCCGAGAGGATGAACGGCCGCAGGTCCACGTGGCGAGGCTCGATGTCGCCGTCCACCAGGCAGGGGGCGGTGGAGAGCTGGATGGTCGGCTGGGCGATGTAGTTGGACGGGTCGTGCTTCAGGCGCTGGGCGAACTCGTCGCGCTGGGCCTGGGTGGCGTGCGGTCCGATCAGCATGCCGTAGCCGCCCGAGGCGCCCACCTCCTTGACCACCAGCTTGTCCAGATTGGCCAGGACGTGGCTCAGCTGGGCCGGCTCGCGGCAGAGGTAGGTCTCGACATTGGGCAGGATGGCGTCCTCGGCGAGATAGTAGCGGATGATCTCGGGCACGTAAGCATAGACCGCCTTGTCGTCGGCGACCCCGGTCCCAGGGGCGTTGGCGATCACCACATTGCCGGCGCGGTAGGCGTTGAACAGGCCGGCTATGCCGAGGGAGGAGTCTCGACGGAATGTCAGGGGATCGATGAAGTCGTCGTCGACGCGGCGATAGATGACGTCGATGCGTTTCAGGCCCTCGGTCGTGCGCATGTAGACCATGTTCTCATGCACCACGAGGTCACGGCCCTCGATCAGGGGCGCGCCCATCAGGCGGGCCAGATAGGCGTGCTCGTAGTAGGCCGAGTTGTAGACCCCGGGGGTCATCACCACGACCTGGGGATTGGGCCGCCAGTCCGCAGCGAGGCTCTTCAGGGTGGCCAGGAGCAGGTCGGGGTAGCGCTCAACCGGGCGCACGCCGGCGGCCCTGTAGGCGTCGGCGAAGGTGCGCTTGGCCGCATCGCGATTGGCCAGCATGTAGCTGACTCCGGAGGGAACCCTGAGATTGTCCTCCAGGACCGCGAACTCGCCCTTGCCGTCGCGGATCAGGTCCGAGCCGCAGACATTGACATAGGCGTTGTGCGGCACGAACAGGCCGCGCATCTCGCGGCGATAGGACGGCGCGCCAAACACCAGTTCGCGCGGCACGATTCCGTCGGCCAGGATCTTCTGGTCGCCGTAGATGTCGGCCAGGAAGTGGTTCAGGGCCCGAACCCGCTGAATCAGGCCCGCCTCGATGCGCCGCCACTCGGCCGCCGGGATGATCCGAGGCAGAAGGTCGGTGGGGATGATCCGCTCGGTGGTGTTCTCAGCGCCATAGACGGTGAAGGTGATGCCTTGCAGCAGGAACGACTGCTCCAGGGTCTTCTGCCGCTCGGCCAGTTCGGCGGGGGTCAGGGTGGCGAGGCGGCTTTCCAGCGCTGCATAGTGTGGGCGGACCGCGCCGTCGGGGGCGAACATCTCGTCGTAGAAGCGGTCCGGGCGATAGCGCTCGGGTGTCAGCGAGCCTCGGGACGACCCGACGATCCTTAGTCTTTCCACCGCGTCCACGCTCCGCGTCGCTGGCATTCCGTACCCGTCGTCAGCTCATCTACTGATCCGGCAGGCTAGGCGTTCTCGGCACGAAATCATCAAATCGCGAGTGAAGACAATCGAGCTGATGAGCGGCGCCTAAAAAGTGAGCGGGCGGCGCCCGAAATCGATGGTTGTGGGCGTCAGAGGCGTGGTGACAGCCGCTCGTCGCCCGGCTAAATCCGGAGATAGGGGTGCGAAAACGGATTTGTTGAGGTCGCGGTCGCCCCTGACGTGTGATTCTTGCTCTAAATCAGACGATTAGAGCCTGATCCATGCCCTGTAAGGCGGTGCGGGCCGGCCGGCGGGGAGCTCGCCCGGAGGAGCAGGGTTTGGCGGCTGTGCGGATTGTCGGAGGCGCTTTGGGCGCGGGGCTGGGCCTGGTGGCCGTGCTCGCGGTCGTGCCGGCAGAGGCTGCGCCGAAGTTCGATGTGCGCGGGGTCGAGGACCGGAGCCTCCGCAATCTGATCCAGGAGGCGATCGGCTCGGCGGCTGCTCCGACCACGACGCGGCTGGAGGCGCGCCGGAGGGCGACCGAGGCGGGCGAGCGGGCGATCGCCGTGCTGCGTTCGGAAGGCTATTACGACTACGAGGTCACCCCCGATATCGGCGAGGGGGACACGCCCCAGCCCTTCATCAGGGTGACGCAAGGGCCGCGCAGCAAGATCGCCAACCCCCACATCGAATGGATCGACGCCCCGCCGGCCGCCGAGGTCCAGGCGGCGGCCGAGAAGGCGATGGCGCTTTCGCCCGGCGCGCCGGGACGGGCCGAGGACGTGATCGCCGCCGAGGGGCGCATCGTCGCCACCCTGCAGAAGAGCGGTTACGCCGACGCGGACGCCCGGCCTCGGCAGGTGATCGTCGACCACGCCGACCAGACCGTGCAGCCCGCCTATCGCATCGCTGCGGGTGGGCTGGTGCGCATGGACGGGGTGGAGTTGAAGGGGGCCAGCCGCACGCGCCTCGCCTGGATCCGCAGCCTGGCGCCCTGGAAGGCCGGCCAGGTCTATCGGCCCAGGGACGTGGCGGTGCTCGAGCGACGGCTGACCGACACCGGCGCCTATGACTCGGTGACTGTGGCGCTGGCGCCGTCTGCTGACGCAAAGGACGGGCGGCGACCGGTTGTGGTCAGTCTGGCCGATCGGCCCAAGGGCACGCTGGAACTGGGCGCCAGCTATTCGACCACCGAGGGCGCCGGCGTCGACAGCCGCTGGATCGTCTATAACCGCCTGGGCTTCGCCGACACCCTGACCACCAGCCTGGTGGTGGCGCAACTGGACAGCCGCGCACAGGTCGAGCTGGCCCTGCCGGACTGGCGACAGCCGGAGCGGACCTTGAAGCTTACCGCGGCGCTCTACCGGGACGACACCACCGCCTATCTGTCCCAGGGCGCGGTCATTTCCGCCGACCTGACGCGCAAGTACAGCAAGATTTCTTTCCTGACCTACGGCCTCTCGGTCGACGGCTCGGAGACCGACGAGAAGGAGGCGGCGAACCTCGTCACGCTCAACCGGCGACGGAACCTGGCCACCCTGGCCGGGCTGGTGGCCTTCAATCTCGACAAGTCCAACGATCCCTTGAACCCCACGGCGGGCTGGCGGATCAGCGCCAGCGCCCAGCCGACCTACGCCGTCGGTGACGGTCCGGTGGCGTTCCTGAAGGCCTGGGTGCAGGGCTCGGCCTACCTGCCCCTGGGCGGCGACAACACCGTGATCGCCAGCCGCGCCAAGATCGGCTCGATCTTCGGCGGGAATATCCCGCTGGTGCCGGCGCCGTCACGCTTCTATGCGGGCGGCGGCGGGTCGGTGCGCGGCTACGCCTATCAGGCGGTGGGTCCCCGCTATCCCGACAATACCCCGGAGGGCGGGCTGTCGATCGTCGAGGCCTCGGTCGAACTGCGCCAGCATATTAAGGGGCCCTGGGGCGTGGCGGCCTTTATCGATGCAGGCGCAGCGGGCAAGCAGGTCAATCCCGACTTCACCCACCCCGATATCGGGATCGGGCTCGGCCTCCGCTACAACCTGGGCTTCGGCCCGATCCGGGTGGACATCGGCACGCCCCTGGTGCGGCGGAACGGAGACTCTCCGGTCCAGCTGTATCTCAGCATCGGACAGAGCTTTTGAGCGGGCCAGCCGACCAGGAACCGACCGCGGCGTCCAAACCGCCGAGGCGTGGACCGAAACCGCACCACTATGCGGCGGCGGTGATGAGCCTGATCGCCTTCATCGCCCTGGCCGGGATGGCCCTGGTTCGCTTCGGCGTGCTGACCGACTGGGGTCGCGAGTATGTCGTGAGCCGATTGGATGGCCTCGATCTGGGCTCGCTCGGCAAGCTGAGGGTGTCGGGGTTGAAGGGCGACCTGTGGACCGCCTTCGACCTGCAGCGGTTGGCGGTCGTCGACAGCCAGGGGGCGTGGATCGAGGTCAATAACCTGCGTGTCGCCTGGAGCCCCTTGGAGCTGATCGACCGGCGGGCGCACATTGAATTTGCGGCCGCCGACCTGGTGAAGCTTTCCCACCGCCCGACCCTCGGCGGCGGTGGCGGAGGCGGCGGAAGGCCGCTGGTGGTGAGGATCGACCAGTTGCAGACGCGGCTCGAGACCCTGCCGGCGGTCAGCGTCGAACGGGGGCTGTTTCAGCTTGCGGGTGATCTGGTCCTCGAGCCGGACGGTGGCGTAGCCGGCGACGTGGCGGCCCAGAACCTGCTGCACCAAGGCGATGGGTTGACCGCCAGTTTCGACCTCGGCGTCGGACGCAAGGTTCGGTTGGACGCTCACGCCCACGAGGCGCGCGGCGGGGCCATGGCGGGGGCGCTGGGCCTGGCGACCGGCCTGCCGTTCAGGCTGGATGCTACCGCGGCGGGCGATGTCGACGTCGGCCAGCTGAAACTTGCGGCCCTGGTCGGAACCCAGCCGATCGCCGGGGGAGACGGGACCTGGACCCGCAAGGGCGGGGTGGCGCGAGGCTGGGTGTCGCTGACCGCCTCGCGCTGGACCGAAGGCTACCGGGCGGCGTTCGGCCCGCGGCTCGACTTCGTGGTGCAGCAGGCTCAGGTGAAGGGGTCGCTGAAGCAGATCGACGCCCGGCTCTTTGCGGACAACGCCAGCTTGTCGGCCAACGGCGTGATCGATGCGGTGAAGGTGCGCGCCAGCGACGGGATAAAGCTTCAGGCCCAGATCGCCGATCTGTCCAAGCTGGTCGCCCAGCCATCGGTCGGGCCGGCGCGGCTGTCCGGGGAGGTCAAGGGCGCCCTGGGCGACTGGGACTTGCACGGCCAGGTCAGCCTGAGTCGGGTCCAGGCGGCCGGGTATGGCCTGGAGCGGTTCGGCGGGCCGCTGACCCTGTCCAAGCATCATCGCGAGCTTCGCCTTGCGGTGGCCGGCGAGGGCTACGGCGGCGCAGGGGGCGGGGTATTGGGCGATCTGGCCGGCCCGCGGCCACGCGCTCAGCTCGATGCGTCCCGGTTGGCGGACGGCCGGCTGATGTTGCGGACGCTGAGCCTGGACGGCGCCGGGATCAAGCTCACGGCCAGCGGCGGCAAGGGCCTTTTGGGCGACCTCAGTCTGAAGGGCGTAGCGCAACTGCCGAACCTCGGCCTGGTGCGCAGCGGCGCCAAGGGGCGGGCGGACCTGACCTGGGCGGCGTCGCAGGGTCGCGCCGGGCAGGCCTGGAAAATCGGCTTTACCGGAGATGGCGCGCAGGTGACGCTCGGTCAGGAGCAACTGGATCACCTGCTGGGCGAAAAGCCGAAGCTGGCCGCTTCGGGGAACTGGTCCAACGGCGCCCTGGCCCTGGAGCAGGTGGAGCTGACCGGGGCGTCGGCGCGGGCCGGCGGCTCGGGCCAGATCGGCAAGGACGGGGCGATCCGGCTGGTCGGCGACTGGTCGGCTTCCGGGCCGCTGGGGTTCGGCCCCCTGGAGATCGACGGCAAGGCGCGCGGCTCGGCGATGATCGGCGGAACGCTCGCCGAACCCAGGGCGGATTTGGGCGCCGACCTGGAGCGGCTGGATCTGCCGCAGTTGGTGCTGACGGGGGTTCGGGCGACACTGAACCTGGGCAAGGGGCCTCAGGGTGTTGCGGGTGTCTTCAACCTGACGGCGGCCGAAGCCACCGGCCCGGCGCATGCGCGGGGCGGGTTCGAGCTCACCGGTGGCGGATTGTCATTCCACGACCTAGACGCTCAGGCCGGGGGAATCGCAGTCAAGGGCGCGGTCGGCTTGCATGGCGGCGAAGTCGTCAGCGCCGACCTTGCCGGCAGCGCAGGACCCGGCGCCTTCCTGGCCGCAGGCCACGCCGATGGCCGGATGACGCTGAGCGGCGGCCAGGCCGACGAGAGCCTGACAGCCCAGGACCTCACGCTGAAAGGTCAGGCGGGCGTGATCCATAGCCTGGCGCTCAAGGCCGCTGGACCGGTCGACCAGTTGCCCTACACGGTGGCGGCCGAGGTGCAGACCGACCAGGCGCCGTTCAAGATCAATGGCGGCGGCGTGGCGAACCGATCTGGGCGGGCCCTGGCGCTGAGCTTCAGCGGGACCGGCCAGCTGCGGCGCCTGACTTTCAAGACCGCCAGCCCGGCCCGGATCAGCCTGGACGGCGATCGCCGTTCGGCGGACCTGGACCTGGCGCTGAGCGGCGGCCACGCGATTATCCAGGCGCAACAGGATGGCGCGCGCCTCGACGCCAAGGCGGCCATGACGGGGGTGGATCTCGCAGCCCTGGGCGAGGATCTGGCCGGGCGGTTCGACGCCGATCTCGACCTGAGCGGCGAGGGGCCCCGGCTGGATGGCCGGCTCAAGGCGCACTTGAAGGGCGCGCGCAGCCGCGACGCGCCGGCCAAGCTGGCGATGAATGGCGAGATCGACGCCGCCTTGGTCGGACCGCAGTTGACCGTCGACGCCGCCGTCACCGGCTCCAGTTCAAACGACCAGGCCCAAGTGCATGCGGTGTTGCCGGCGGAGGCGGCGGCCCAGCCGTTCCGCTTCGGTGTCGTCGACTCCAAGCCGATCGCCGGCCAGTTTCAGGTCAATGGGGAGTTGCAGCCGGTCTGGGACCTCTTCTTCGGCGACGGTCGCGAGCTGGGTGGGCGACTGGCCGCCAGGGGCTCCCTGGCCGGCACGCTGAAATCGCCTCAGGTGAGCGGCGAGGGCAGCCTGGCCAACGGCCACTTCGAGGACGCCGCCACCGGGCTGAAGCTGCGAGCGATCAACGCCGAAGCTGTGTTGTCGGGCGAGACCCTGGACGTGCAGCGGTTCGCCGCCAACGACGCCCACGCCGGAACGCTTATCGGACAGGGGCGGCTGGAGATGGGCCCGGGCGGCTCCAGCACCCTGACCCTGACCGCGCACGGCTTCCAATTGCTGGACAACGAAACCGCCAAGGCCACGGCCAGCGGCCAGGTGACGGTGGTGCGGGACGCCAAGGGCCGGGCCAGACTGTCGGGCGGCCTGACGATCGACCGGGCCGACATCTCGGCGGAAACCTCTCGCGCGCCCCCCGGGGTGGTGACCATGGACGTGGTCGAGCGCAACCGGCCGTTCTCGATGAACCAGGGCCTGCAGGCGGCGCCTGTCAACGGGCCGTCTCTGGACCTCGATGTCAGCATCACGGCGCCCCGGCGGATCTATGTCAAAGGCCTGGGTCTGGACGCCGAACTGTCGCTGAATGCGAGGGTGGTGGGCTCGACCAGCAACCCGCAACTAGAGGGTACGGCCAGGATCGTGCGCGGCGACTACGATTTCGCCGGCAATCGCTTTGCGATCGACGACCGCGGGGTGGTCTATCTGGCCAGCAGCGCGGACAAGATGCGCCTGGACCTAACCGCAACCCGCGACAACCCGACGCTGACGGCGATCATCCGCATCCAGGGCACGGCGGCTAAGCCGCAGATAACCCTGACCTCGACTCCGACCCTGCCGGACGACGAGGTGCTGTCCCAGGTGTTGTTCGGCCAATCGGCGGCGCAGCTGTCGCCGGTGCAGGCGGCCCAGGTGGCGGCTGCGGTGACCACCCTGGCCACCGGCGGCGGCTTCGACGTCATGGGTGGGCTGAAGAACTTCGCTCGGCTGGACCGGCTGGCGCTCGGCGGCGGCGACGCGGCCAGCGGAGTCACCGTCTCGGGCGGCAAGTATATCGGCAGCCGGGTCTATCTCGAGGTGACCGGCGGCGGGCGGCAGGGCCCCTCGGCCCAGGTCGAAATCAAGGCGACCCGGTCGCTGTCATTGATCTCGCAGGTCGGCGGGGAATACGGCGCCAAGCTGACCGTTCGCTGGCGCCACGACTACGGGCGGCCCAAGGCCCAGAAATAGCCCGGGCGCCCGGAGATCAGTGCGTGATGCGCGGCCGCAGGTGGTAGTGGCCGTCTTCGAACCCGTCGAAGATCAGCGAGGTATGCGGGTGTGCGACCGGTTCGCCGGTGTCGTCGGGCAGCAGGTTCTGCTCGGACACATAGGCGGTGTAGGTGCCTTCGTCGTTCTCAGCCAGCAAGTGGTAGAACGGCTGGTCCTTCCGCGGACGGATGTCCTCGGGGATCGAGGACCACCATTCTTCGGTGTTGGCGAATTCGGGGTCCACGTCGAAGATCACGCCGCGGAAGGGAAAGACCCGGTGGCGGACGACTTGGCCCAGCGCATATTTGGCGAGTCGGGTGTTCATGACGGGGTAAACCATACACATTCCGCCTAACTGGAAAATGAACGGAAGCGACCATATCCCGTTTAGGTCACCGCCCTTCCTGCGACAGATTCGACTTGCTACAGTTTGGCCTAGCCCGTCTTGGCGCAGCCCCGCAGAGCCCGGATTTTGATTAATGTCTGACGCGACCGCGTCCAGAGAGCGTCGCCGGAGCCAGGATCAGAGCTCTTTCTCCCCGGCGGTGATTCGCCCGACAGGCGGGCTCTACGCCGCGCTGGATCTGGGCACCAACAACTGTCGCCTGCTGGTCGCGACGCCTGCGCGAGGCGGGTTTCGCGTCGTCGACGCCTATTCGCGAATCGTTCGCCTGGGGGAGGGGCTGTCGCAGACCGGTCGGCTGCAGCCCGCGGCGATGGAGCGGGCGATCGCCGCGCTCGCGGTCTGCGCCGAGCGGTTGAAACGGCGCGGCGCGCCGGAGCTGAGGGCTATCGCCACCCAGGCCTGCCGTTCCGCCGAGAACGGCGCCGAGTTCATCCAGCGCGTGGCGCGAGAGACCGGCATCGAGCTGCAGATCATCTCGCCGCGGGAAGAGGCCCGGCTGTCGGTGGCCGGTTGCCTGACCCTTTTGGACGCGACCGCCGATGCAGCCCTGGTGCTGGATGTCGGCGGCGGCTCGACGGAGCTGTCTTGGGTGGACCTTCGCGGCCTGAGTGGCGACGCCGGCGGGCGGTTGACCGGCATGCCGCCGATCAAGGCCTGGCTGTCCATTCCGATCGGCGTGGTCACCCTGGCCGAGCACTTTCCCGAGCAGCGCCCGGGCGAGCAGGGCTGGTATCGCCAGATGGTCGAGGAGGTGAAGGGGCGCATTCAGGATTTCCCCCATGCCGAGCCTCTGCGCCAGGTCTTTTCCGAGGGGCGAGCCCACCTCGTCGGCACCTCCGGGGCTATCACCAGTCTGGCCGGCATCCATCTTGGACTGGCGCGCTATGACCGCGCGCGCGTCGACGGCCTGTGGCTGACGCATGAGGAGTGCGAGGCCACCGCCGAACGCCTGCTGAGCCTGGATCCGGCCGAGCGCGCCGCTCAGCCCTGCATCGGGCCGGACCGCGCCGACCTGGTGCTGGCAGGGGCGGCGATCCTGCAGGCGGTGCAGGAACTGTGGCCCTGCGCACGGGTGCGCGTGGCGGACCGTGGCCTGCGCGAAGGCGTGCTCTTGTCGCTGATGGCCGAGGCTTCGGGCCGGCGTCGCCGCCGCCGTCGCCGGGGCAGCGCGGCGGCCAAGGCGCTTACATGAGCGAAGACCCGCCCAAGCGGCGCCTGGTGCGCCCTCCCAGCAGGGGAAACGAAGTCGGCCAGGCCCGCGCCGCCGTGCGCCTGAAGACGGCCAAGGACCGCACCCCCTCGTCGCAGGCCTGGCTGCAGAGGCAGCTCAACGATCCCTTCGTGGTCGAGGCCAAGGCCAAGGGCTATCGCTCGCGCGCGGCCTTCAAGCTGACCGAGATCGACGACCGCTTTCACCTGCTGAAAAAGGGCGTGCGGGTGATCGACCTCGGCTGCGCCCCCGGCGGCTGGGTGCAGGTTGCTCTGGAACGCGGAGCCGCGGCGGTGACGGGGGTGGACCTGCTGCCGGTCGAGCCCCTCCCGCCGGCGCAGCTGTTCGAGATGGACTTCACCGATCCCGCCTGCGGCCCGCGCCTGATCGAGGCCCTGGGGGGCGCGCCGGACCTAGTGCTCTCGGACATGGCCCCCAACACCATCGGCCATAAGCGCACCGACCATCTGCGGATCATCGGCCTGATCGAGGCCGCCGCCGAGTTCGCCGTCCAGGTCCTGAAGCCCGGCGGCGCCTTCGTCGCCAAGGCCTTCCAGGGCGGGGAGACGGAGGCTGTGCTGAAGCTGCTGAAGGCCCATTTCGACAGCGTGAAGCACGTCAAACCTAAGGCCAGCCGGGCGGAAAGCTCGGAGCTCTATCTGGTGGCGACCGGGTTCAAGCGATAGGGCCAACCAGCAGCTCGTGGGCGTCCTCGAAGCCCTAGTGACAATCACACCCTTTCCTTTGCGGCCGCCCCCGGTTATAGGCGGCCCGCAAAATGGAGAGTCTCATGGAGATTCGCGAAGGCCTGACCTTCGACGACGTTTTGCTCGAACCCGGCCCCTCCGAAGTCATGCCGGGCGATGTCAACACCGCGACGAAGTTCACACGCGAGATAAAACTGAACATCCCGATCGTGTCCGCCGCCATGGACACGGTGACGGAAAGCCGGCTGGCCATAGCCATGGCCCAGGCCGGCGGCCTCGGGATATTGCACCGCAACCTCTCGGTCGAAGAGCAGGCCGACCAGGTGCGCGAGGTCAAGCGCTACGAGAGCGGCATGGTCATCAATCCGGTGACCATCCATCCGGACACCACGCTGGGCGAGGTGCGGGCGATAACCGCCCGCCGGCGCATCTCCGGCTTTCCGGTGGTCGAGCCCGGCACCAACAAGCTGGTCGGCATCCTGACCAACCGGGACATGCGCTTCGAGACCAATCCGGACATGCCGGCCTCGGCGCTGATGACCAAGGACCATCTGGCGACCTTGCGCGAAGGCGCGAGCCTGGACGAGGCGAGGGTCTTGCTGCGTAGCCGCAAGATCGAGCGGCTGATCGTGGTCGACGACGAGGGCCGCGCGGTCGGCCTGATCACCGTGAAGGACATGGACAAGGCCCAGGCCCACCCCTCGGCGGCCAAGGACCTGCAAGGGCGCCTGCTGGTCGGTGCGGCCTCGACCGTCGGCGACGCCGGCTACGAGCGCTCCATGGCCCTGGTCGACGCCGGGGTCGACGTGGTGGTGATCGACACCGCCCACGGCCACTCGGTGCACGTCGCGCGCGCGGTCGAACGGGTCAAGCGCGAGAGCAACCGGGTTCAGGTGGTGGCTGGCAACGTCGCCACCTATGAGGCGGCCAAGGCCCTGATCGACGCCGGCGCCGACGCGGTCAAGGTCGGCATCGGCCCAGGCTCGATCTGCACCACGCGGATCGTGGCCGGAGTGGGCGTGCCCCAGTTGACGGCGATCCAGGATTCGGTCCGGGCGGCGGGGGCCTCCGGCGTGCCGGTGATCGCCGACGGCGGCATCAAGTATTCGGGCGACCTGGCCAAGGCCATCGCCGCCGGGGCCTCGACGGTGATGATGGGCTCGATGTTCGCCGGCACCGAGGAGGCTCCGGGCGAGGTGTTCCTGTACCAGGGCCGCTCGTACAAGGCCTATCGCGGCATGGGGTCTGTGGGCGCCATGGCCCGGGGCTCGGCCGACCGCTACTTCCAGAAGGAGGTCACGGACAGCCTGAAGCTGGTGCCGGAAGGCATCGAGGGTCAGGTGGCCTACAAGGGCCAGATCGGCGCGATCATCCATCAGATGGTTGGCGGCCTTCGCGCGGCCATGGGCTATGTGGGAGCGCCTGACGTGGAAAGCTTCCAGCAGCGCGCCCGCTTCATCCGCATCACTGGCGCGGGCCTGCGCGAAAGCCACGTGCATGACGTGCACATGGTGCGCGAGGCGCCGAACTATTCTGCGCCGACTTGAGTATCCGGGGCTCATCCGAGCCCCAAAAGCCGCTCATCCCCGCGAAGGCGGGGTCCAGTTTCATTCGCCAACCTGTGTGGGCTGGCCTCTGGATCCCGCTTTCGCGGGGACGAGCGCTATTCTTATCTCATCGCGCCGACCGGGCGCGGAAGGGGACTGAGGTTTGCGTGACGGCGGCAGGGTGGCGGCGGCGATCGCGGTCATCCAGGACATGGACGAACGCCACAAGCCAGTGAAACTGGCCCTGAAGGCCTGGGGCGACGCCAGCCGGTTTGCGGGCGCCAAGGACCGCGCCTTCGTCTCCGGCCTGGTGCTGGACGCCCTGCGCCGCCGTCGTTCCCTGAGCGCGCGGATGGGCGGGGAGGGGCCGCGGGCGGCTGTGCTGGGCGCCCTGGCCTTTTCGTGGAACTGGCCGACAGCGCGGATCGCAGAAGCCGCGGCCGAGGCCCCACATGGTCCGGGTGCGCTGACGCCGGAGGAAGTGGCGAGTCTGGGTGGAGCCCCGAGCGAGGTGGCGGCGACCGACTATCCCGACTGGCTGGAGCCGCATCTGGCCCGCGTGTTCGGCGAAAACAGGGCCGCCGAGGCCGCAGCCCTGTCGGCCCGCGCGCCGATCGACCTCAGGGTCAACCGGCTGAAGACCGATCCGGTGCGCGCACTGAAGGCGCTGGAGCCCCTTAGGGCGCGGCCCACGGGCCTGATGGCCGACGCCCTGCGCATCGAGGCGCCTGGCCCGGCCGACCGCGCCCCGCCGGTCGAGGCGATCCCTGAATTCGGCAAGGGCTGGTTTGAGGTGCAGGATCTGGGCTCGCAGGTCGCCGCTGCTGCTGCGGGAGAAATCCGCGGCCAGCAGGTGCTGGACCTCTGCGCTGGGGGCGGTGGCAAGACCCTGGCCCTGGCGGCGGCGATGGGAAACACCGGCCAGCTCTATGCTTATGACGCCGACGGCCGTCGCCTTGCCGACACGGTGCGGCGGGCCGAGCGCGCCGGCGTGCGTAACCTGCAGGTCCGCACTCCGTTGAGGCCCGATCCGCTCGCCGACTTGCCGGGCAAGATGGACCTGGTCTTCGTCGACGCCCCTTGCACCGGCTCGGGCACCTGGCGGCGCCATCCCGACGCCAAGTGGCGGCTGACCCCGGCGCAGCTGGAAAAGCGCATGGCCGAGCAGGACGCCGTGCTGGAAGAAGCGGCCAAGTACGTCAAGCCTGGCGGGCGGATCGTCTATGTCACCTGCTCGCTGCTGGCCGAGGAGGACGAGGATCGCGTCGCCGCTTTCCTGCAAGGCCATCCGGGATTTGTGACCATCGACGCTCTGGAGCAGATTGCGGCTTCCGGCCAAGCCGACATCGCCGCCCTGGCCGAACGCCGAACCGGCGGCCATTTCCTGCGCCTGACCCCACTTTCCGCCTCCACCGACGGGTTCTTCGTCGCGGTCCTGAGGCGCGCAGCGTGACGCCGGCGTATCCGCAGACTATGACCCCGCCCAACTCAGCCGACGAAGGACGCCCATGACCGAAGCCCCCCGCCACGACCGCGTCCTGATCGTCGATTTCGGCAGCCAGGTGACCCAGCTGATCGCCCGCCGGGTGCGCGAGAGCGGCGTCTATTGCGAGATCCACCCCTTCGACAAGGTCGGCGACGACTTCCTGAAGGCCTATGCGCCCAAGGCGGTGATCCTGTCCGGAGGGCCGGCCAGCGCCCATGAGGAGGACAGCCCGACCCCGAATCCGACCCTGTTCAAGCTGGGGGTGCCGGTGCTGGGCATCTGCTACGGCGAAATGGCCATCTGCGCGGCCATGGGCGGGACAGTGGAAGGCGGCCATCACCGCGAATTCGGCCGGGCCGACATCCGCATCGCCACCGAGACGCCGCTGCTGGCCGGTCTGGGCGATGTGGGCGACCTGGAGCCGGTCTGGATGAGCCACGGCGACGTGATCACCGCCATCCCCGAGGGCTTCCACGTGGTGGCCACCTCGGAGAACTCGCCCTACGCCGCCATCGCCGACGAGGGCCGGCGGATCTATGGCGTGCAGTTCCACCCCGAGGTGGCGCACACGCCCCGCGGCGCGCTCCTGCTGCGCAACTTCACCCACACCATCGCCGGCCTGTCCGGCGACTGGACCATGGCCGCCTTCCGCGCCGAGGCGGTGGCCCGCATCCGCGAACAGGTGGGCGAGGGGCGGGTGATCTGCGGCCTGTCCGGCGGGGTCGACAGCTCGGTGGCGGCGGTTCTGATCCACGAGGCGATCGGCGACCAGCTGACCTGCGTCTTCGTCGACACCGGCCTGTTGCGGATGAACGAGGCCGAACAGGTGGTGACCCTGTTCAGAGATCACTATAACATCCCGCTAATCCACGTTGATGCGTCAAAGGAATTCCTCGGCGAGCTGGAGGGCGTCTCCGAGCCGGAGGCCAAGCGCAAGATCATCGGCAGGGTGTTCGTCGAGACCTTCGACCGCGAGGCGGCCAAGATCGAGGGCGCGGGCTTCTTGGCCCAGGGCACCCTCTATCCCGACGTGATCGAAAGCGTCTCGGCCCGCGGCGGCCCTTCGGTGGTGATCAAGAGCCATCACAATGTCGGCGGGTTGCCCGAGCACATGAAGCTGAAGCTGGTCGAGCCCCTGCGTGAGCTGTTCAAGGACGAGGTCCGCGCCCTGGGCGTCGAACTCGGCCTGCCGCCCGCCTTCGTCGGGCGCCACCCGTTCCCTGGGCCGGGCCTCGCCATCCGCATCCCGGGCGAGATCACCCGCGAGAAGGTGGCGACCCTGCAGCAGGCCGACGCCATCTATCTCGACGAAATCCGCAAGGCCGGCCTCTATGACAGCATCTGGCAGGCCTTCGCCGTGTTGTTGCCGGTCAAGACCGTAGGCGTCATGGGCGATGCCCGCACCTACGAGGACGTGCTGGCCCTTCGCGCCGTCACCTCCACCGATGGCATGACCGCCGACTTCTTCGAATTCCCCTGGCCGGTCCTGGCCAGGACGGCGACCCGGATCATCAATGAAGTCAAAGGTGTGAACCGGGTGGTTTACGACGTCACTTCAAAGCCGCCCGGGACGATCGAGTGGGAGTAGGCAACTATTCGGCGTTTTCAAAATCGAGGCTTCGGTCGCGTACTCGGAGATCGTAGTCGCCTGGCGCCGTCTCGGTCACGAGGGCGGCTTTGCCTGGCCCGTCGAGTTTAAGCCACTCGAGTCCTTCCTCGAAGTTCAGCACTGCAGGTTGCCGATCATGCACTGCGGCGACCTCAGGTCCTGGCGGCCCGGTGATGAAGGCGAAGCTTTCGAGCGGCTCTGATTGATCTGACGGATGGCATACATCCCAGATCCCGGCGAGGTAGCGAACCTCGTCGAACGCCTCGTTCGCAGCCCATGTCGCCTCCCAGCGCCGTTTTGGCGTCCCTCTTTTCCAGCCCGGGGGTTCGTCGTATTCGATAAAGGACGTGATCGGGACAAGAACCCGTCGGCGGCGGTATGCTTCGCGAAAGGCTGGCGCGGTATCGACGGTCTCGATGCGGGCGTTGGTGCACATGTTCCGCCACGCTGAGACCGGCCCCTTGTGGAAGAAGGGAACTAGCCACCAGCGTCGCTCAATTGATTCGAGACCTTCGGCAGGATTTGCTGGATCGAGCGGCCTCAGGAGCGGCGCACGGTTTGTCGGCTTGATTGGCTGGTTGAGAGGCCGGTTGGATCTCGGTTCTCGGCGCACCACGGGTGTCCGGCCAGTTCCATGCAGCTTCCACCAATCGTCAACGTTGATCCTGATCTGGAATTCGTTGCACATGAGGATTCCCGGTTCAGAGGCCGATCCACGCGGGACTCTTCAATCCGTCCGATTTGCCCCAGAGCCGAACATAACGAGAGCGGCATCGCAAACAACGCAGGCGAGCTGCAATCCACCACAGGCTGTGGCCACGATGCTTCCAGAAGCGCTGGCTGAGATGTTCGGGGGGCCACGCCGCCTGATGTTGGCAGCTATCGCACTCGATCATAATCGTGACGCCGTGGTCGATGAGGACCCATAAAGGCCAACCCCGGATGTCCTCTGCAATCTGGTAGGGAGGTCGAGCGTTTGGTTCCGGCATGCCTCGCCTCCACGAATTCGGCCGCCCAATGTTCTCATAATGTTCTCTTGGGCCAAAGTAAAATCCGAGCCAGGGCGCGAGTGAAACACGCTAATGTCCTGCCGCCAGCGCGCCTCGACGGCTGATGGGATCTGCGGCATGTCGGAAAAATCGGCGTTTCCAATGGGGATGCGTTCCGAGCCGATGGCCGCCACCGGCCGACTATCGTTTGAAATATTGCCAGACAGCGCCGGCGTCGAGCAGATCGGGGACGCCGCGCGGCGGCTGAGGGCGGAGAACCGCCTGAGGGGCCGTGCGCTGGAGGCCGGTCGCTTTCACATCACCCTGCATCACGTCGACGACTATGTCGGCCTGCCGGCGGATGTGGTTGAAAAGATGTCCCGGGCTGCGGAGACGGTGACAGCGGCCCCGTTCGAGGTCGAGTTCGACTATGCGGCCAGCTTTTCAGGCCGGCCTGGAAACCGGCCGTTCGTATTAGGAGGCGGCGAGGGGCTGAAGGCCCTAATCGCCTTCCGTAACAATCTGGCCGACGCGATCCGGCGCACTGGCGTCGGGCGCAAGCCCTCGGCCCAGTTCGTTCCGCATGTCACGCTGCTCTACGATCAACTGGTCATTCAGCAACGGCCGGTCGAGCCGATCCGCTGGACCGTGCGCGAACTCGTCCTGGTGCACAGCCTCCTTGGCCGAACACAGCACCTCCCGCTCGCCCGGTGGCCATTGAAGGGCTGAGATCAGCCAGCGCCTTTGTCCGGCTCGCTGATGCGCGTGTCTTCGGCGATCCAGTTGTCTTCCCAGGTCTTGCCCCCGTCTGTGGAGAAGGACTGGGTGAAGCGGCAGAAGGTCGGGGTAATGTCTGACCAGACCCCGCGGACCAGGATCGCCCGGCCGTCATAGGTCTCCTGGTCATAGAACTCGCCGCGGCCGTTGCGAAACTCGCCGACGGAGGGCGCCCCGAAGCCGCCGCCGCGGCCGCTGGCGAAGTTCAGGCTCCACTGACGGGCGCTCGGATCGTACAGACGCACGCTGAGGCCCTCGATATGGCCGCCGGGTCCATCGGCTTCGAGTTCGACCAGATTGGCCCGCCCGCCCCAGATCGGCTTGACGGTCGAGACGCCCTCGTAGGTTTGCCAGGTCGCCGATCCGCTGAGGGGGTGCTCAAGCTTCTTCAGATGGGTCTTCCAGACCCCGATCTCGAAGTCGAAATCGTGGCTGCCGTCTCGCGGCGCAGGGGCTTCGGCGCGCGCGGGAAAGCCGCTGCAACCCAAGGCCAGAACAATGCTCATCGCCAAGCCTAACCGCGTCATGCCGTCCTCCCGGAAAGGCCGGAAGGGTTGCCGGATCGCCCTCGCGCTCAATGTCCAATCGCCGGAAATCGCGCCAGCCACTTGGCCGGAGGAGTGAGCTATTGCGGCAGGGCGAAGGCGACGACCTCGTCCGCCGTCTTCGTCCTCGACTTGCTGTGGCGGCCCGAGGCGATCAGCACGTACTGGCGGCCCTTCCAGACGTAGGTCATGGGCGTGGCCTGGCCGCCGCCGGGCAGGCGGCCTTTCCACAGTTCCCGGCCGCTGGCGGCGTCGTAGGCGCGAAGATAGTTGTCCAGGCTCGCGCCCAGAAAGACCAGGCCCGAGGCGGTGGCGAGAGGGCCGCCGAAATTGGGCGTGCCGACGCCGCGCAGCAGGAACTGGGTTCCAGGGGCCAGGTCCCGCGTCGTGCCGATCGGAACCTCCCACAGGATCTTGCCGGTGCGCATGTCGATGGCGTGCAACTGGCCCCAGGGCGGCGGGTTGCAGGGCAGGCCGATTTTCGACGTCACCAGAACCCGACGCATGCCGAAGGGCGCGCCGCGCATGGGGGAAATCTCCGCGTCAGGCTCAGCCGCCTTGGCCGCCGCCACCTTGTCGGCCGGGATCAGGGTGACCAGGTGCATGGCGCTGGAGGTGTTCACATAGGCGACCTGCCGCGCCTCGTCGAAGGCCAGGCCGCCCCAGTTGGAGCCGCCGCCGGTGAACGGGTATTCGATCGTCCCTTGCGTCGAGGGCGGCGTGAACAGGCCCTCGTGGCGGGCCGTCTCGATCTGACGGCGGCACTGGGCCTTCTCCCAGGGGAACAGGCCAAACGCATCGTCGGGCTTGATCGTGCTGGGCGACAGAGGCTTGGGCGCGACCGGGAAGGGCTGGGTTGGAGAGAGAACCTCGCCCGGCGCCGCGCCTTGCGGAACGGGCCTCTCTTCGACCGGGATCACCGGCCGGCCGTCCTCGCGACCGAGGGTGAACAGCAAACCCTGCTTGGTCGGCTGCAGCACGGCGGGGCGGGGCGCGCCGTTCCAGGCCACCATGGCCAGGGTCGGCTGGGCCGGATTGTCGTAGTCCCAGACGTCGTGATGCACGGTCTTGAACGCCCAGGCTTTGCGGCCGGTCTGGATGTCCAGGGCCACGACGGAATCGGCGTCGCCGTCGTCCCCCTTGCGCAGGCCGCCCCAGAAGTCGGGACTGGGGCTGGTGGTCGGCAGGAAGACCAGGCCGCGCGCTTCGTCGACCGACATCGGCGCCCAGACATTGGCCGCGCCCGCGACCACCTCCTTGGGCGCGCTGGCCAGCGGGTCCCAGGTCCAGAGCGGTGCGCCGGTGCGGGCGTCAAAGGCGCGCACCGCGCCCGAGACTTCCTGGACGCGCTGGTTGTCGTCGATCGACGAGCCGACCACCACCACGCCGCGGGCGACGACCGGTGGCGAGGTGATCTGCATCTCCCCGTCTCGGTTCAGCTTCACGCCCTTGGCCACATCGACGGCGCCGCCCTGGCCGAACCCGGGGCAGGCGCGTCCTGTGGCGGCGTCCAGGGCGACGAGGCGCCGGTCGTTGGTGTTCAGGAATATCCGCTCGGCGCAGGGCTCGCCCGTCCGCGGCTCCGGGTCGCGCCAGTAGGCGACACCCCGGCAGTTGGTCTCGTTGGGATAGTGGACCTTGGGGTCGATCCTGGGGTCATAGGCCCATATCCGCTGACCCGTGCCTGGATCGACGGCGAACACCTCGTTGAACGGCGAACAGACATAGACCCGCCCGCCGGCCATGATGGGCGTGTTCTCGAACGCGGAATGGCCGATGTCGGCGGCGTGCGAGACAAGATCGCCGGTGGAGAACCGCCAGGCGGGTTTCAGCGCTGCGACGTTCTGCGGCGTGATCTGGCGGGCGGGCGAGAACCGCTGGCCGCCCTGGTCGCCGCCATAGACGGGCCAATCGCGGTCGGGTTCAGGCGCAAGCCGCGCGGGCCTTGGCGTGCAGGCCGCGAGCGCAACCGCACCGGCCAAGACCATGGCCAATCGGGCGGATCGGCCCAGCGCTCTACGTCGCAAGTCCTCGAACGTCGCCATGGCCATCGCCCGCACCTTCGGATCCCTCGCCCATAGCGCGTGCGGGCGTCCAGCGCAAAGCCTCGACCACGGCGGCCGGCAACATGCCTGTCCCCAAGCTGACGAAGTTGTTACCAGCAATATGCGCCGCAAAACGGGGCAGTTGCGAGCTTCACTGGAGTTTTCGTGAAAAACGGCCCGGACAAATAGGAACCAAACAGGTCCCAGGCGCCCTTATCAACCGGCGCCTTTGAGATCAATTCATAAAGGGGTCGTGTTGTGTGTTCAGGAGGTTAGGTGATGCGCATAGCTCAGGTCGCGCCGTTGTATGAGTCTGTTCCGCCAAAGCTTTACGGCGGCACCGAACGCGTGGTCGCCTATCTCTGCGACGCCCTGGTTGATCTCGGGCACGAAGTGACCCTGTTCGCTGCGGCGGACGCCGATACCCGCGCCGTTCTTGCGCCCATGCGCGACCGGGCCATCCGTCTGGACCCGGCGCCTTGGAAATCGGATCTCGCAGCGCACATGTCGATGCTGGACCGGCTGCGCCAGGCGCAGGACCGGTTCGACATCATCCATTTCCACACCGAATTGCTGCACTTTCCGATGTTCGAGGAGGTAGCGGGGCGCACCCTGACCACGTTGCATCTGCGCATGGACGCCAAAGACCTGGGGGGCGCCTATCGCCGTTGGGCGAAGTTCCCCCTGGTGTCCATTTCCAACGCCCAGCGCACCTATATGCCCTTCGCCAACTGGGCCGGCACCGTCTATCACGGCCTGGCCCCTGACTGCTGCCGCTTCAGCCCCGAACCTAGGGGATATTTGGCTTTCCTCGGCCGCATGTCGCGCGAAAAGCGGCCCGATCGGGCGATCGAGATCGCCAAGGCGCTGGGCATGCCGCTGAAGATGGCCGCCAAGATCGGTGTGGATGACGAAATCTATTTCCGCACCGAGATCGAACCCTTGCTGGACCACCCCCTGATCGAGTTCGTGGGCGAAATCGACGAGGCGCAAAAGTCCGATTTCCTTGGCGGCGCGGAGGCGCTGCTGTTTCCGATCGACTGGCCCGAACCGTTCGGCCTGGTGATGATCGAGGCCATGGCCTGTGGCACGCCCGTGATCGCGTTCGATTGCGGCTCGGCGCCCGAGGTGGTCGATCATGGCGTCACGGGATTTGTGGTCCGTGACGTGCGCGGCGCCATGGAGGCGGTCCGCGCAGCCAGGCGGCTGGACCGGCGCGAAATTCGAAAGCGGTTCGACCGGCGTTTCTCGGCCGCGGCGATGGCGCGCGGATACCTCGATCTCTACGCCGAGCGGCTCGCGCGCCAGCCATTCGCCCCCGAGGCCAGCGCTCCCTCCGCCAAGGCCCCGCTCGTCAGGATTGCATAGACGACGCCCGATGGACGATCACTCCGGCCATGTCGGCACGGTCGAAGAGAGCGCGGTCACCACCAGCGCCGAACTGCTGTCGCTCAAGGACGGCGGTGTCTTTCTGGTGGCCGACAGCCAGGGGGACATTGTCGGCGCCGCCGACGGCATGTTCGACAACGACACGCGCATCCTCTCGCAATTCGTGTTCCTGGTGGGCGATGTGAAGCCGGCGCCGCTGTCGCACGGCCTGTCAAAGGACAACGCCGTCTTCACCTGTCACGGCGCCAACCGCACCCTGCCGCCGGTCGGGGAGCGCAACACGCCGCGCGGCGTGGTTCACATAGAGCGCAAGCGGACCCTTTGGCGGGGGCGGATGTTCGAGCGGATCCGCTGCACCAATTTCGGCCTGGACGAGGTCATGCTGCCGATCTCGTTCGACTATGCGGCCGACTTCGCCGACATGTTCGAGGTGCGCGGCGTCAAGCGTCCGGCGCGGGGGCAGCTATTCCCGACAGACACCGACGGCCGGCGGGCCGTGTTCGGCTACCAGGGCCTGGACGGTGAGACGCGGCGCAGCGCGTTGGTTTTTTCCGAGCCCCCATGGCGAATGACCACACATCGCGCGGACTTCATGTTCTCTCTGCCGTCCGAGGGGCGCCTGGACCTGCATATCGAGGCGGGCCAACTTGTCGACGAGGTTCCGTCGGCCGAGCGGTTCGCCGCAGCGGTTTCAGGCGCCAGACGCGCCATCGTCGAGCGGCGGAGGCGGGGCGCCGGCCTGGTTTGCTCCGACCACGCCTTCGCCGCCTGGATCGAGCAGTCCAGGGCCGACATCTCCCTCTTGACCACGGACCTGGAGACCGGGGCCTATCCCTTCGCCGGCATACCCTGGTTCTCGACCCCGTTCGGCCGTGACGGCATCCTGACCAGCTGGCAGATGCTTTGGCTGGATCCGTCCCTGGCCAAGGGCGTGCTGACCTATCTCGCCAAACGGCAGGCCACGGCCATGTCGCGCTTTCAGGACAGCGAGCCGGGCAAGATCATGCACGAGACCCGCAAGGGCGAGATGGCCGCCCTGGGCGAGGTGCCGTTCGGCCTCTACTACGGTGGGGTCGACACCACCCCGTTGTTCGTCGCCCTGGCCGGGGCCTATCTGCAGCGCACCGACGACGTGGCCCTGATCGATGCGATCTGGCCGGCGGTATGCAAGGCCATGGCCTGGATCGAGACCTATGGCGATTCCAACGGCGACGGCCTGATCGACTACCAGCGCGGGGCCGAATCCGGCCTGACCAACCAGGGCTGGAAGGACAGCGAGGATTCGGTTTTCCACGCCGATGGCCGGTTGCCGCAGGGGCCCGTGGCCCTGGTCGAGGTGCAGGGCTACGCCTATGCGGCCTACCGGGCCATGGCCCAGATGGCCGAACGCCTGGCCGAGGACGACCCGGAAGTGTGGAACCGCAAGGCCGAGGTGCTCCGAGAACGGGTCGAGGAGCGGTTCTGGATGGCGGAGCACGGCTACTACGGCATTGCGATCGACGGGGAGGGCGAGCTCTGCGCCACCGAAACCAGCAACGCCGGCCACCTGTTGTTCTCCGGCCTGCCGGACATGCACCGGGCGGGACAGGTGATCCGCCGCCTGCGCTCGCCTGATTTCGACAGCGGCTGGGGGTTGCGCACGGTGGCCGTCGGGGCGTCGCGCTACAATCCGATGAGCTATCACAACGGCTCGGTCTGGCCGCACGACACCAGCCTCTGCATCGCCGGCATGGCCCGCTATGGCGAGCGGCTGGGTCCGGTGAAGCTTCTGGACGACCTCCTGCAGGCGTCGCAGACCTTCAACCTGCGCATGCCCGAACTGTTCTGCGGTTTTGCGCGCGAGATGGGCGAGCCGCCGATCGCCTATCCCGTGGCCTGCGTACCCCAGGCCTGGGCGGCGGCCTCGGTGTTCCTGATCCTCCAGGCATGCCTCGGCATCAATATCAGTGCGGCGCGCCGCGAGGTGCGGCTGATCCGCCCCATGCTGCCCATGGGCGTCGAGGGGCTGACACTCCAGGGAATCGAAATCGGCGACGCCAGGGTCAGCCTCAGCCTGCGCCGGCACGAAGGCGGGGTGTCCGTCACGCCTGAGGCGGGCTCGGACCGCTCGATCGCCGTGGTGCTGCAGAGTTGACCCGCACGCTGCTCACGCCCCCGCCGCCCCTGGACGTCTCGCGCACGGCCCTGTTCGCGGATCTTGACGGCACGCTCGCCGAGATCAGGCCGCGGCCCGAAGACGTGGGTCCCGATCCCGCACGCGCCAAGATTCTGGCCGAGCTGGGCGAGCGCCTCGACGGAGCGCTTGCTATCGTCAGTGGCCGGTCGCTGGATGAGCTCGACCGGATACTGGGCGGCGTCCCGCCAGCCGTGTCTGCGACCCACGGCCTCGTCCGGCGCGGAGCCGATGGAGGCGTCGTATCGATCGAGACTGAGCCGATCCCCGATTGGGTGCTCGAGCGACTGAGGAAGGCCTGTCAGCAGCGCGCGGGGCTGCTTCTGGAGAACAAGCGGGTCTCCGCAGCGCTGCATTTTCGCGCCGCGCCGAATTTGGCCGAGTTCTGCGTCGAGCTGGCTGAAGTCCTGGCTCGAGAAAGCGGCATGACCGTGCAGCCTGGCGACATGGTGGTCGAGCTTCGTCCGCCAGGCGCGACCAAGGCCGAAGCCGTGACCGCCTTCATGGCCGAGGCGCCGTTCGCTGGCCGCAGGCCGATCTTCGTCGGCGACGATCTGACGGACGAGGATGGCTTCGCCGGCGCCGAGCGGCTGGGCGGGCACGGCGTGATTGTGGGGCCGCGCCGGCCGACCCGCGCCCGCTACGCCCTCGCGGACGTCGAGGCGGTGCTGGCGTGGCTATCGCCCGAAGCTTGAACCCCAAGCAATTTCCCGTGTTGGCCGCGTTGAGGCGGAACCTCTCCACCCGCGTGCGGCTTGTCTCAGCAGCGGCCAATTCAGGTCTTGGCGGGAGACTCAGCGATCAGCCGGCTCATTGTGGTGTCCAATCGGGTCAGTCCGCCGGACGGGAGCGACCAGGCGGGCGGGCTCGCAGTCGCTCTGGCGGCGGCCTTGCGGGAATATTCTGGCTTCTGGTTCGGTTGGAGTGGCGAGACCACGCCGACCTTCACCGGCGCGCTGAACCATCACTCGACGGATGGTGTCGCCACGGTCACCCTCGACCTGGAGGAGACCGACTATCAAGAATACTACAACGGTTACGCCAACGGCACGCTGTGGCCGCTGTTCCACTATCGCATCGACCTGACCGCCTATGACCGCTCGTTCGGCCAGGGCTACGAGCGGGTCAACCGGCGATTCGCCGCCGCCCTGGCGCCGCTAGTCAGGCCGGGTGACCTGATCTGGGTGCACGACTATCATCTCATCCCGCTCGGGCGCTGCCTGCGCGACCTGGGGATCAAGAACCGGATCGGCTTCTTCCTGCACATCCCCTGGCCGGCGCCGCAGCTCCTGACCACTCTGCCGCGGCATTGGGCGCTGGTGGAGTCGCTGTTCGCCTATGATCTGGTGGGTTTCCAGACCGACGAATGGCTGCGGGCGTTCGAAGCCTATGTGCTCGACGAACTTTCCGGCCTTCGTAAGGACGACGGCGTTCTCCACGCTTTCGGGCGCGACCTGCAGGCCAAGGCGTTCCCGATTGGGCTCGACCTGAAAGACTTCGTGGCGCTGTCGCGCTCCCCAGCGGCGGACCGCGCCTACGATCGCATGGCCGCGCACAGCGTGTTCCGCTCAATGATCGTCGGGGTCGAGCGGCTGGACTACGCCAAGGGGCTGGAAGAACGCCTGGCCGGCTTCGCCCAGTTTCTGGCCGACAATCCGGGCATGGCCCGCCAGGTGCTCTACCTGCAGATCGCGCCCACCTCGCGGGAAGGCGTCGAGGCCTATCAGGACCTGAGGGCCCGCATCTCGGCCATGGCTGGACGGATCAACGCCGATCATTCCGACATGGACTGGGCGCCGGTGCAGTACGTGAACCGCAACTTTTCGCGGGCCGAGTTGGCCGGGATCTATCGCGCGGCCAAGGTGGGATTGGTCACCCCGCTGCGCGACGGCATGAACCTGGTGGCCAAGGAATATGTCGCCGCCCAGGACCCGGACGATCCGGGCGTGCTGGTGCTGTCACGTTTCGCCGGCGCCGCACGGCAGATGACCGAGGCCCTGATCGTCAATCCCTTCAGCCGCGAGGAGCTGGCCGAGGCTCTCCGGCGCGCTCTGGGCATGGAGCAGGACGAGCGTCGCCGGCGCTGGGAGTCGCTGATGGACGGGTTGCGGCGTTCGGACATCGCGGCCTGGCGCGACAGTTTCGTTTCGGCCCTGGAGGCCCCTAGCCGCGAGGCGGCCTGAAGCGGGGCTAGGCGACTCCCGCGCAGGGCTCTACAGCCTACCTGGCCAGCCCAGGAGCCCGCCATGAGCAAGCCCGTCACCGTCTATGGCATCAAGGCCTGCGACACCATGAAGAAGGCCCGCGACTGGCTGGACGGCCATGGCGTGGCCTATGCCTTCCAAGACTACAAGGCGGTTGGCGTCGAGCGGGCGAAGCTGGAGGCCTGGGCTGACGCCGTCGGATGGGAGGTTCTGCTGAACCGGGCGGGCACGACTTTCCGCAAGCTGCCGGACGCTGACCGGCAGAACATCGATCGCAACAAGGCGATCGGCTTGATGCTGGCCCAGCCATCGATGATCAAGCGCCCGGTGATCGAGCGGGAAGGCGGCCTTCTGGTCGGGTTCAAGCCGGACCAGTACGCAAAGGCGTTCGGCGAGCGCTAGATATTCCTGCCGGCCGCCTTCGAGCGCGGGCCACCTGGGGATTACTAAGATTTCATGGGCTTTTCTGCATCCGAACGGGCATCACCAGGGCACTTCCCATCAGATGAAGCAGCGATCAGGCTGTGTTCGACTCGGGAATGAGGGGCAAGGGTGATGGGCGAATTGGCGAACGTGCTTGTGCCGCTGGCGGGCGTCGCGATGATCGTGGCGGTGATCGTCGGGCCGATCTGGATCATTTCCTATTTCAAGAGCCGCGAGCGACAGCGACTGCACGACACCCTGCGGCTGATGGTCGAGAAGGGACAGCCGGTGTCGTCCGAATTACTGGACACGCTGAACACCGGCCGGCCGCGCACGCCGCCGAACGACATGCGCCGTGGTGTCTGGCTGGTGGCCATCGCCCTGGCCCTTGGAGCCGCGGGCCTGATCGGTGGCCTGACCGGCGATGGCGACATGGTCGGCTTCCTCTGTGGTCTGGCGGCGTTCCCCGGCTTCATCGGCCTCGGCTATGTGGTCATGGCCATCCTCAATCGTGACAAACCCAAGGCCTGAATTGGCGCGCTGACAGGAGAGCGCCCATGAGCGGCGCACGAGCGCGGCCGACCATTCTGGCTTCGAGCCATGACGTGGAATTGGCGGCGCTGGCATCGGCAGGGGACAGACCCGCGTTCGGCGAGTTGGTGCGCCGGCACGGCTCGGCTGTGCGCGGCCTATTGCGCCGCATGGGCGCCGATTCCGGCCTGGCCGACGACGTGGCCCAGGACGCCTTCCTGGCCGCCTTCGAACAGATCTCCGAGTTCCGCGGGGAAGGCCCGTTCCAGATCTGGGTGAAGCGGATCGCGGCCCGCCAGTACGTCAAGCGCCGCCGGCGCGAGGCGCGAATCGACCTGATGGCGGAGACGCCGGAACCTGATGGCGAAGCCTTCGATGGTGGAGCCGGCGTGGCCAGCCGACTGGACCTGGACGAGGCATTGCAATGCCTGACCATGGCCGAGCGCCTCTGCGTCAGCCTCTGCTACGGCGGCGGACTTTCGCACGCCGAGGCGGCGGACGCCTTAAATGCGCCACTGGGAACGGTCAAATCCCATGTCAAACGTGGTCTGGATAAACTCCGTGCGCGCCTCAGCGCCGGCGAGGACGGGGCGGGGAGCCAGTTGCATGGCTGATCTGGAATTCGACGGCCGATTGGACCGGCTGTTCGCCGAGGCCCCGGCCTTCGGCGACGCGGAGGCCTTCGCCCGAAAGGTGCAGAACCGCCTGGATCGCGCCTGGGCGCTGCGGCGGCTGCTGATCGGCGGCCTCGGCGTGTTCGGCGGGCTGATCGCCGTGGTGCAGCTGGCCGCCTCGGGCGTGATCGGCCGCGCCCAGGTGCTGTCGACCCAGTCGGCGCGGGTGATGTCCCTGGCCATGGCCAACCACGTGCCGACCCACCTGTTCGGCGACAGCATGCCTTTCGGCCAGGACTTTATCTGGGTCGCCATCGGCCTGGCGGCGGTGGCGTTCGGCTTCGCCGTGCTGCGGACGATCGGCGACCTGTGAGCGGGCCTGTACGGATTGTCCAAGCGGCGCGTTGCGGCGGCGCGTCTCACGCTATAGGTTCCCGGCCTCTGAATCCTCACTGCCGGACCCGGAGTCCTTATTAGTGGTCGATGTGTTTGAAGAGGTCGAAGAGCAGCTTCGCTCCGACCGCTATAGATCTCTGGCGCGAACCTGGGTTCCGTGGGTCCTGGGCGGGCTGGGCCTCGCCCTTGCCCTGGCTCTTGCCTATTGGGGCTACACCTACTGGCGCGAGCAGGGGGCGCAGAAGGCCTCGACCGCCTATGCCGCGGGCCTGGAGGCCCTGCAGAAGGGCGATGAAAAGGGCGCCGCCGCCCAATTCGCGAAGGCAGGCGAGGGCGGTTCGGCGATCTATCGCACCCTTTCCCTGATGCAGCAGGCCGGCGTGAAAATGACCGACAACGACGCCAAGGGCGCCGTCGTCCTGTTCGACCAGGCCGCCCAGGTATCGCCCGACCCCATGCTGGCTGACGCCGCGCGGCTGAAGGCGGCCTACGCCCTGTTCGACACCGCCAGCGACGCGGACGTGCAAGCGCGGCTGACCCCTCTGGCCGAAAATGGGCGCCCCTTCCGGCCCCTGGCCTATGAAGCTCTGGCGATGCTGAAGCTGAAGGAGGGCAAGACCGCCGAAGCCCGCGCCGACTTCAAGGTCATCACCACCATGCTGGACGCGCCGCAGGATCTGCAGAAGCGCGCCCAAGCCGCCATCGTGCTGATCGACGGCGGAACCGCCTCGGCGATCCCGAATGCGGTCAAGGCTGCGAACGCGCTTCCGCCGGGCCTCGCCCTGCCACCTGCCGCCCCTGCCCAACAGTCTCCAGAGGCGGGAGCCGCCCAATGAAGATCGATCATCGCTTCGGCCTCGTCGCCCTTCTGGCGGCGGGCGTAGCCCTGTCCGGCTGCAGCCACTTCCACAATCCGTTCGCGGGCGGCGGGTCCAAGAGCAAGTATCACGGCAAGGGCGAGCGGATCCCGATCATCGCCTTCGATCAGTCGCTGAAGATCTCGGACACCTTGAAGGGCCAGGACTTCTACCTGCCGCCGCCGGCCGCCCAGCAGGCCTGGCCGGAACCGGGCGGCGTGGTCGACCAGGCGATCGAAAACGTCGACGCCGGCAAGGACTTCGCGGTCGCCTGGAAGGCCAAGATCGGCGCTGGCTCCGAGCGCAAGACCTACATCACCGCCCCGCCCGTCGCCGCCGACGGCAAGATCTTCGTCATGGATGGCGCGGCCCGGGTCTCGGCCTACGACGCCGCCAGCGGCCGTGAGGTCTGGCGCGCCGACATGGCCCGGCGCGGCAAGCGCAACAAGGAAGGCTTCGGCGGCGGCCTGGCCTATGCGGACGGACGGGTGTTCGTCAGCTCCGGCTATCGGTTCGTCGCCGCGGTCGACGCCGCGAGCGGCAAAGAGATCTGGCGCCAGGAGACCGAGGCGCCCGTGCATGCGGCCCCGACCGTTTCGGGCGGTCGCGTGATCGTGGAATCGGTAGACGACAACCTGCTGACCTTCGACGCTGCAACGGGCGCGACCGGCTGGACCTACCAGGCCCTCAGCGAACCGGCGAGGATCTTGGCGGCCACCAGCCCGGCGGTGTCGGGCGACGCAGTGGTGGCCTCTTTTGCGTCGGGCGAACTGGTGGCCCTGCAGGCCGCGAACGGCACCGGCCTGTGGAGCCTGGTGCTGTCCAAGTCGAACCGCAACAGCGCCCTGTCCGAAATCCGCGACATTCCCGGGCGGCCGGTGATCTATCGCGGCGACGTGTTCGCGGTCAGCCACTCGGGCGTGTTCACCGACGTCGAGCTGCGCACCGGCGCCCAGCGCTGGGAGCTGCCGGTGACCTCGGTCTCCACCCCCTGGCCGGCGGGCGACGTGGTCTACGTCACCGACACGGCGGGCGAGGTGATCTGCGCCTCGCGCGATTCCGGGCAGATCTACTGGATCGCCGACATGAACAAGGGCGCGAAAAAGAAGAAAGACCGCGGCCTGTGGTCGGGCCCGATCCTGGCCAACAATCGAGTTGTGGTGGTCTCGACCACCGGCGAGGCCGTCGCCCTGAACGCCAAGACCGGGGCCGCAGAGCGCAGGTTGAAGATCGGCTCGCCCGCCTTGCTCAATCCGATCGCGGTCGGCGGCAACCTCTATGTGGTCAGCCAGGCGGCTGAGCTGATCGCAATACGGTGAGGCAGGGAAGGATCAGGCCATGACGTTGAAGCTGGCCATCGTCGGCCGGCCTAACGTCGGCAAGTCGACGCTGTTCAACCGGCTGGCCGGCAAGAAGCTGGCCATTGTCGATGACCGGCCGGGCGTGACCCGCGACCGGCGCTACGGCGCAGGCCGGCTGGGCGACCTCGACCTGACCCTGATCGACACCGCCGGCTTCGAAGACGTCTCCGACGAGAGCCTGGAAGCGCGGATGCGCGCCCAGACCGAGCAGGCGCTGGACGAATGCGACCTGGCCCTGTTCGTCATGGACGCCCGCGAGGGCCTGACGCCGCTGGACCAGGTGTTCGTCGAACTGCTGCGCAAGCGCGACAAGCCGGTGATCGTCTGCGCCAACAAGGCCGAAGGCCGGGCCGGGGAGGCGGGAGCCAACGAGGCCTTTGCGCTGGGCCTGGGCGAGCCGATCCCGATCTCGGCCGAGCACGGCGAGGGCATGGCGGACCTGTACGCCGCCATCCTGGCCCTGGCGCCGTCGGACCTCGACGACATCGAGGAAGACGACGCCGGCAAGCCGATCAACATCGCCATCGTCGGACGCCCCAACGCCGGCAAGTCGACCCTGGTCAACCGGCTTGTCGGTGAAGACCGGCTGCTGACCGGACCGGAAGCCGGCATCACCCGCGACGCCATCCCGGTCGACTGGACCTGGGATGAGCGCAAGATCCGCCTGGTGGACACCGCGGGCCTGCGCCGCAAAGCCCGGGTGCAGGAGAAACTGGAAAAGCTCTCCACCCACGACTCCATCCGCGCCATCACCTTCGCCGAGGTGGTGATCCTGGTGATGGACGCCACCCATCCGTTCGAGATTCAGGACCTGCAGATCGCCGACCTGGTGGAGCGGGAAGGGCGGGCGCTGGTGTTCGTGCTGGCCAAGTGGGACCTGATCGAAGACCCGCAGGCCCGCCTGAAAGCCTTCATCGAGCATGCCGAACGCATGCTGCCCCAGGTGCGCGGCGCGCCCGTGGTGGCGCTGTCGGCCGAGACCGGCCGCGGCGTCGAGCGGCTGATGCCGGCGGTCTTGAAGGCCCACGCCGATTGGTCGACCAAGATCAAGACCCGCGACCTCAACGACTGGCTGGCCATGGCGGTGCAACGGCATCCGCCGCCGGCGGTGAATGGCCGCCGGATCAAGCCGAAATACATGGCCCAGACCAAGGCCCGCCCGCCGACCTTCGTCCTGTTCGCCTCCCGCGCCGACCAGCTGCCCGACAGCTATCGTCGCTACCTCATCAACTCCATGCGCGAGAGCTTCGACCTGCCAGGGGTGCCGATCCGGGTGACGGTGAAGTCGAACCGTAACCCCTATGCCGAGGGCGAGGACGGAGCGCCGGCGGCGCGTGCGGCGCCGGCCTTCGTGCGCAAGGCCATGGGCGAGCGGAAGTTGGAGGCCAAGGCTCCCCGGTCGGCCAAGCCCGCCAAGCCGACCAAGGCGTCCGGAAACCCAGGCGGCAGTTCGACCGGCGTCAAGCTGGGCGGCAAATCCAAGGCCAGCAAGTCTGCTGGGCGGCCTATGAAGACCAAGCCGGCGGGCCGGCCCGGCGTCAGGTCGCCGCGCGGGACGCCTTCCAAGCGCTGAACAGCACCGGCTCGCTCGGCAGGCCAGGCTCGCTCAGGGCCAGCTCCACCATCATCGGGCCGATCTCGGCCGGCCCGGGCAGGGTCTCGGGATCTTCGCCCGGGAAGGCTTCGGCGCGCATCTTGGTGCGCATGGCGCCCGGGTCGACCAGGATGGCGCGGATCTTGGTGTGCTCGATCTCGTCGGCCCAGCAGCGCACAAGAGTGACCATGCCGGCCTTGGTCGCTGCATAGGCGCCCCAGAAGGCGCGGGGGCGCGGAACCGCGCCGGTGGTCAGGAACAGGGCCCGGCCAGCCTCGGACTGGCGTAGCAAAGGCTCCATCGACCGGATCAGGCGATAGCTCGAGGTGAGGTTGACCGACACCACTCGGTCCCACTGTTGTGGGTCCAGGTGCGAGACCGGCCATAGCCCGCCCAGCATGGCGCCCGCGTGGACCAGCACGTCCAACCTGCCATGACGCTGGTGGATGGCCAGGCCCAGCTGGTCGATGCCGTCGCCGTCGATCAGGTCCAGTGGGACCAGGGTCGCCGGGGCGCCGCTCAGGGCGCGAATCTCGTCGTCCAGCTCTTCCAGGCCGCCCTGGGTGCGGGCGGTGGCGATGACGTGGGCGCCGGCGCCGGCCAGGGCCAGGGCGGTCGCTCGGCCGATGCCGCGGGTGGCGCCGGTGACGAGCGCGATGCGCCCGGCAAGGGGACGAGAGTCTTGGTCGGCCACAGGGTCTTCCTAATTCACGCTCAGAGCGCCGGATTCGCTGACCTCGGCGCGTTCGGCGTACTTCTGCGCCAGGAAGGCGCAGGCCATCAACTGAATCTGGTGAAAGATCATCAGCGGCAGCACGATCAGCCCTACCTGGCCGGCCGGAAACAGGATCGAGGCCATGGGCACGCCGCTGGCCAGGCTCTTCTTGGAGCCGCAGAAGACGATGGTGATCTGGTCGGGGCGGGAGAACCCCATGGCGCGTGATCCGAAGGCGGTAGCGGCCAGCACAACGCCCAGTATGACCAGGCAGGCCGCCGCCAGGACCGCGATCTCCAGCGTTGAAACCTGGCGCCAGATGCCGCGCGTCACCGCCTCGCTGAAGGCCGTATAGACGATCAGGACGATCGAGCCGCGGTCGAACAGGCCGAGCATGGCCTTGCGCCGGTCGACCCACTCTCCGATCCAGGGCCGCGCCAGTTGGCCGGCGACGAAAGGGGCCAACAGCTGGGCGACGATGGCCCAGACCGAGTCCAGCGAGAACCCGCCGTGCGAACGCAGCAGCAGACTGGCGAGAAGCGGGCTCAGCACGATGCCGAACAGGTTCGAGGCCGAGGCGGCGCAGACCGCGGCCGCGACATTGCCCCGGGCGATCGAGGTGAAGGCGATGGAAGACTGTACTGTCGAGGGCAGGCAGCAGAGGAAGGTCACACCAGCCAAGATCGGCGCGCTGAGCAGGCTCGGCGGGGCCAGGCCGGCGAGGAGGCCGAGGGCAGGAAACAGGACGAAGGTGGCCGCCAGGACGGTCAGGTGCAGCCGCCAGTGGGCCAGGCCAGCGATCACCGCGTTGCGCGACAACCGCGCGCCATGAAGAAAGAACAGCAGCCCGATGGCGACCTTGGTCACCCAGCCCAGCGCCAAGGCGGCCTCGCCGCGGACGGGCAAAAGGCTCGCCACCCCGACCGTCGCCATTAGCGCGAGGATGTAGCCGTCCAGCCTGAGCCGGCGCATCAGGCCGCGAACGGCCGCCACAGCGCCGGCCACGGTGTCAGGCGCTGACGAGGAAGGACAATTGCCGCTCGACCAGGTCGTTGCGGCCCTCGGCGATCTCGCGGTCCAAGAGGCGCGTCGGATAGTCGCCGGTGAAGTAGTGGTCGGTGAACTGGGGCCGCTCGGCGTCGCGCTGGCCGGCGTCCATCGCCCAGTAGAGGCCCTCGACCGACAGGAAGCCCAGGGAGTCGACCTCGAGGAAGCTGGCCATCTCCTCCAGCGAATGCCGCGCGGCCAGGAGCTTGTCGCGATCGGGCATGTCGATGCCGTAGAAGTCCGGATACATGATCGGCGGTGAAGCGGAGCGCAGATGCACCTCGGTCGCGCCCGCCTCGCGCACCATGCGCACGATCTTCAGCGAGGTGGTGCCCCGCACGATGGAGTCGTCGATCAGCACCACACGCTTGCCCTCGAGCACCGCTCGGTTGGGGCTGTGCTTCATGCGCACGCCAAGCTCGCGCACGCCCTGGGTCGGCTGGATGAAGGTGCGGCCCACATAGTGGTTGCGGATGATGCCCATCTCGAACGCCAGGCCGCTGGCCTGGGCGTAGCCCAGGGCCGCCGGCACGCCGGAATCCGGCACCGGCACCACCACGTCGGCCGGAGTCGGCTTCTCCTCAAACAGCCTTCGGCCCATGCGCTTGCGCACCTGATAGACCGAGCGGCCGTTCACCACGCTGTCGGGGCGGGCGAAATAGACATATTCGAACACGCAGGGGCGCGCCTGGGCGGCGGGGAAGGGGCGCATGCTCTGGATGCCCTTGTCGGAGCAGACCACCATCTCGCCATGCTCGATGTCGCGCACGAAGCGCGCGCCGATCATGTCGAGGGCGCAGGTCTCCGACGCCAGCACGGGCTTTCCGTCCAGTTCACCCAGCACCAGCGGGCGGATGCCCAGGGGATCGCGCACCCCGATCAGCTTCTTGTTGGTCAGGGCCACCAGGGCGTAACCGCCCTCGATCTGGGCCAGGGCGTCGATGAAGCGGTCGACCACCCGCGCTTTTCGGGATCGCGCAATCAGGTGGAGGATCACCTCGGAGTCGGAAGTCGACTGGAAGATGGCGCCTTCAGAGACCAGCCGCTCGCGCAGGGTCAGGAAGTTGGTCAGGTTGCCGTTGTGAGCCAGGGCGATGCCGCCAGCCTCCAGGTCGGCGAACATCGGCTGGACGTTGCGGATGAAGCTGCCGCCGGCGGTGGAGTAGCGCGTGTGGCCGATCGCCGAGGCGCCCGGCAGCCTGTCCACAAGGTCGGCCCCGGCGAAGGCGTCGCCCACATGGCCCATATGCTTTTCATAGTGGAACCGCTGGCCGTCGAACGAGGCGATACCGCAGGCCTCTTGCCCGCGGTGCTGCAGGGCGTGGAGGCCGAGGGCGGTGACGGCGCTGGCCTGTTCGACGCTGAACACGCCGAACACGCCGCATTCCAGCCGGGGCCGGTCATCGTCAGGATCGCGCCAGGGATGGGCGAGGGGCATGGAGGTCTCTTGGCTCAAGGGGATTTCTCCACCACGTCGTCTAGGCCCTTCCGAGCGGCGTGATGATAACCGGAATCGGAAGATTGTTCGCTGTCAGAGGTTTGCGACCCATCGCCGCCCTTCACCGCGCTGGTGATGGCGGGGGTCAGCTGATGGGCCATGGACAGGCCCTTGGGCGCCAGGGTCTTGAGCGCAGTGGCGCAGACCTCGGCCAGGGGATGCAGTTTGGCCTTGGAAATCCAGTCCGGCACCTGCTCGGGCGGGGTCGCAGCATGGAACAGCAGGGTCATCAGCCCGAGGGCGACCAGCCCCCGCACCAGGCCGAACGCGCCGCCCACCAGCCGGTCCGCGGTCCCCAGCACCTGGGTCTGGTGCACGCTGCGCGTCGCGGCCGCTGCGATCACCCGCAGCAGCAGGTAGGCGGCCAGGAACACCACCACCACGGCTACGGCGTTGCCGGCCCAGGCGGGATGGATTGCGGCCTTGGCCATGGGCGCGGTGAAGCGCAGGGCGAACAGGGCGATGAACACCGCCCCCACGAAGGCCACGACCGTCGTCACCTCGCGCAGGGCGCCGCGGATCAGGCCGACCAGGGTGGAGACGCCGAGGATCACCAGAGCGATGAAGTCGAACAGGGTCACGGCCGCACCTCGCCTGGGGAAATCCCTTCAGGCTGATCGGTCGGCAGGTTGCTCAATCCCAGACATCCTCGCCGATGCGGCGCACCGCATCGGCCAAACGGGCCACGCTCGTCATCGCGAAGGGCGAAGCCTCGGCAGGTCCAGCCGGCGCCAGGGCGCGGCCGAAGCCGAGTTTCGCCGCCTCCTTCAGCCGCGATTCCATGCGGCTGACCGGGCGAACCTCGCCCGAAAGGCTGACTTCGCCGAACACCACGCAGTCCTGCGGCAGGGCCACATCCAGGGCCGAAGAGGCCAGGGCGGCGGCGGCGGCGAGGTCCGCGGCCGGTTCGCTGATCCTCAGGCCGCCGGCGACGTTCAAATAAACGTCACGGGCGCCGAATCCAAGCCCGCATCGGGACTCCAGCACCGCCAGCACCATGGCCAGGCGGCCAGAATCCCATCCCACCACGGCCCGGCGGGGCGTCCCGTACGCGCTGGGCGCGACGAGAGCCTGGAACTCGACCAGGACGGGCCGGGATCCTTCGATGCCGGCGAACACCGCCGCGCCCGCGGCTCGCTCGCCGCCTTCGTTGAGAAACAGGGCCGAAGGGTTCTTGACCTCGCGCAGACCCGCATCGCCCATCTCGAACACGCCGATCTCGTCGGTGGCGCCGAACCGGTTCTTGGCCGCGCGCAGAATGCGGAAGGGATAGCCGCGCTCGCCTTCGAAACTCAGCACCGCATCGACCATGTGCTCGACCACCCGAGGGCCGGCGATCTGGCCGTCCTTGGTCACATGGCCGACCATGACAATGGCGATGCCTCGTTTCTTGGCCAGCCGCACCAGTTCGCCAGCGGCGGCGCGGACCTGGGTGACGGAGCCCGGCCCCGCCTCGTGCGCATCGCTCCACAGGGTCTGGATAGAATCGACCACTACAAGATCAAACGCCTCGCGCTTCAGGCCATCCAGAATGTCGCGGACAGCCGTCTCGGCCGCCAGCTTCACCGGCGCGTGGGCCAGACCCATGCGCGCCGCCCGGCCGCGGATCTGCTCGATCGCCTCCTCGCCGGAGATGTAGGCGCACCGGCTGCCATTGGCGGCCGCGGTGGCGCAGACCTGCAGGAGCAGGGTCGACTTGCCGACGCCTGGATCGCCGCTGAGCAGGATGGCCGAACCTGGCACCACCCCGCCGCCGCATACCCGGTCGAATTCCTCCACCCCCGTGGTGATGCGCGGCGGGGCGGGGGCTTCGCTGAGCAGGGTCTCGAAGGTCAGGCCGCGGGCCTTCGCGCCCTTGGCCGGGGCCAACGCCCCCGGGGGGCGGCTCTGCACTTCTTCAACCAGGCTGTTCCACGCGCCACAAGCCACGCACTGGCCAGCCCACTTGGCGTGGACCGCCCCGCAGGACTGACAGACATAGGTTGCGCCGTCGCGAGCCATGAAGGGGCGTCATGTGGGGTGAGAGGGACAGGGATGCAATCTGTCCTGAGTCGGACGCTCCAGCCCGGTTCAACTGACTTCGGATAACGTGAATCTTTCGGGTGTCAGCTGTCACAGGATGTGCCTAATCTTTGCCCTAGAGGGGGATCTCGAAAAGGGGGACAACCTATGAGCCTCACCCAACCCAGTTCGGTCGGGTCGTCCGACCTGGTCAGCCGCGTCAAAGGCATCCTGACCGATCCCAGAAACGAATGGGACAAGATCGCGGGCGAAACCGCCACGGTCGGCGGGCTATATGCCGGCTACGCCGTGATCCTGGCCGCCATCCCGCCGCTCGCCCGCCTGATCCACGGTGTGGTGTTCGGCTACGGCATGTTCGGCGTTTCCTACCGGCCGTCGATCTTCTTCATGGCGAGCCAGGCGGTGCTGACCTATGCGTTCAGCCTGGTCATGCTCTATCTGATCGCGCTGGTGATCGACGGTCTGGCCGGCAATTTCGGTGGTGAAAAGAACCCGATCCAAGCCTTCAAGGTGTCCGTCTACAGCTATACGGCCGCCTGGGTGAGCGGCGTGTTCTTGGCGTTGCCGTTCCTCGGCGTCGTCACATTGCTGGGCGGCCTCTACAGCCTCTACCTACTCTACCTCGGCTTGCCCAAGCTGATGAAGGCCCCGCAAGACCAGGCGCTGGGCTACACGGCGGTCTCGGTCGTGGTCGCCATCGTGCTCTACATCGTCGCCGGCGTCGTGGTCGGCATGGTGACCATGCCCTTCGCCCTGATGGGCGGCGGCCTGCCGCATGGCGGCCAACTGACCGGCTCCATGCACCTGCCGGGCGGCGCCTCGGTCGACATGGACAAGCTGAACGCCGCCGCCAAGCAGGCGGAGATCGCCAGCGCCGCCATCAAGGCGCAGGAGAACGGTCAACCGCCGCCCGCAGGCGCGATCAAGGCCGTGGCCCCGGACGCGCTGAAGGCCCTGTTGCCCGACAGCGTCGCCGGCTATCCACGGACCGACCTGTCCGCCGAGAGCAGCGCCGCCGGTGGCTTTTCCGCCTCCCATGCCGACGCCACCTATACGCAGGGCGACAGCCGCATCACGCTCAAGGTCTCCGACCTGGGGACCGCGGCGGGCCTGGCGGCCATGGGCGGCGCCTTCAACGTCGAAGCCTCGCACGAAACCGCGACCGGCTATGAGAAGACCGGCAAGGTCGATGGGCGCATGACCACCGAGAACTTCGACCGCTCCAGCAAGCATGGCAGCTACTCGGTGATCGTGGCCGACCGATTCGTGGTCGAGGCCGAGGGCGATCATGTCTCCATCGACCAGCTCAAGGGGGCCGTCTCGGCGGTAGGCTTCGGTCGCCTGGAAGGCATGGGCCACAGCGGCTGACCGGATCGCGCGAGAAGGTTCGACCGGGCGGGCCGTGACCGCTATGGCTTGACGCCATGGGGGACAGCGAGTCGACAACCGAACCCGAAGCGCGCGCCGGCGGGCGGCTCGCGGCCCTCCTGAAGCCGTTTCCGATCCTGCACGCCGGCAACGCCGGGGTGAACATGCTCTACACCCTGGGCCAGACCCTGGTGTTCGCCCGGGCCCTGGACGCGCGGCTGTTTTCGCAGACCATCTTCGTCGCCACGCTCAGCCTCTATCTCCTGCCGGTGAACCAGGCGGTCGCGCGGGCCAATTTCGTCGTCGTGCGGCGAGAGGTGGTCGGCGGGGCGGGCGCGCGGGGCTTGCCTCAGGTAGGCCTAGCCTTTCATGTCAGCCAGGCGCTGATGCTGGCGGCCGGCGTTCTTGGGCCGCTTCTGGCCGCGCCGCAGGGCCTCCAGGCCTATATGGCGCTGGCCGCCTTCTCGACCTTCAACACCCTGTCCAATCTGTGGTTCTTCGAGCTGCAGATGGCCATGCTGGCGGTGGAGCGGCCGATCGGCTTCGAGGTGGCGAGCCTGCTGCGCCGCATCGCCAACGCCGTCACCCTGGCCTGGCTATGGTTCAGCCACGACTTTCTGGCGTTCGCCGTCCTGATCCTGGCCCAGGCGGTGATCTCCCAGGCCTGGCTGATGCGAAGGGTCGGGCGCGACAGCGACTTGTTCGCCTGGCCGCGCGGGTTGTCCGCCGCGGTCCTGGCGGAACACCTGAGCCAGCTCTGGACCTCGGTGCAGGCGACCTTCGCCGAGTGGCTGACCCTCAATGGCCCCTACGCCCTGTTCACCCTGCGCTTCGGGGTCGGCCCGGCGCTGATCGCCCTGGATGCAGGCATGAAGCTCTTGCGCGTCGGCCTGACCGTCACCCGCAACTTCAGCGAAATCGCTCTGCCCAGCGTCTCGCGCGCTGTCCTGGAGCGACGAGGCCACGCCGCAGCACGGACAGTAGCGGTTGTGCTGGCCCTGAGCGCGGCGCCAGTGGCGGTGTTGGCCGCCGCCTTGGTGTTGCAGGAACATTGGCTGTTCTCAGCCCTTCTGGCCAAGAACAACGTCATGCCCGCGGGCGCCGGCCCCGCCTTCGCCCTGGCGCTGATCGCCGGGGTGGGATTTCAGGCCGGATCGCATCTCGTCGGTCATGTAGGCCGGGCGCGGGAAGTCCGGGTTTTCACGGTCTGCGCAGCGATCAGCTTCATTGGTCTCGCCGCGGACCTCCTCCTGGCTCGGCCGAACCTTCTGGGCGCACTCTGGGCCGTCGCGATCGGGGTGGCGGTCACAGCCTTGGCGGGCCTCTGGACGATCGTGCGGACCCTGCGATCGGCGCGCTAGGCGGTGAGGCGCGCGGCCCCCTCGGCCATGGTCACGACCTCCAGGCCCAGTTCGCGAACCTTGCCTACGACCGCCTCGAAGGCTGCGGGCGTGCAGCCGTAGGGGGAGGGGGCTTCGGCGACGTCGTGGGTGTAGAGGATCAGCCAGGCGCCCTCCGCCATCGCCCGCTCCAGCCAGGTGATCCCGGTCCGGGCAGCGGCCGCGCCTTCGATCGCCACAGCGGGGGCCTGGTTGAGGTCCGATCCCTTCGACATCAGGCCCGCGTGGGTGGCCCGGAGCAGGTTGAAATGCGGGGCCAGGGCCGCCTTGGCCCCCGCAGAAAGGTCGCCGAATGGATAGGCGAAGGTCGTCGGAGCCGACAGCCCATGCTGCTCGAAGGCTTCCCGATTGCGCGCGGTCTCGGCGACAGCCTCCGCCGGCCCGATCACCGCGCAGTTCCTGTGACCGTGTGTGTGGCAGGCGATCTCGTGCCCCTGGGCGGCCAGGGCCCGGACGGCGGACCAGTCGGCATAGGGTGCGAGGGGCCCATCCATGCCGTCCATGTAGCCGCCGCAGGCGAAATAGGTCCCGCGAAAGCCGGCGGCCTCCAGGCGTGCGCCGGCGAAGGTGGCGGCGGTGGCCGGCGCGTCGTCGAAGGTGAAGGACACCATCGCCCGAGGCGGCGCCTTGCAGGCTGGGCGCCGTGCAGCCAGGCGGGCCGTTTCGCGCCCTAGCTTGCCCACCAGGGTGTGGCGCCTTTCGAACTCGGCCGAATCTCGGGTCATGGCCCCCAGTCATAGTCGAGTTCCCCGCTCACCGCATTTGCCAGGGCGCGCCGGCGGTGAGATGGTTTCAGAAAAAGCGGTATGAGGGACGCGCCATGGCCTATGTGGAAGACCGGATCGTGCACGACGCCGACTCCCACCTGATGGAGCTGGACGACTGCCTGGACGATTTCTTCGATCCCAGGCTCAAGGGGCGCTATCACGATCTGCCCTACTACCGGCACAAGGTCGGCGACCTGCGCTGGGCGCAGAAGGCGAGGGCGGAACAAGCCGATCCAGGCTTCCGCGCCGATGCCGACGCCAACATCCTCTTGCGAAAGAACTACCAGGCCCTGGGCTCGTTTCTGCCCGAGGACCGGCCGCGGGCGCTGGACCTCCTGGGCTTCGCCAGCCAGCTGGTCTTCACCACCTTCTGCCTCGGCAATTTCGGCCTCGATCACAGCGATGACCTGGAGCTGGCCTATGCCGCCGCCCAGGCGCACAACCGGATGATGACCGCCTTCTGCTCGGTGGACCGGCGGCTTCTGCCCACGGCTTACGTCCCGCTGGAGGATTTCGGGCTGGCCCGCGCCTGCGCCGTCGAGGCCATCGCCCTGGGCGCCAAGGCGCTCATGGTCCCGTCGATCTGCCCGCGCCGGCATTCGCCTAGCCATGTCGGCCTGGATCCGGTCTGGGCCATGGCCCAGGAGGCCGGATTGCCGATCCTGTTCCATGTCGGCGGCGAGCAGAAGATCAACCCAGCCTATTTCGACAACGGCAAGCCGCGGGTGAAGGATTTCCACGGCGGCGAAGAAAACTTCACCTCGGTCAGCTTCATGCCGATCCCCTATTCGGTGATGCAGACCCTGGCCGCCCTGATCCTGGACGGCGTGCTGGACCGCTTCCCGAGGCTGAAGTTCGGCGCCATCGAGCTCGGCGCCTCCTGGGTCCCCGGCTGGATGCGGTTCATGGATTCCGCCGCCGCCGCATTTATCAAGAACGAGGACCGGCTGAAGGCCCTGTCGGCGCCGCCCAGCGAGATTGTCCGCCGCCAGGTGCGCGTCACGCCGTATCCGCACGAGGACGCCGCCTGGATCATCGCCAATGCCGGGGAGGAGGTGGCCCTGTTCTCCTCCGACTTCCCGCACGTCGAGGGCGGACGGAACCCCCTGAAGCGGTTCGACGACTCCCTGGCCGCGGCCTCCGAACGCGCTCGCCAGCGCTTTTATTGCGACAACTTCGTCGACCTGATGGGCGAGGGGCTGGCGGCCGATCTGCGCTATCCGGCCAAGGCCTCGGCCGCATGAGCCAGGATATCTCGGCCTGGATCGGTCGGCGCGAGACCACTGAGGCCGTGCTGGATCCCTGGCCGGCGAGGGCGCTGGAGGCCAGCCTCGACATAGCGCGGCCGGACCAGGCGATCGGCGAGGAACTGCCGCCGCTGTGGCACTGGCTCTATTTCCTCGAGGCCGCTCCGCGCAGCCAGATCGGGTCGGATGGCCACCCCAGGCGTGGCGGGTTCATGCCCCCGATCGAACTGCCCCGGCGCATGTTCGCCGGCGGCCGCTCGCGTTTCGAACGGCCTCTGACGCTCGGCCGGCCCGCCAGCCAGACCCGCGAGATCCTGAAGGTCGATCACAAGACCAGCGGCTCGGGCGAGCTGATCTTCGTCACCGTCGGGCACGACTATCGCCAAGACGGCGCCCTCTGCATCCACGAGGAACGGGATTTCGTCTATCTGGCGCCGCAGCCCGCCGCGCCGCCGCCTGTCGCCGAGCCGGCCCAGCCGGGCCGCTGGCGCATCGCCCTGACACCGGACCCGGTGCTGCTGTTTCGCTATTCGGCCCTGACCTTCAACGGCCACCGCATCCACTATGACGAGGCCTACGCGCAAGGTGAGGAGAACCTGGCCGAGCGGGTGGTGCATGGCCCCTTGACCGCGACTCTGCTCGCAGAACTGGTGCGGCTTGAGGCGCGCCGCCGGGTCCGCGCCTTCGAATTTCGCGCGCGCAGGCCCTTCTTCGTCGGCCAGGCCATGACTGTCGACGGCGATCTCGGCGACGACGGAACGGTCAGCCTGACGGCGCGCTCCGAAGGCGGTGGGCTGATGACCGCGAAGGCCGAGGTCGAATAGGCGTTCCGCAATCTGAAATCACAGAATCCATGACGTGAATGCGATTTCGGGTTCCGCAAATCAATGGTCTCTGCATCAATGCGTCCCGCTTGGGCAAGTGACCGCGGGAGGCGGAGATGACGCGCAAACGGGACCGTGAGCTGGGCTTGGGTCGGCCGATCGAACGGCGCGATTTTCTCCAAGGCGCTCTGATCGCTAGCGGCGCCGCCTTGACCGGCGGCCTTTCACCGGCCTTAGCCCGCGCCGCGGCGATGGAGGCGGCGCCTCAGGATGCCGTCGGCTACTATCCGCCCACGAAACTCGGTCTGCGCGGCAGCCATCCGGGGTCGTTCGAAGGCGCCCACGCCCTGCGTGACGGCGACTTCTGGGATCACAACAAGGACATCATCGATACCGATGAGACCTATGACCTCGTGGTGGTCGGCGGCGGCATCAGCGGGCTGTCGACGGCGCACTTCTTCCGCGAGGCGGCGCCTAAGGGCGCGAAGATCCTGATTCTGGAGAATCACGACGACTTCGGCGGCCACGCCAAGCGCAACGAGTTCCACCTGGGCGGCCGCATGCAACTGCTCAACGGCGGCACCTGGGCGATTGAAAGTCCGACCCCCTACCAGGGCGCGGCCGCCGACCTGATGAAGACCCTGGGCTGCGATCCCGAGGCCCTGATCAAGACCTGCAACGACAACAGCGTCTATCAGGGCCTCAAGCCCGCGGTGTTCTTCGACAAGGAGACCTTCGGCGCCGACAAGATGGTGGTCGGCCTCGGCCGCAGCGCCGCCCCGGCCAAGCTTGCTGAAGTCCTGGCCCAGGCCCCTCTCTCGGACGCGGTCAAGGCCGACATCGTCCGCATCGAGACCGGGACCGACGATCCCATGCCGGGCCTGACCTCCGACGAGAAGAAGGACCGCCTCTCGCGCATGTCCTATCAGGACTATCTGGTGAACGTGCTGAAGGCCGACCCTGGCGTCGTGCCCTACTACCGCCACCAGACCGACGGCCTGTGGGGCTGTGGCATCGACGCGATCTCGGCCATCGACTGCTGGGGCGTCGGCATGTCCGGCTTTGCGGGGCTGAAGCTGGCGCCGGGCGCGATGCGGCGCATGGGCTACACCCCGGCTGGCTTCGTCACCACGGGTGGGTCGCCCGATTTCCACTATCCGGACGGCAACGCTTCGGTCGCGCGGATGCTGGTGCGCCACCTGATCCCGGCGGCTCTGAGCGGTAGCGACGCCCAGGACATCGTCACCGCCAAGGCCGACTATTCCCAACTCGACCGGCCGGGAGCGCCGGTGCGCATCCGTCTCTCCAGCATCGTCGTGCGCGCTCGCAATATCGGCGATCCGGCCAACTCCAAGGGAGTCGAGGTCGCCTATTTCCGGGGCGGCAAGGTCTGGCGGGTCCGCGGCAAGCACTGTGTGCTGGCCAGCTGGAACATGATGATCCCCTATCTGTGCCCCGAATTGCCCGAGGGGCAGAAGGCCGCCCTGCACAAGCTGATCAAGACGCCGCTGGTCTACACCAGCGTCGGCCTGCGCAATTGGACCGCCTTTCAGGCCCTGGGGGTGCAGCACGTCTATTCGCCGGGCTGCTACCACTCATCCTTCAGCCTGAACCCGGTCGTGAATATCGGCGGCTACCAGTGCCCGCGCTCGCCCGACGAGCCGATTCTGGTGCGGATGGAGCGGACCCCGGCCATGCCGGGCCTGAACGAGCGCGAGCAGCACCAGGCCGGACGCGGCGAACTTCTGGCCACACCGTTCGAGACCTTCGAGCGCAACATCCGCGAGCAGCTCGGCCGGGCCCTGGGGCCCGGCGGATTTGATCCCGCGCGGGATATTGAGGCGATCATCGTCAACCGCTGGCCGCACGGCTATGCGCCTGAATACAACGCCCTTGTCGATGGCGACACGCCGCCCGACCAGATGCCCAACGTCCTGGGCCGCGCCCGCTTCGGCCGCATAGCCATCGCCAATTCCGACTCCGGCATGGCCGCCTATACCGACGTGGCCATGAACCAGGGCTATCGAGCGGTGCACGAGCTCCTGAGCTGACACCCAAGCAAAAGGGCCTTCCTCCGTCGGGAGGAAGGCCCATCTGCTCGGCGGCTGGCGCCTCGGTTCAGAACTTGCGGTTCAGCTCGATGCCGAAGGTGCGCGGGCGCAGGGTGGTGGCTTCATAGAGCGCCGTTGTGTTGTCCTGGTGCTGCAGATTAAGCTGTGGGTGGTCGTTGAACAGATTGTTGACGTAGAAAGCCAGGTCCCACTTGTCGACCGTCATGCCCGCGCGCGCCGACATTTGGCTATAGGCGGGATTGGGAACCAGTCCGGAATCATAGAAGTCGGGATTGGCCGGGTCTTCCGTCGGGATCGGCTTGTTGCGGTGGCTGTTGTATTCGTAATCCGCCCGCACGAAGGCGTCGTGGTCGTTGATCGTCAGGTTGTACTGGGCGCCAAGGGTGACGGTCCACGGGACGACATCCAGCACGTCGCCCTTGGCCGCGAGTTGGGACCCGGACACGTGCTCGATCGCATTGCCGGTATAGTGGGCGTCGGTATAGCCCACGCTCAGTTCCAGGTCGAAATCCGGCGTAACCTGCCACTGTCCCTGCAGGTCAAAGCCCTGGCTGACGGCGTTGCCGGCGTTGGCGGTGAACTGGATGCCACAGGTCGGGACATAGATGGCCTGCTGAATGTTCTTCCACTCGATGTAGTAGACGCTGCCTGAGACCTGCAGCTTGCGATCGAAGAAACGGTCCTTGGACCCGATCTCGTAGTTTGTGACCGTGTCGGAATTATATTCGGTCGGGAAGGTGCCTCCGCACGCCGCCGCGGGGAGGGGCGGCGTTGCGCCGCCGATCCGGTACCCCTTTGAGAAAGTCGCATAGGCCATGTCGTCCGAGTTGAACTGGTAGGACAGGCTTACCTTCGGAGTGAACGGCGTCTCGTCCTTTCCGCCTTTGACAGAGTTGAAGGGGTGCCCGTTGATGACCACGATTCCGTCGGAGCAGTTGTCGGGGATCGAAACACCACCGGCGCCGCAAAGCAGGTCCTGAGAGCCGCCGTTGATGTTATGGTAGTCGAAGTGGGTCCAGGCATAGCGCAGGCCCACATTCAGCTTCAGCGCGTCGGTGATCTTGTAGGTGGCGTCGGCAAACAGGGCCACCTGACGATCGTGAGCCTTGGTGTCGTTGATGTAGTCGTCGCCATTGGGCAGCAGGGTGTCGCCCCAGGCGGTCAGAATGTCTTCGCCCCACAGGTACTCGGAGAGAGCGTTCAACTGCTGATCGCGGATCTCTTCAGTGCTGCGCTGGCTGTTGTGGGCGTAGAACACACCGGCGGTCCAGGTCAGGCGCGCGCCCGGAGTATTCGACTGCAGGCGGACTTCCTGGGTGAAGTTCTCCTGGGTGTTGGTGATCCAGTTGGTCGAAACATAGGGCCCGAAACCCGGCAGGTTGAGGCCGTTAGCGTTGAGCAGATTGCCCGTAATGCAGCCCACCTGGCCGTAGTTGGAACCGGTGCAACCGGCAGGCGTGGCGCCCTGAGGATCGGTGGGAGCGGGAATGGTGTTTCCGCCCTCGTCGGTCGTGGTGGCCGTGGTGAAGTGCTCGAAATAGGAGAGGTTGTACAGCGTACCGCTGTAGCCATTCACCCGTTCGCGGCGGTTGTAGTACGAGGTGTTGGCGATCAGCTTCACCGGGCCGAGGTCCCAGTCGATCTTCACAGCCGGCAGATAGAACCGGTCCTTGTCGGCCATCCGGTCCGGCGTGCCGCTGTTGTACTGGCCATTCCCCGGATTGGAGGTCGAAACCCAGTATTCGTCGTGATTGTGCTGGTCACGCTTCTCGTAGTTCATCGAGGGCGTGATCGACAGGTTCGGCGTCACCGCCCAGGTCAGGGCGCCGCGCAGCACATAGGTGTCTGTGCGGTTAGCGTTCTTGTCGACGCCGCCGACATTGTTGTTGTCGGTGCGATCGACCCAGCCGCCGTCATGGCGGCCCCAGGCGCTCAGACGGAAGCCCAGCTTGTCCTGTACGATCGGGCCGCCATAGGCGCCGCCGAACTCGTAGCTGGGTGCGCCGGTCTCGGTCTGCGCGCCCTCGGCGTGGATCATGCCGCTGAAGTCGCTCAGGCTCGGCTGGGTGGTGATGTAGCGGACCGTGCCGCCTTCCGAGCCGGCGCCGAACAGGGTGCCCTGAGGCCCCCGCAGCACCTCGACGCGCTGCAGGTCGAACACGGCGGGCAGGGTGTTGTTGGCGTTCAGGCCCAGGGCGCGCATCTGGATCGGGGTGTCGTCGATATAGATGCCGGTGGTGCCCGAACCTGCGGTGGACTCGATGCCCCGGATCGAAACGTCGTGGCGGTCTTCGTTGAAGGTGACGCCGGGGGTGAATTTGGCGAGGTCGGCGAAAGATTTGACCCCCTGGATGTCCATCTTGGCCGCCGTGAACGCGCTGACGCTCAGGGGGACCTTGCTCAGCGCCTGGGATTGACGCGTGGCGGTGACGATAATTTCCGTGGTGTCTTGAGGCTTGGCCTTGGCAGGCGCCGGTGCGGCGGTCTGGGCGAAGGCCGCGGCGCCGCAGACCATCGGGGCGGCGAAGGCGGTGGTCGCCAGCAACAGGCGGCGTAGGGCGGAATTTCGAGGCATGCGTGGAGTCCCCTCCTTATGGCGGGGTGACGTTGGTATGGCTCCGGCCATCGGTCAAGTCTCTGTGATCACATATTTTGCGACTGTGATCTCTGCGCCAACTGGCGCCGGGCTGCTGTTCAGGCTATGATGCATTTCTCCGCAGGCTGAACAGGATCTCCGGGGCCGGCCGTCAACGCCGCCCCTTGCATGCGCCAAGACGCACCATCGAGACGCTCCGCACGCGCGCCGCTCAAGGCGGTGGCCCGTCAGGCGTCGTCAGCTTCGGATTTCGCAACAGTCGGCTCGATATGTCGAATCTGGCGGCGCCAGCACCGCTGCGCGCCCGACGATTAGCGCCCAAAATCCACTTCAGCATACCGCTCGCGACGCTCCTTGCGTTGCAAAAACAAATAAATTCAGTGAATTGAAAATGGCCAAGAAAAAGAACCGCGTCGCCGAAGAGACGACGCCCATCACCAATGTCGCGGAAGCTAAGGCTTGGGCCTACGCCCGCGGGGTGACCGAAGTCGAGTGCCTTGTCCCGGACCTCGCCGGCGTCGCCCGCGGCAAGATCATGCCCGCCTCCAAGTTCTTCGAGGACACGGCGATGGCGCTGCCCTCGTCGATCTTCATGCAGACTATCTCGGGGGAATATCCCGAAGAAAACGGCGACTTCCGCTTCGATCCCTCAGACGGCGATCTGGAGCTGAGGCCCGACTTCTCCAGCCTGTGCGACGTGCCCTGGGCGCCGGAGCCGACCGCGCAGGTGATCCACGACGCCTACTACCGCGATGGCCGACCGGTCGAGATCGCGCCGCGCCAGGTGCTGAGGCGGGTGCTGGATCTATACCGCAACAAGGGCTGGGAGCCGGTGGTGGCGCCCGAGCTGGAATTCTACCTGGTCAAGCGCAACACCGACCCCGACTATCCGCTGGAGCCGCCGATCGGCCGCTCCGGGCGGGCGGAGGCCGGCCGCCGCTCCTATTCGATCTCGGCGGTCAACGAGTTCGACGCCATCTTCGAAGACATCTACGCCTTCGCCGAGGCCCAGGCGCTGGAGGTCGACACCCTGATCCATGAGGAAGGCGCAGCGCAGATGGAGATCAACCTGCGCCACGGCGATCCGCTGGTGCTGGCCGACCAGGTGTTCCTGCTCAAGCGCACGATCCGGGAAGCCGCCCTAGCGCACGACATCTACGCCACCTTCATGGCCAAGCCGATCGCACACGAGCCGGGCTCGGCCATGCACGTTCACCAGTCGGTGCTGTCGCAGGAGACCGGCAAGAACATCTTCAGTGACGAGGAGGGGAGGCCGACCCAGGCTTTCTTCAACTTCCTGGGCGGGCACCAGCGCTATGTCCCGGCGGTGACCTGCATCCTGGCGCCCTACGTCAATTCCTATCGGCGCCTGGTCAAGGGCGCCTCGGCGCCGGTGAACGTGCAGTGGGGCTATGACAATCGCACCACAGGCCTGCGAATCCCGCCGTCGTCGCCGTCCAACCGGCGGATTGAGAACCGGGTGCCGTCGTCGGACGCCAATCCCTACCTGGCTCTGGCGGCCTCCCTGGCCTGCGGCTATCTGGGTCTGGTCGAGGCGCTGTCGCCCAGCGAACCGGTGAACGGCATGGCCGAAACCGACGAATTCGACCTGCCGGCCGGCTTGCTGGAAGCGGTCAACCTGTTCGAAGAGACCGAGGAACTGGGCGAGATATTCGGCCGCACCTTCGTCACCACCTATGCGGCGGTCAAACGGGCCGAATTCGCGACCTTCATGCGCGTGATCAGCCCCTGGGAGCGGGAATTCCTGTTGCTGAACGTCTAGGCCAGCGCCGAACGCTCGGTATTTGTGATCACAGAAAGCCGGTCGCGCTATGCGACCGGCCGCCATGCCGATCGAAGGCCTTTGAAGCAACGTGGTGAATCGCTGTTGAGGTTACCGGCCGCCCAAATCCGACAGGAAGTGGTATTCTGGCGCCGAATACTTGTTGGGTCGCCATAATTGCGATCGGGATCAACCTTCGGTGTATGCTTAATTCCAATTAGTGACGTCGATACACGTCTGCTTTAACCAAAATTGCTGGAATTCCGGGCGTCCCGTCGGAGGCCCTGATGTCGGCTGTGTACCTGAATTTCAACGGCCAAGCCGTCGCCACCAGCGCCGCCGCCCATGCCTGGCTCGACACGACCGGTTACGGGCAGACGCTGACGGCGACCGCCACCCCGACCCAGTTCGGCGACCAGTACGGCGGCGGGACCATGATCGGCGGGACCGGCGACGACACCTTCTACATCATGGACAGCACTGAAAATATCAGTGTGGCGTCCAGCACCGGCGTTGACACGGTGTACGCCTGGGCGAACTACACGCTGGTCGCGAACGTCAACAACATCACGCTGGAAAAGGCCGACCTGACCGCGGTCGGCAACAGCGGCGACGACCTGATGATTTCAGGCGGGACCCAGGACACCCTGATTGCGGGGTCGGGTTCGAACGTGCTGGTGGATGCCGGTTCAGGCGGCGTCTTCTTCCAGTTCAACGCGAACATGACCACCGACGTGATCTATGGATTCCAGGCCAGCGGAACCAATCACGACATCATCAATCTGAACGGGACGGGCTACAGCAACTTCACCCAGTTGCAATCACACCTGACTCAGCAGGGCTCGGACGCCCTGCTGACCCTGTCCCCGACACAGGCGATCCTGATCCGCAACACCCTGGCCTCGTCGCTGACGGCGTCCGACTTCGGGTTCAGCGTGAGCCTGGCCAACGTCACCCCGACCTTCGACGACGAATTCAACAGCCTGAGCCTGTGGAATTCCGCCACCGGGACGGGGACCTGGAAGACCAGCTTCATATCCGGCAACCAGACCGGCGCGCTGTCCTGGATGAGCCGGACCCTGGCGCCCAACAACGAGCAGGAAATCTACGTCGACCCGAGCTACGCCGGCAGCGGCGCGACGGCGCTTGGGCTGAACCCGTTTTCGATCAACAACGGCGTGCTGGACATCACCGCCAGCAAGACCCCGACTGCGGACCTCAGCGTCCTGAACAATTTCAAATATACCTCCGGCCTGATCACGACGGAAAAGTCGTTCTCGCAGACCTACGGCTATTTCGAAATGAAGGCCGAACTGCCGTCTGGGCAGGGCGTGTGGCCTGCTTTCTGGATGCTGCCGGCGGACGGCAGCTGGCCTCCGGAACTGGACGTGATGGAGCAGATCGGGGGCGGGCAGGTCTTTCAGACCGCCCACTCGGTCAATTCGAGCGGAACGGCGATCGCCAACGGCTTTTCGTCCTTCGTGCCCGGCAACAGCACCGGCTTCCATACCTACGGGGTGCTTTGGACGCCGACGACGCTCGCCTGGTATGTCGATGGCGTCGAGGTCGCCAGCATGGCGACGCCCGCCGACATGAACAAGCCGATGTACATGCTGGTGAACCTGGCCGTCGGCGGCAACTGGCCGGGCTCGCCGTCGGCCGACTTCACATCGGCGCAGATGCAGGTGGACTATGTCCGCGCCTATAGCCTGGCCAGCTTGAACCTCGCCGACGGCGCCCCGCCATCCTCGATCCAGAGCTCGACGCCGTCCTCCGCGCCGCAATCGGCGCCGTCAGCGCCTTCCACGCCCACCGCGACCCCGCCCACCTCGGCGGCTGACAGCTATCAGGCCTCGGCGGGTCACGCCCTGACGGTCAGCGCCGCCCAGGGCGTGCTGGCCAACGACACCGACAACAACGGCCAGACCATGACGGCGGCCCTGGCCGCCAATGGCGGGCCGCAGCACGGAACGTTGACGCTCAACGCGGACGGCTCCTTCACCTATGCCCCGACCGCGGGCTACGCGGGGACGGACAGCTTCACCTACATCGCCAAGGACAGCTCGAGCACTGGAACTGCGACCACCGTCACCTTGACGGTGGGCGCGACAGCGCCATCTGCGGTCACCGAAACCTATTCCGCCAAGGCGGGCGCGGCGCTCACGGTAAGCGCGGCCCAGGGTGTGCTCGCCAACGACGCCGACAACAACGGTCTCGCCCTGACGGCGAGCCTGGCGACCAATGGCGGCCCGCAGCACGGGACCTTGACGCTCAACGCCGACGGCTCCTTCACCTACACCCCGACCGCCGGCTACAGCGGAACCGACAGCTTCACCTACGTCGCCAAGGACAGCCTTGGCTCCAGCGCGGCGACCACCGTGACGCTGAACGTGGGCTCGACCGCCCCGACCAGCCATGCCGACGCCTACGGCGTGAAGACCGGCGCCTCGATCACCGAATCGGCGGCCCAGGGCGTGCTGGCCAATGATGTCGACAATAACGGGCTCACCCTGACGGCGAGCCTGGCGGCCAACGGGGGCCCGCAGCACGGATCCCTGACGCTGAACGCGGACGGGTCGTTCACCTACACCCCGACTGCGGGTTATGCCGGCACGGACAGCTTCACCTACATCGCCAGCGACGGCCTTTCCGCCGGGACCGCCACCACCGTGACGCTGAACGTGGCCGCGACGCCGATCGTCACCCATACGGCGGCCTACTCCGTGCGTCAGGGCTCCTCGCTCACGACCACCACGACCAATGGCGTCCTGTCGTTCGACACCGACAGCAACGGGTTGACGATGACGGCCTCGCTTGTGGCCAACGGCGGGCCGGCTCACGGGACCTTGACCCTGAACGCGGACGGGACCTTCACCTACACGCCGACCGCCGGCTACATCGGCACGGACAGCTTCACCTATGTCGCCAGCGACGGCGCCACCACCTCCGCGCCGGTGACCATCGGCCTCAAGGTGACGGCTGCGCCGCCGCTTTCGCATACCGACTACTATACCGCGCAAGCGGGCTCTGCCCTGACCGAGTCCGCCTCCGCAGGCGTTCTGGCCAACGACACGGATCCCAACGGCCTGACACTTAGCGCGTCGCTGTCCGGAAGCGGCCCAGCCCACGGGACCCTGACGCTGAATGCGAACGGTTCGTTCGTCTATACGCCGAACGCCGGCTATGTCGGGGCCGACAGCTTCAAGTATGTCGCCAGCGACGGCCAAGCCTCGGGCCAGGTGACGACCGTCAATCTGACCGTCGCCTCCAGCGCGCCGGCGGGCGCGGCCGACACCTACTCGGCGACCACCGGCAAGACCCTGAACATCTCGGCGATCCAGGGGGTGCTGGCCAATGACGTCGACCACAATGGCTTGCGGCTCGACGCGGCGCTGACCGTCGGGCCGACCCACGGGACGTTGACCCTGGATGCGAACGGGTCGTTCATCTACACGCCCAATGCCGGCTTCACCGGCGTCGACACGTTCAAATACACGCCGAGCGATTCACTCGGCAGCGGCTCGGGCACGCTGGTGACGATCAATGTCGGCTCAGGGACCAGCACTGCGACGGTCGGCGCCACTTCGTCCTCGACCGGGGCGCCGATGGAGTCCCAGGCCGCCAGCTCCGTCCATGTCGCGACCAGTTCCAGCGACCACAATATCGGCTCGGCCCAGACCGTGGACTCGGCGTTCAGCTATTCGCTGGTCGGCCTGGGCGCCAAGACCCTGGTGCTGACCGGCAGCGCCAACGTGACGGGCACGGCCAACGCCTATGGCGACCACATCACCGCCAATAGCGGCAACGATGTCCTGGTCGCGGGGGGCGGCAACGACACCCTCACCGGCGGCTCGGGCACGGACACCTTCGTGTTCAAGCCCGGGACCGGCCACGACACTGTGGTCGGCTTCCGTGGCCACGACGTCATCGACCTCTCGGCCTATCTGGACCACGGCTATACGCCGACCCTGACCAATGTCGGCTACAACACCGAGATCAGCTTCTCGAACGGCGACCAGATCACGCTCCTGGGCATCAACAAGTCAATGCTGATCCACAGCACGGTCGGCTTCACCCACTGAGGTCGGCGGCGGTCTTCACACCTTGATCTTCGGTCCGATCGGCAGGTCGCGGATGCGCTTGCCGGTCGCGGCGAAGATGGCGTTGGTCAGGGCCGGCGCCACAGGCGGCAGGCAGGGCTCGCCGACGCCTCCCAGCGGCTGATCGAACGAGCCGCCCAGGATATGCACGCGGATATCCTTGGGCGCGCCGTCGATACGCGTCACCGGGAAGCTGTCGAAATTGCCCTGCTGGGCGCGGCCGTCCTTGAAGCTGACCTCGCCGCCCTGGGCCAGGCTGACGCCCATGATCACCGAGCCCTCGGCCTGGGAGCGAACCCGGTCGGGATTGACCACCGCGCCGCAATCCACGGCCACGTCTGCCCGGATCACCTGCAGCGTCCCGTCCGGCGCCACCTCGACCTCCATGGCGCAGGCCGTGTAGGTGACGAAGCTGTAGTGACCGGCGATGCCCAGGCCGCGGCCCTTGGGCAGGGTCCGGCCCCAGCCGATCTCCTTGGCCGCCCGCTCGATCACGGCGCGCAGCCGCCCGGTGTCGATCGGATAGAGGGCGGGGTCTTCGCCATAGTTGAAGGTGTCGTTCAGGCCCTTGGGGTCGACCTTGCGCGGCGCGCCGATCACCTCCAGCAGGAAGTCCTTCGGGTCCCGGCCGGTTTCGTGCGCCAACTCGGCGATGAAGGACTGCACGGCGAAGGCGTGCGGGACGTTGGAGACCGAGCGGAACCAGCCGATCCGAGCGTGTGAGGCTGCTTGCGGGTTCTCCAGCCGCATCACCGGAATATCCAGCGGCAGGTTGGTCGCGCCCATGCCGAGTTCGTCGTCGGACTCTTGCTTGGGGTCGGGGCCGAAGGTCGAGCTGATGGTCGAGGCGCAGGTGCGGTGCCGCCAGGCGGCGACCTTGCCCTTGGCGTCCAGCCCGGCCTCGAGGCGCTCCAACGAGACCGTGTGGTAGTAGTCGTGCTGGATGTCGTCCTCGCGGGTCCAGGTCACCTTGACCGGCGCGCCATCCATGGCCTTGGACAGCAGCGCCGCCTCGACCACGAAGTCGGGCTTGGACTTGCGGCCGAAGGCGCCGCCCAGGAGGGTGACGTGGACCGTGATGTCCTCGGCCTTGCCTCCCAGGGCGAAGGCGACCACTTCGCGGGTCACCTGCGGCGCCTGCACAGGGGCCCAGGCCTCCCAGCCGCCGCCCGGCCTGGCCCGGACCGTGGCGGTGGGGGTCTCCATCGAGGCATGGGCTAGGTGCGGCAGGTAGTATTCCGCCGTCACCCGCTTGGCCGCGCCGGCTAGGCCCTTGTCGATGTCGCCGACATCGCGGATCACCTTGCCGGGCTTGCGGGCCGAGGCCTCGAGTTCGGAGCGGAAGGCCTTGCTTTCATAGGTGGCGTTGGCGCCGTCGTTCCAGGTGACCTTCAGCGCCTTGCGGCCTTTGATCGCCGCCCAGGTGTTCTTCGCCACCACGGCTACCCCGCCCAGCGGCTGGAAGGGCGGGCCCTCGCGCGGCGGGGCGATGGTCACCACCTTCAGCACGCCCGGCACCTTCATGGTCTCGGCGGCGTCGTAACTGGCCACGGTCCCACCGACCACGGGGGGACGGGCGACCACGGCATAGACGCAGCCCTCGGGGCGCACATCGCCCCCATAGACCGCCTTGCCGGTGACGATGTCGGCCCGGTCGACGCCCGAGATCACGTCCTTGCCGACATAGCGGAAGGCCGCCGGAGACTTCAGCTTCAGGCTCTCGCGCGCAGGAATCGGATACTGCGCCGCGGCCTTGGCCAGTTCGCCATAGCCCAGGCGGCGGCCGGTCGGTGAGTGGACGACGGCATGGTTCTCGGCTCGGACCTCGATCGCGGGCACGCCCCATTTGGTGGCGGCGGCCTGCTCAAGCATGGTCCGCGCGGCGGCGCCGGCGCGGCGCATGGGGCCGAAATAGTGGCGCATGCTGCGCGAGCCGTCGGTGTCCTGGTTGCCGTACTTCGCTTCGTCGCCGTCGGCCTGGACCACCTTCACGCGGGCGAAGTCGGCCTCCAGTTCGTCGGCCAGCACCAGGGCGAGGCTGGTCTTGATGCCCTGGCCCATCTCCTGGCGGTGAGTGGTCAGGGTGACCTGGCCGTCTTCGCCGATAGCGATGAACAGCCGCGGATCGTCGCGCCAACCATTGTCGTCGCCGTCGGCGCCGTATTTCGGCGGATCGTCGGCGAAGGCGCGCCCCTTCAGGCCCACAGCCAGCACCAGGCCGCCGCCAAGGCCCATCAGGACGCCACGGCGGCTCAGGTTCTCCAGGTCGGGCAGTGCCCGGGACGAGACCAGCTTGTTCATGCCTTGACCCCCGCCGCCTGCTTGATCGCCGCTCGGATGCGCGGATAGGTCCCGCAACGGCAGATATTGCCGGCCATGGTCCCGTCGATGTCCGCATCGGTCGGATGCGGCACGTCCTTCAAGAGCGCCGCCGCCTGCATGATCTGGCCGGCCTGGCAGAAGCCGCACTGCGGCACGCCCAGATCCTGCCAGGCGATCTGCAAGGGGTGATCGCCCTTGGCCGACAGCCCCTCGATCGTGGTGACGTGAAGCCCGTCGGCGGCGCTCACCGGGGTCTGGCAGGCCCTGACCGCAGCCCCCTCCAGATGCACCGTACAGGCCCCGCAGAGCGACTCGCCGCAGCCGAATTTGGTCCCCATCAGGCCGAGTTCGTCACGCAGCCACCAGAGCAGAGGCATGTCGGCTTCGCCTTCGAAGACCCGCGTCTCTCCGTTCACGATCACCTTGGTCATGGCTATTTCTTCAGCGTCTGGAGATAGGCGATCAGGTCGGCCCGGTCCGGGGCCGCCGGCACGCTGATCACCATGCGCGTGCCGGGCACCTTCTTGTTCGGAGCGGTGATGAAACTGTCGATATTGGCCGGAGTCCAGGTCAGGCCCGAGGCTTTCAGGGCGTCCGAATAGTTGAAGCTGGTCGAGGCCGCCTTGCGCCCCACCACCCCGAACAGGTTGGGGGCGGCTGTCGGCGTAGCCCCAGCCGTGTTCACATGGCACATGCCGCAGCGCTGCTTGAACAGGGTCGCGCCCTTGGCGGGATCGCCGGCGGCCTGGGCCACTGCCGGCAGGGCGAAGGCTATGGCCAGGATGGCGAGGGTGGTTCGGCGAAGCACGGCGATTCCTCCAGAGGGTAAGCTGGGACGTAGGGGCGAGTGTTGTCGCAGGCGGTCCGGTCGGGCGAGTCTTTTTATTGCGTGGTGGCGGGACGTTCGAACACCTTGCGCCCCATGAACCAGGTCTGCAGCACCTTGGTCTGGCCGACCTTGTCGATCGGGACGCCGAGAATGTCCTGGTCGAGCACGATGAAGTCGGCCGACTTGCCGAGGCTGAGCGAACCGAACTCATCTTGACGGCCCAAGGCGCGGGCGCCGCCCAGGGTATAGGCTTCGATCGCCTCGGGCAGGGTGATGGACTCCTTGGGGTTCAGGGCCGGCAGGCCGGGCTGCGCCCGGGTCACAGCCATCTGCATGTTTATGAAGGGGCGTGGATCCCGGGTGTCGACCGGGGCGTCCGAGCCTGCCGCCAGGACCCCGCCCGCCGCCTTGATCGACCGAACGGGATAGGCATCACGCTCGTAGTCGTTCGCCGGGTCGTGCAGGGCGGCGTAGGAGCCGTCTTTGACCCGGTCGACGAACGGGATCACCGAGAGGTCGTATTCCGGGTCGGTATAGGCCCAGGCATAGGTGAAGGCCACGAACAGGTGGTCCTTGCCGATGCGGGCGATATCCTCGGGCGCGGGCAGTTGCAGGTGAGCGATGGTGTCGGGCCGGCTGGCGTTCCCGTCAGCGGCGCGCGCGGCCTCGATGGCGTCGATGGTCGTTTTGATCGCCCGGTCGCCAATGGCGTGGACGTGCAGGGTGAAGCCGGCCAGGTGCATCCGCTTCAGGTATTCGGCGATCACCTCGGGATCGTGTTGCAGCTTTCCGCTGGTCGCGAAGCATTGGGCCGGGTGGAAGCCGTTGGCCTTGAGGAAGTCGCTGGCCGCAGAGGCGTCGTCATAACGCTGTGGCGCGGCCTGAACCGCATGGCAGGCGGGGCTGTCCAGGTCGACATAGCCCTTCACGGTCATCTCGCCCTTGGCGTCCTTGCCGAAAATCGGCTGCAGATAGGGCTTCAGAGACGGGGATTCTGGCGCGGTCGGGGGCACGGCATTGGGATCGCCCTCCAGCACGCCGTCGGCGAACAGCTTGACCGCGTCGGCGCGGATCAAGGGGTTGGCGGAATATTTCGCCTTCACCTTCAGCGCCTCGGCCACCAGACCGTCATAGTCGACGCGGCCGTCGGCCAGCCGGTGGGCGTCGGGGTCATAGTATTGCGCCAGGGTTGCGCGCACGGTCAGCGTCCCCCGCGCCTGCAGCTTGTCGTAGAAGGCGTACATGCTGGGGGTGACCATGGCGTCCTGGACAGCAGTGATGCCGTCGCCGTTCAGGACCTGCATCACCTTTTCCGGTTCGGCGATCACGGCCTGGACATTGCCGACCGCCACGTCGGCCAGGCCCATGGCCGAGCGAGCATCCTCGTTAACGCCGCCATTGGGCTCGCCGGCGGCGTCGACCCCGATCAGCTTGCCATAGGCGGCGAAGTCCCCGGCCAGAGTCGCCTTGCTGAAGCCCACGGTCTGGCCTTTGGCGTTACGCGCCAGGGCCAGGGCCGCGCTGTTGAAGCCGCCGTGATGCCCGTCGTTGCCCTTCAGCTGGATCGGCCGGTCGCCCGCCGCCTGGTCCAGGGCCGCGCGCAGGGTAGGGTGGGCCGGGTCCGGCTGGTTGCCGTTGGAAAAGTTCCACTGCTCGACGTTCAGCCATTGCCCCGGAGCGATGTGGTAGCGGCTGACGCAGTCCTTCACGAAGGCGGAGAGCTCGGCCAGGCTCATCGCCTGGCTTTTCAGGTCGCAGGTGTCGAACTGCACGGTGTCCAAGGGATGGATATGGGCGTCGACCAACCCTGGCAGCACCCGCCGGCCGTGCAGGTCCTCGATCTGCGTCTTGGGGCCGGCGAAAGCCGCCGCCCCGGCCTCGTCGCCGACATAGACGATCTTGCCGCCGCTGACCGCCAGGGCCTGGGCCTCCGGCCGAGCCGGATCGACCGTATGGATTCGGCCGTTCTTGACGATCAGGTCGGCCGGGGCGGCCGAAGCGGCGCCGGCCAGGAGTAGGGCGGCGAGGGCGGTCGTGCAGCGAAGAGGCAGCATGGGGCTCCGCATCAAAGGGCCAGAAGCTCGCCGACCGCCCGGTGGGCCTGGTCGATGGCGATGTCGGTATAGGCGCCGCGTCCGGAGTCGGAATTGGCGATGACGATGCGGCCGAAACGGGCGCGGCCGATCACATTGGGCTGCCGTTCGGTGGGCAGGTCCTCATCGAACAGCGGGTTGAATTCGGGCGCATAACCGTGCGGCCAGCGGTTGACCGTGATTCCCAGGATGTCGCGCGCCGGATCGAATCCAGCCGGCCTCAGGACGCGCGCCAGCTGGTCGCGGGTATTGCGCTCGAAGGTCTCGAACGAGGTCCCCAGGATCTCGGCCCGCCCGGCGCGGTTCTGGTCCATTTCCGGCAGGCCGGGGACGCAGGGGGTGCGCGTCAGGTGGACCAGGATCGGCCGCTCGGGCGAGCGCTCGGCCTTGTACGCGCCGATGTCGACCGCCGCATTCAGGCCCACCGAGCAGTAGTAGGCCCCGGGGGCGTAGGCGCGGCGAAAGCCGAGCTTGTGGAAAGCGGTCCAGTTGCGCAGCGCCACGGTGGTGTAGATCAGCGGCGTCTTGACCAGCTCGTGCAGCGCCGCCTTCTGCGTCTCGGGAAGTTCCGGGCAGATATAGGGGATCATCATGTTCCACGAAGCCATGACGCAGGCCCCGGCGCGCACGCTGTAGAGCTTGCCGCCCCGGACATAGGCCAGCTCGACTCCGGTGGACGTGGCCGGTTCACCGACATTGCGGGCCCGAACCACGATGCTGGAGAGGCGGATGCGCACCGGATTGTCCGGCTTGTCGAGCTGGGCGTAGTCGCACCTGGCGGTGACAATGTCCTGGGCGTCCTGGCCGGGCAGGGCGGCGGGGACCAGCTTGCGCGCCAGCAGCCTGGCGATGCTGGCGTTGCCGTCCGGGAAGTGGAACTTGTAGGAGCCGCCGTCGGCATAGCCGGCCGGCGTGAAGCCCATGTGCGGCGCCGAGCCTGGCTTCAGCCCCAGGCCCTGGAACCCCGCCAGGCCGAAGGCCCAGCAGTCCAGCGCCGACAGGGCGTCGATACCCACGCCCTGCTCGTCATTGGTGCGGGCCTGATAGAACGGAATGACGCTGGGATCGGCCTTGACGATGGCCAGCAGGAAGTCGCGGTAGCTGAGGCGCGACAGCCGAGCCTTCTTCTCGTCCGACGACAGGCCCGGCAGGTAGTCGGTCTCGGCCGTCTCGATGCGCAGGATCTCGCTCTGCGCGGTCGGCGACAGCGGGCAGCGGGCCAGGAAGGCGCGCCAGGTCTCGGCGCTGGCCGACTCGTCGTCCTCGCTGGGGTCGCCGGCCACCAGCCGGTCCTCGCCGAAGGTCTCCTTGTCGAAGAAAATCGCCCGCTTCAGGCCCAGGCTTTCATAGACTTGCGGCCGGTCGCAGGCCTTGGCCAGAGCCTCGGGCTCGACGCCGAGGGATTTCAGCAGGCCGTCGGCGACCGGGCTGTAGGGGCGGGGGCTGTCGATCTCCAGCGTGCCGCCGTTCATCAGGTGCAGCTTGCCGTCCAGGCGGTATTCATTGCGCTTGGCGTGGCCGCCGAAGTCGTCGTGATTGTCCAGGATCAGGATGCGCGCCGACGGCCTGGCCTGGCGATAGAACCAGGCGGCCGAAAGTCCGCTGATGCCGCCGCCGACGATGACCAGGTCATAGCGTTCGGTAGTGTCCTGCGGCGCGCCCTGGCCCTGCCAGAAGGCGCCGTCGCGCAGGGCGTGGGCGGGCTCGAAGCTGCCTGGATGGCTGCCGCGCAGGCCGGTCAGGTTCGGCGGGTAGTAGCCCAGTTGGTCCTGTGGCCAGGCTATCCCGGCCTGGGCCAAGGCCGGGCCGCCGGCGAGGGCGCCGGTCCCGAGCGCGCCGACCGCGACCGCGACCCCGTTCAGGAAATCGCGGCGGTCGATAGGGCGGTCCATGCCCAGCGCCTTGTCTCGCTCCCGGCCGCCGCCCATGGCTCCTCCTCTGCGCGTCACAGCCGGTCTCGCAGGGCGTACCAGAGCATGCCCAGCACGTGCAGCGGCCCGCGCAGGGCCATGCCGCCCGGGAAAGCCATGGGCTCGACCCCGGCGAAGAGGTCGAAGCGGCTGGCGTTGCCGCCGATCGCCTCGACCATCAGCTTGCCGCCCAGAGTCGAGAGGATGGCGCCCATGCCGGAATAGCCATGGGCGAACAGCACCTCGCCCTGGCGGCCGACATGCGGCAGACGGCTGGTGGTGACCGAAACCAGCCCGCCCCAGGCGTAGTCGATCTTGACGCCTTTCAGCTGGGGGAAGGTCCCCTCCAGGTGCGGACGGGTGAAGGCGGCCATGTCTCGCGGCGGATCGGGGGTGTAGCGCTCGCCGCCGCCGAACAGGATCCGGCCGTCGGCGGTGCGCCGGTAGTAGTTGACCACGAAGCGGGTGTCGGACACGGCCACATTGGTCGGGATCAGCGTCTCGATCTCGGCCAGTGGCTCGGTCGCCACCACATAGTTGGCCACCGGCATGATGCGGCTGTTCACCCGACCCATCAGGCCGGTCAGGAGGGCGTCGCCGGCCAGGATGGCGTGCCGGGCGGTGACACCGCCCTGGGCCGTGCCGATCCGCACCTTGCCGTCCTGCTTCAGGCTCGTCGCCACCGATCGCTCGAAGATGCGCACGCCGGCGCTCGTGGCCGCCCGCGCTAGGCCGAGGGTGAAGTTCAGGGTGTGGAAATGGCCGCCGCGCCTGTCCAGCAGGCCTGCGGCATAGGGGGTGTCGACGTGGGCGCGGGCCTGGTCGGCGGTCAGGAATTCGGCGTCGCGATAGCCCATCACCTCGGCCAGGCAGCGCACCTCGTCCTCGAGATGGCCGATGTCGCCGGCCTTGACCGCGCCCAGGAGATGCCCGGCCTCGACCAGATCGCAGTCGATCGCGTGCTTGCGGATCAAATCGCCCACCAGATCGCGGGCTTCCAGGGCGGTGTGGAACAGGGCCTGGGCCCGCTCGCGGCCGTAGGCCTGAATCAGTTCCAGCGCGCCCTTGCGCAGCCCGGGGATCATCTGGCCGCCGTTGCGGCCCGAGGCGCCCCAGCCGATTCGGCCGCCTTCCAGCAGCACAACGCTAAGCCCGGCCTCGGCCGCATGCAGGGCGGCCGACAGGCCCGTGGCCCCGCCGCCGACCACCACCAGATCGGCCTCGGTCTCGCCCGTCAGCTGCGGGTGGCTTGGGGCGTCGTGGGCGGTCGCCACATAGTACGACCGGTCCATGTTCAGGGACTGGTTGAAGCCCATGGTCAGACCTTGAGCAGCAGGTGGTCGCGTTCCCACGAACTGATCACGCCCTGGAACGCCTCCAGCTCGGCCTGCTTGATGGTGGTGAACGCGCGGAAGAAGTACTGGCCAAGCAGTTCCTTGACCGGCTCGCAGGCGTTGAACCGCTCCAGCGCCTCTTCCAGCGTCTTGGGCAGGGTGCGGGCGTAGTGGTAGGCGTTGCCGGTCGCCTGGGCGCTGGGCTCGATCTGTTGCTCCATGCCCAGATAGCCGGCGATCAGGGCCGCGGCGATGGCCAGGTAGGGATTGGCGTCCGCGCCCGGCAGGCGGTTTTCGATCCGCCGGTTCTCCCGGTCCGAGATCGGCACGCGCAGGCCGCAAGAGCGGTTGTCATAGCCCCACTGCACGTTGATCGGCGCCGAGTGGCTGGGCCGCATGCGGCGGAACGAGTTCACATTGGGCGCGAACAGGGGCGAGATCTCGGGCAGGTATTTCTGCAGCCCGCCGACGAAGTGGCGGAACATCTGGCTGTCGGCGCCGGCGTCGTCGGCGAACAGGTTCACGCCGCTGGCGGTGCTGTTCATCGAGATGTGCAGGTGCATGGCGCTGCCGGGCTGGTTCTCCATCGGCTTGGCCATGAAGGTCGCGTAGACGCCGTGCTTGAGGGCCACCTGGCGCACAATGCGCTTGAACACCAGGACCTGGTCGGACAGGCGCACCGGCTCGCCGTGCAGGAAATTGACCTCCAGCTGGGCGGTGCCGCTCTCGTGGATCATGGTGTCCACGTCGAGCTGGGCGGCCTCGGAATATTCGTAGATGGTCTCGATCAGGTCCTCGTACTCGGTGATGGCTTCCAGGCCATAGGGCTGCGGCGAGGTCTCGGCCCGACCCGAACGGCCGGTGGGCGGGGTCAGGGGCAGGTCGGGATCGGGATTGAGGGCGGTGAGGTAGAATTCCAGCTCCGGCGCCACGATCGGCTTCCACCCCCGCTCGGCATAGAGCTTCATCACCTGCTGCAGCACCTGACGAGGCGAAGAGGCCCAGGGCGAGCCGTCGCTGTGATGCGCGTCGGCGAACACGTAGGCCGTCGGGGTCTTGAAGCCCGGGGCTACGCGCAGGGTGTCTGCATTCGGGTGCAGGACCATGTCCGGGTCGGAATAGGCCTCGTCCTCATCGTCGGTGTCGGCATATTCGCCGGTCACGGTGACGGCGAACACGCTGGAGGGCAGGCGCAGCGAGGCGTCGGTCTCAGCCTGCACCAGCTTGGCGGCCGGCAGCACCTTGCCGCGCAGCACCCCGTTCATGTCGGGAATCAGGCATTCGACTTCGCTGATCCCCCGCTGCTCGATCCACTTCTTCAACTCGGACATGGGGGAGGCGCTCGGTGATTTGTGATAGCAGTAAGATCGCCTGTCCCCCGGGGGTGCGTCAAGCGGGGTCGAGTCATCGCCCGCAAGGGCTCTATCCGCCAAATTCCGGGCCGCGATGCGAATTGAGGGGCGGCGAGGCCCTGACCTCAGGCCGGCTAGAATTTCCGGTCACAGGCGGCCTGTGATCGCAAACCCACTGCGAAGCTTGAGCGAAAAGCGCGATCCCCGTGTGAGATCATGCGCCGCATAAGCCGCGCTACCGAAAATGTGGGATCGCAGTTATATGTCGTTTCCAGCCCGCAATCCGCGGACGGAGCAAGCTGAGCGACAGGGGTGCCGATGGCGAACGCCTCGACGGGGAAGAGCAAGGCGCAATCGGTCGCCGAGGTCGAGGACTTGGAGCCGGCAGTCGAGCCGGTGCTGCACGCCAGCATCTACGACGACCTTCGCCGGCGCATGATCACAGGCAAGATCGTCCCGGGCGTCGGCCTCTCGACCCGCGGCCTGGCGCTCGAGCTGGGCGTCAGCCAGATGCCGGTCCGCGACGCGCTGAGCCGCCTGGCGGCGGAAGGGGCGGTGGCGATCCGCTCCAAGCGCAAGATCGAAGTGCCGCCGATGAACCCAGAGCGGTTCACGGACCTGCTGGACTGCCGCCTGCTGCTGGAGCCGGAGGCCGCGGTCCAGGCCCTGCCGCACATCACGCCGGCCAAGATGAAGCAGCTGCGCGAGATCGACGCCGCCTTGGACACCGCCATGGAGAATGGCGACGTCATCGGCTACATGGAGAAGAACTTCGAGTTCCACTTCGCCCTGTACCGCGCCAACAACCGGCCGACCCTGAATCGGCTGATCGAGACGCTGTGGCTGCAGTTCGGCCCGTTCATGCGGGTGGTCTATGGCCGCTATGGCACCGCCAACCTGGTCGACCAGCACCGGGTGGCGCTGGACGCCATCGAGGCCGGCGACGCCGATAGCCTGCGCCGCGCCATCGCCGGCGACATCGCCGACGGCATGGGCCTGATCGGGCGGACGAGCTGGAGTTAGAGCCCTTCCCCCTCGATGAGGGAAGGGCTCTATCCACCTAGAACTTCGACTTCACCGCTACGCCCCAGGTGATCGGGTCGTTGACCATGCCGGTCAGGTTGTTGAAGTCGATCGCGCTTTCGGCGCGGATCTGGTTGGTGATGTTGCGCACGAACACCGCGAACTCGGTCTTGCGCGGGGTCAGGTAGCCCACGCGCAGGCCGCCCTGCAGTTCCGGCCGGCTGGTGAACTCCTTGGCCGTGTAGAGGAAGTAGTTCAGCTCGCTGCGATAGGACCAGTCGGTATAGGCGAACACCTCGCCGCCGTTCGCCATCGGAATGCCGTAGCGGGCGGTCCAGTTGGCCACCCATTGCGGCGCCTGGGGCAGGGGATTGCCGTTCAGGATCGCGTTGCCCTGGGCGTTCAGCGGATCGGTGACGGTGCAATTGCCGGCGCCGCAGGGGGCGACCGAGATGGTCCCGTCCTCGATCTTGGTGAAGTTGTGGCTGACGCCGGCGGTCAGGGTCAGGTTGTCGATCGGCCGGGCCTGGATGTCGGTCTCGACGCCGTTCCCGACCACCTTCTTGGCGTTCAGCAGCGCCGCCGAATTGACCGCGCCGCCGACGGCGGTCAGCTGCAGGTCCTTGGTTTCGTTGGCGTAGATGTCGAAGTCGATGTGCACGCGGCGATCGAACAGTTGGGCCTTGACCCCGATTTCGCCCGAGGTGGTGGTCTCATTGCGCGCCGTGTCCGGCACCGAGCCGAAATTGACCCGGTCCTGGATCGCCGGGCCGAGATAGCCGGTGGCGACGCGGGCGTAGAGGTTGACGTGCGGGGTGACCACATAGGTCGCGCTGAGGTCGCCCGAGACATTGTCGCCGCTGACCTTGGTGGTGACCGGCACGATATTGCCGTTGGCCTGCACGGGCACGGCGGGGAACAGGGCGTTGCCCCAGATCTTGTCGTTCTTGTCGTCGTTGGAATAGCGCAGCCCGCCGCGGACGGTCAGGGCGTCGGTGGCCTTGTACTCGACCGAGGCGAAGGCGCCGAAGTTCTCGTTGTGGTTCAGGTGGCCGACGGTGCTGTCGATCACCAGGCGCGGATTGGCCAGGGTCGGCTGGGCGTAGTCGATCTCGTCATAGGTCAGGCGCTGGTTGAAATAGTAGAGGCCGACCTGGCCGCGCCACTTGCCGAACTGCTCGGTCTCGAAGCGCAGCTCCTGGCTGAACTCCTTGGGCGTGGCCTTGTCGCCGGTCGCGTCCCAGAACAGGGCGTTGTTCAGCCCGGTCGCCGGAAAGCCCACATAGTTGGCGCCGCCGTCGATGTCGCCGACGCTGCGCACCTTGGCCGCTTCGAAGGCGGTGATCGAGTGCAGCACGCCAAGGCCCGCGAACTTGTAGTTCAGGTGCAGGTCGATGCCGCCCGAGCGCAGGGTCTGGGCCGACGGGCCGTCGAGGGCCACCTTGTAGACGTCGAAGCCGGGGGCGAAGTTGTTGCTGCCAGGCTGGAAGGCGCCGGCGCGGAACACCCGCGGCGTGCCGTCCAGGTCGCGGCCGTGGATGTTGAGCAGGGCCGTGAACGGGCCGCCATTGTCATAGGCGATCTGCAGCCGGGCGGCGATGTCGGTATAGCCTTCCAGCTTGTGCGGCGTGAACACCAGCGGGCCAGTGGCGGTGTTGTGCACCCAGTTGTCGCGATGCTCGACCAGGGCCGACAGGCGGGCGCTGAAACCATCGCCCAGCGGCTGGTTGACCGCGCCCTCGGCGTTGACCGTGTTGAAGCTGCCGTAGGACAGCGAGCCATAGCCGCCGAAGCTGTCGGTCGGCTTGGCCGAGTCCAGCTTGACCACGCCGGCCGGGGTGTTGCGGCCGAACAGGGTGCCTTGCGGGCCGCGCAGCACGTCGACGCCCGAGAGGTCGAACACCGGGAACGCCTTC